>DASQJB010000104.1:0-14989 GCA_035631295.1 Bryobacteraceae bacterium | reverse complement strand
CTGCGGCACAGGTGAGCATCTGCTCGCCCGCATTTTTCACGAGCCTGGGCTGAACTATGCGTCCCGACGAGTCGGAACGCGCCAGACTGAGAGTCCGTGCCACTTTCAGCTTGAGACGATCTGGCAAGATATGGGGGGGCGCGGGCACTCTTGCCTGGTCGTGTCGGCACTAGCCCTTGGCCTCGACTCCCGGCGCCTCGTCGCCCACCTCCACCAAATCCGCCGTTCGCACGCCCGTGATCTGCGAGCTTAACCGCCCCAGTCGCGTCGCCAACGCGTCGCCAAGCATCCCGATCAGCAAAATCAACAGCGCGCTCACGAACGCCAGCAGCGCGGACGCGGAGATGTTCGGTTGGTGCGTTAAATCGACGCTCATCTTCACCACGCCGTACAGCAGGCACAATACGACGACGGGTACAAAAATTCGGAGCGGCCGGAAGAGCATAGCCGTGCGCAGAATCAAAATCGCGAAGCTGCCCGCGTCCCACGGCACGATTTTCGAGCGCCCCTGCCGCGCCCGATAATCGATCGGCATATACGTCACGGCGTACTTATCGCAATGCATCGCCAGCGTGATAGTGGTGGTCCAACTGAACTGGTCAGGTAGAATCGCGAAATATTGCATGGCCACGTCCCTGCGCGCAGGCCGCTGTTGAGGTCGGGAATTTTCGTGCGCGTCATATAATTCGCAAGCTGATTCAGCGCCCATTTCGCGGGCTTGCGGATGGCCGGGATCTTCACGTTCGATCCAATTCGCGCGCCCACCACCATGTCCGAAGTTTCCAGCCGCTTGAGCATCTGGGGAATATATTGGCAAGGGTAAGTGCCGTCCGCGTCGGTAATCACGACGTATTCGTTGGAAGCCGCCGAAATTCCGCTCTTCAGCGCCGCGCCGTAGGCGCGGTTGCTGCGATGCCGGAAGACCCTGGCTCCCGCGCCCGCCGCCGCCTGAGCCGTGTGATCGCTCGATCCGTCGTCGAACACCAAAATCTCCGCCGCGATCCCGCGCTCTTCCAGCACGGCCCGCAACTCGCCAATAATCTTTGCGACGCCCTGTTCCTCGTTGAACGCGGGTATCACCACGCTGACATTCATGGGAAGATTCCATTATCGCAGGGAGAGCTTTCAGCTTTCCCGCTCGACGATATTGGAAACCTCGGCTTGGCGGACACCGTAAATCTTGCGCAGCATCCAGCACATCTCCGCCGCGATGCGCTCCGGCTTTTCCAGATCGTCCAAATCCAGTTCGATTTTGAGGTAAACATCGGCCCGAGCCATTTTTAATAGGATAGCGACTCGCGCCGTTTGCGGGCTTAATCGTCGCAGACAGGCACGCCTGTGACGGTGAACCCTTCCGTAAAATCCTTGCTCCCGCCCGCGTCTGTTATCAGCGATAAATCTATCCCACTGTAGGCATATCCATAAGGAGAACCCGTGCATTTGATCGTGGTGGGATTGTAGGATACGGTCACCGAGCACGCCGAGCCGGCCGGCACTGAGCTTGGGCAGGTGGTCGACGAAACTGTGGCTGTTCCCGGCGATGGCGTGTACGTCCCGGAGACGGACGCTATTACGCTGCCTCCGTCGTAAACTAGCGGAAAATCGCCGTCGCTCACAAGCGTCGCGGTAATCGTATAGACGGCATAGGGGATCACGGCATATCCGCCGCTCGGCGTCTGCCATGAATAATGCGACGAGGGCGTGTTCACGAACCCAAAACCCCTGGTATCCCGCCCCGTGCTGCTCGCGCCGTTTACGGCGTAGACGATCTCTGTTCCCGTTTGTTGCAGCGGCGTTGGAGCAGCTAGAGGGCTCGATACCGGCGTCAAACTGATCAGATTTCCGTAAAGGTCCCACATGCAGACGTTGTAATGATATGTTGTCGTGCTACGAGAACCGCGCCCCGATCCGGAGGTCGCCGTGTAGCAACTGCAATCGCCGACGACCGTGTCTGTGCTGAACTGATAGCCCGCAACCGTAAGTCCGCGCGCGCCACTGGCAGGCGTTGAATGGTAACTGATACTCATAGGCATACGCCATAGGAGCGCCACACAGGATAAGAGTGAGCAGAAATCTCCTCATGTTGTTTTTTCCTGTTTTGGATTTTTAAATCCGGCGTCGCTGCAAGTCGCCGTGATCCATTTTAGGAGATCGACGGCGACTTAATCTAGATGCAAAGCGCGCGAAAAATACGGAATTTGCGCCGGAATTGTCGTCCGGAAAGAAGTCTCGTCGCGTACTCCCGCGGCTAGAACGTGAAACGCGCGATGATCTGACCCGAACGTGGCTGCGATCCCGCGCCGTTGAGGAAGTTCACGAAGCCATAGCCCGCCGACAACGCGCCCGTCTGCCCGTTGGGGAATGCGTTCATGTTCTGCGCCGGCGTCGCGGGAGTTACTGGGAAAAATCCGCCCGTCACGGACGGCATCGAGTAGAACAAGCGGTTGAAAATATTCTGGAACTCCGCGCGCACCTGGAAGGTGTACCGTCCCTCTTTGCCCATCCGGAAGTTGCGGGCAAAGCTGACGTTCTCCATGGGTTGGCGCTGCCAGCGGTAATTGTTATAGAACGGCGCGGAAGCGCCCCACTGTCCCGGCGCGGCATCCACCCATGCGGCGGGATTCAGCGCGAGTTGTTTGGTGGGGTCGAAGCCCTTCTGATTCGGATCTATCAAGAAAGGATTCTTACCGGGAACCACGTTATAGAAGGTGAAGCCGCCGCCCCAGCCGGCGGGATTATTGAAATGCGCGATATCTCCCGCGCGGGCAAGCTGGTCTGTCAGGCCGTTGTTGGAAGGCGGCGTTTGAATCAGCGCCCCGCTCTGATATCGCAACAACGCGCCGAGCTGCCAGTCCCGCAGCACTTGCGACGCAGCTTTGGCGAAGCTGCTATCTCCGCGCATCTTCGGCGTGACGTATGTCCCGGAGATCACAATCGCCAACGGCCGGCCGAGTTGGGCAAGCTGCTTATTCTGCCCCACGTTATACACATCGTTGATGAGCGGCGTGCCGGGCGTGAAGTACTGCGTCTCCGCGCTGGTTCCCAGCACTTCATTCTTGCTCCACGAGAACGACCCCTGCATGCTCAGGCCGTGCGAATAGCGCTTGGTGCCCTTGATCTGGAGCGCGTCGTACCACGTCGATCCCAGCGGCGGCCCCAGGAACGGAGGCACGCCATCCCACTGCGGAACCGGGCGGATGGCCTGGTTCAGCGGTTGACTGCTGGGAAATCCGTTATACACGGAATTAGGATTGGCCAGCCAGGGGAAGCGCGAGATCACAGCCGGTGAACTGATGGGCGTCAACAACAACTGTTGGTCGGCGGGGTTGTTGATATTGAGACCCCACCGGGTCAGATCGGACGGTTGAAGTGCGTTATAGGAAAGGGCATCCAATTCGGGAGCCGTAAACCATACGCCCCGGTTGCCCACGTACGTCGCCTCGAATACGAGGTCGCGCATAAGTTCGCGTTGCACGCCGAAGCTCCACGTCCAGATTCGCGGCGGCCGGGAGCTTCGGTCCATGGTGATGAACGGCGATTGGGGAACGTATCCGAGTCCCGTCTTCGTCGGGAAGATCCCTTCATCGAAGTTCGGATAGACCAGCGGGGCCAAGCCTTGCGGATTACCAGGGGCGAACGGATTGCCCGAGGTCAGATTATTCAAGAACGGAATACCGTATCCCGGTCCGTTGAATTGATAGAAAACGGTGTCGTTGTATGAGAGAAAGGCATTGTTCGGCGCGGCAGAATACTGGATTCCAAAGCCTCCGCGGATCACTGTCTTCGGGAACACCTGGTAGGCGAAGGAGATACGCGGCTGAAAAGCCCACGGATAGTTGTGGGAGAACTCGCAGTTGCAGCGTCCGCTTCCATACCCCTCAAACAGCGTGGCTCCATTGCGTCCAAGCGTCGGATTGATCGTATTGAAGGAGCCAGATGGCATGCGGCCATACTGCTCTCTCAGATAAGTGACATAGTCGTACCGGAGACCGTAATCGAGCGTAAGCTTCCTGGTCACCTTCCAGCTATCCTGCGCGTAAAACCCTAAGGAATGGTTGCCCAGCTTGGACTGCTGCGGCGGATTGATGTTAAGGTTATCCACCTGGCCCAGAAGGAAACTGGCGTAGCCGAATCCGGTAGTGAACGGGAATGCTGCGCCCACCCGGTTCTCGTCCGGATTGGCGGTCGAAGTCGCTGAAGCTCCAAAAATACCGTTGGTGCGGTAGTCGCTGATGTCGGGGAAGCCCTCGATCATCAGCTCTCCCCCGAACTTGTATGTGTGGTTGCCTTTCACCCAGGTCAAGTTTGCATTGGCGGTGGGTTTTTCGTCCCAGAGGTTCTGAAAGAATCCGTTCGGACCGATGGCCCCGCCTCCACCGAACCCGCCCGGCGACAAGTTGACGCCGCCGTTGAAGAAGTCGTTGAGGCCGGTGAAGTTCGGAAAGTAGGTGGAATTATAGTATCCGTGCAGCCCCAGCGTGGTTTGGTCGAAGTGCTGCGCCCCCGAGGGGATATAGGTATACAGCATGCCGATTCCCAAGTGCAGCAGAAGCGTTGGACTGATGCTCTGATCGTAGTTGATGCGCGTAGTATTCGAGCTGTTATTGGTGACCGCGGGTTGGTTAATCGGCCCCGGTAATCCGTTGCTATTGGGGTTGTACGTCAGAGTGCGATTGTAAAATCCGGACAGCTTGATGGTCGGGCTGATCTGGTGGTCCAATTTTACGGACCAGTTCGTTGTGTGCTGATAGTCGGTGTAGTTCGGCCCGACGTAATTGTTCAATGCGAGGCCGGGGACATTCGCTTTGGGAATGTAGTTCTGGATCGCTAATGCGACTGGATCGAGCTGGCCGGGCGGAATGACGCCTCCCGGAAACGGATCGCGCACTACCTCGCCGGTTGGCAGCGTTCTGGTGGTCTTTGGATCGTAGACTTGATCCACGAGCATGATCCGCCCCAGCGCGTCGGTGAGCGGCGGTCCAGGAAATCCAACCGGGAACAGCGGGGTGCTGGAAAAGTCGCCCTTGCGATAGGCGTCGGTCGGAACTGTATACAGGAACGGGAAACCCTTCGTTTCCTGGTACCGCTCAAAATTGAAGAAGAAGAAACTCCTGTTCTGGCCGTTGTACACCTTGGGGATGCGGATCGGACCGCCGATGGTGCCGCCGTAGTCGAACTTTCGCTCGGCAGGGCGGTTGAGCTGGCCCGCTTTGCGGCTGTCCGTAAGGCCGGCGTCGGTGAAAGGCAAACCTGCATTCAAAGCGTCGTTCACCATTTGCAGGTAGGCGCTGCCGTGGAGCTGGTTCGTGCCGGATTTCATGGTGTAGTTGAAGTAGCCGCCCCCGGCTTGCCCGTATTCCGCCGCGAAATTGCTGGTCTGAATGGATACTTCCTGGATGGCGTCCATGCCGCTCTGGCTGATCTGTGTGTTTTGACGCCACGTACCGTTGGTGGCGTCCTGGCCCTCGATGCGAAGGGCTTGGGTGGAGGCGGGCAAGCCGTTCACGCTGATGCCGGCGTCGGTAGCATAAGTCACGCCGGGCAGAAGTTGCGAAACGGCCAGCGGGTCGCGGATGTTGCCGAACCCGTTAGAGAACAAGCTCTGGCTTCCCGTAAGCATCAGGACAGGAAGATTATTTGCGTCGCTGGCCGAAACATTGTGGCTCAACTCGCCGCTTTCCGTCTTTAGCAGAGGCGCTTCTCCCGTCACCGTGACGGATTCGGTCGCGGCGCCCACTTCCAGGGTTACGTCCTGGCGCGTGTCCGTCGCGACGGCCACCTGGAGATTCTGCCGGACATACTTCTTAAATCCCGTTACGGTAACGTCCAATTCGTATCTGCCCACGGGTACGGCGATCACGTAATTGCCCGTGGACGAAGTGCCTCCCTGGAACACCGTGCCGGTGTCCATGTTCTTCACTTCGATCCTGGCGCTCTGCACCACCGCCCCCGCGGGATCGGAAATCGTCCCCGTAATCGTGCCGCGGTCGGACTGCGCAAAGGCTGCCGCCGCCAAAATCAAGAAACAAACGCCGGTCTTCAACAGACGCATGGCCCTCCTTGCATGCAATCTCGTCGATCCTATACCGATGAAAATGGACTGTCAACGGGAAGCGGCGAATTTTGACGCGGATTTGACGCTGCAAGTCGCGCGCTGCAACATCTCAGGGAAGCTCGCGGCATCCTATGCGTCTAAACAAACAGAACCGCCACCGTGAGGGAGCGGACGCTCGGGAATCTTGCGGCGCGATGACCGTAAAAACCGGCGCGACGCCGAGCGCCCCATGCGGTACACTTGAACCAAAAGGAGCACCTTGCCGTGAACCGCTACGCGAAATACGGACTTCTGAGCGCCGCTATTATCGGCACGCTGGCTTGGCTTGCCGTAGGCGGAGTCAAGGACGGCCAAACCTATTTCAAGACCATCCCCGAGCTGAAGCAAATGGGCGATCAGGCTCAGGCCAAGCGCCTTCGCGTTCGCGGTTACGTCTTGCCCCACTCCATCACCCATAGCGGAGCCGCCGTAGATTTCGTCATCGTCGAAAACGAAGGATTGGCCAACTCGGGCCAGCATCTGCAAGTGGAGTACACGGGCATCGATCCGCTGCCCGACACTTTCAAAGATCACGCCGACGCGCTCGCAGACGGCAAGCTCGACGCTAGCGGCGTCTTCCACGCCACCAAAATTCAGGCCAAGTGCGCCTCGAAGTATGAAGCCAAGCCGTCCGTAGCCGACCCGGCGATCGCCAAGCCCGCAAGCTCGATTTGAGCGCACACCGAGCGCACAAATACCGGGAAGCAATCACCCCGCCCAGTCGTCCAAATTCAGAGCCGCGACCGTGAGGGAGCGGTCAACTGAACTTTCAGAGCCGCGACCGTAAGGGAGCGGTCGACTGACGAGCTTAGGCTAAACTGGCTGGGTTGACATGGTGCTCCACGAAGACGCCCCCAAAGAAAGCGAAGTCGGAAGCGACACAGAGATAATCGAAGCTTGTCAGCGGGGCGACGCTAGCGCTTTCGCCTGCCTCTTCGAAGCCCATCGCGACAAAGTGTATTCCATAGCGCTGCGATTCGCAGGCGATCCGGCCGCGGCGCTGGATATCGCGCAAGACGTGTTCGTCAAGCTCCTGACGCGCATTCAGGAATACCATGGTGGCGCGCGATTTGAAACCTGGCTTTATCGCGTGACTGTGAACGCGTGCCTGGATTACCAGAAACGCCGCCGCCGTTTGCTGCCGTTTCTCGAAGATACGATTGATGCAGTTCTGCCCGCGCGCGAAACCACTTTGGCGGGCTTGCTGCGGGAAGAGGCGCAGGATTATGTTCGCGAAGCCGTCGCGAAGCTCTCACCGGAGCACCGCGTGGTGATCGTTCTCCGCTACACGGAGGACCTGTCCTACGAAGAGATTGCGGAGGTTTTGGCTTGCTCCCGGGGCACCGTCGCGTCGCGGCTCAACCGGGCGCACAAGATTCTAGAAAGAAGACTCAAGAGGTTTCGATATGCTCAAGCATGAACTGGAAGCCGTTTTGGTCCGGCACTTGGGTCCGGCGAAGGCGCCGCCGGAGTTGGCTTGGAGGGCGGGCTTTAGCCCGCGCGGGACTTCAGTCCCGCCACAAGAGGGGAAGGCGAAGCACTGGCTACCGCGTTTCGCCGCAGGCGTCTCCGCCGTTGCCGCGGTTGCGATTTTTCTCCTCTGGCTCCGGCCCCCTTCCTCCGACCTCCATTCCGCCGACCCCGCTCAAATCTCAGCTTGGCTCAAATCCCGCTCCTTCGACGTCCCCTTGCGGCACGACCCGCCCTCGTTTATTCGCCTCACCAGCGCCCGTATCAAAGGATCCACCGCCGAAGTCGACTACCAGATTGCCGGCCGCAGCGCCAGGCTGACTGTTTCGCCTGCGTCCGCCACGGCGCCCAGCCCCGGGGCTTACCACATCGTGCGGAGCCACTTGGTGCACGGTCAGTTGTTCACTCTTGCCTGCGCCGCCCCGCAGGATGCCCGCACCGCTTGTCTGCTTTGCCACATGGGCGCGCAAGTAAACTAACCGTCGGGGTTGGGTGCGCTCTCTGGCACGGCGCCGACCGGATTTTCAGCCCGCCCATGAGGGCGGGGTTGAGCCTACGGACGGATCACGGGCTAACGCCCCGGCCGTAATAGCTGATTCCGCGGCGCTTCAAATTGGAGCGTTGAAAGTTTGGGTTCGGTTCTAGCCTCCCCCAGACTACGCGCTCGGTCCAATTGCCTTCCGCATCGTATTGATAATCGAAGCGGGTGCGCTGGGTGTGGGATCTCTCTGAGGTTGTGTGCAGCTCGCCATGCTCGCCCGCGCTAACTTCGCCCGCATAATGCTCCGCTGTTTGCTCGATCGGGTTGTCATGCTCGTCGTAGCCAATGGTCGTCCGGTCCTCGCCGAGGTATCCTGTCCGCATGTTCCGCTCTATGACGCGCCCTTTTTCGTCGTAGGCATTGGTGGTCTTCATGAACGCCCGTGCGGGACCGAAGATCACCTCAAAGATCGCCGCGCGGTTCTCCGCCTGCTCTTCGAGCTCCGGAAATGGAGGCATCTCGCCAAACTGCAACTCATCGCTTAACAATCGCCCAACCTCGTCCCTGACGAAAACAACCCGGCGAATCAGGGCATTTTGGGCGTCATGGAAGAGAACCTCCGCCGGCAAATCCTGGGCGTTGCACGCGATAGTCATGGTGACAGCGCCTGGAGCTCCATATCCATGATCCACGCCTTCAACTGCGTACATCACATCAACGTTGGGTTTGTGCGGCGCCAGGAAGCGCACCGTAGTTCTTCGCCCACTACTGTCGTACGTGGAAGCTTCAGAATCTCGCCGCGTGCCGTCGCGGCTCACATCCACCGTTCGAATGTGCCTGCCGGCGTTGTCATAAACGTACAGGGTCTGATTGGAGAGCGCGTCGTCCATCCAAAACTGTGTCTCGACCAGCCGGCCCGCTTCGTCGTACAGACACTTTTGCCGGGCAATAGTTCCATCCGGATTGTAATGGCGGCTCTCGTCGAGTTTGCCGTCCCTAGTGAAGCTGGCGGAATTGAAATGCCGAAGGGGACCCCATTCGTCTTTGGCCAAGTCCCATTCGGCGATATCGTTCGCGACCAGACGCACAGGACCGCGAACCTCCCATTTGGCAAGATCGCTCATTTCTTCGATAGGAGATCATATAAAATCTTCAGGGGCAACAGTTGCTCTCTTGAAACGGCCCCTGCTCTCCTTTCCGCGCCTATACTGTTTCCTCGGCATGTCCTTATGCGCAGAGAGCATTTCCAGGAGAAGAAAATTGCGGAGCGACCCCAATCCCCAAAGCGGACCGCCGGGACAAAATTTGCGGAACGAACCCACCAAGTTATTGAAAACACGGAACCGATGAGTGAGATCGAACCCAAAACGAACCCAACCGCAGCCTCAAAAAGGCTGGAAGCACCCGCCCGCCTCGGGCGTCAAACCTTCGATTCGGTTCTCCCGGAAATCCGATAGGGAGGTACACTAAAAGTTAATGGAAAATGTAGGCGCGCTGGCCATCCTGCTTGCATTCTGTTTTTCGATTTACGCCGTTGTCGCCGCCCTCGTCGGCAAACATGCACGGCGCCCGTTCCTTGCCGCGAGCGCCGAGCGCTCTGTCTATTCCGTTTGGGGACTGCTGACGCTCGCCGCCGCTCTGCTCATCGATAAGCTTTACCAAGGCGACTTCCGCATGATCTACGTGTGGGAGCACAGCAATAAGGCCATGCCGTCGGTCTACAAGTTCGCGGCGTGGTGGGGCGGCCAGGAAGGCTCGCTCCTGCTGTGGGCCTGGCTCCTGGCTACGTATTCCTCGGTGGTGATGTATCAAAACCGGCGCAAATTCCGCGAGATGATGCCCTACGTCACCGCCGTGTTGATGACGATCCAAACATTTTTCCTGGTCTTGATTTCCTTTGTCGAAAGCCCCTTCAAGATGCTGATGGCCGGCAAGGGCGTCATTGGGCTGGACAAAGTCACCGACGGCAACGGCCTCAATCCGCTGCTTCAATACTGGACGATGGCGATTCACCCGCCCATGCTGTATCTGGGCTATGTGGGATTCGCCGTGCCGTTCGCATTCGCGATCGGATCGCTGCTCACCAAACAACCCGGCGAAGCGTGGATTCACACCACTCGCCGCTGGACCCTGGTGACGTGGGGGTTCCAAACCACCGGCATCCTGCTTGGCGCCGGTTGGGCTTACGCAGTACTCGGCTGGGGCGGCTACTGGGCTTGGGACCCCGTCGAGAACGCTTCACTGCTGCCCTGGATCACCGCCACCGCGTTCCTGCACTCGGTCATGATGCAGGAAAAGAAAGGCATGATGAAGGTCTGGAACATGGTGCTGGTGAGCGCCACGTTCTGGCTGTGCATCTTCGGAACTTCGCTGACGCGGACGGGAATTGTCCAATCCGTCCACGCCTTTGCGCAATCGCCCCTCAGTCCCTATTTCGTCTGGTTCGAAGCGGTGGGCATCGCAGCCACGCTGTATCTGATCCTGAGCCGGATGACCTATCTCAAGAGCGAAGCTCCGCTGGAAAGCGTCCTTTCCCGCGAATCGAGCTTCATGTTCAATAATCTGCTGCTGCTGGCGGCTTGTTTCGCGGTGCTATGGGGCACATTATTCCCGGTCATCACGGAAAAGCTCACGGGTGAAAAGATCAGCGTCGATAAGCCGTTCTTCGACCGCATCAACATCCCCATCGGTTTGGGATTGATGCTCTTGACCGGCGTCGGGCCGCTGATCGCTTGGCGGCGCAGCTCGTTGGAGAGCTTGAAGCGCGCCTTCGCCTTGCCTCTCGCCGCGGGAGTCGTCGTCGCCGCCGGCCTGTTCGCGCTGGGCGTCCATCATCCCTACTCGTTGGTGTCATTCCTTCTGTGCACATTCGTCACGGCCACCATCGTCGTCGAATTTTTCAAGGGCGCGAACGCCATCCGCGCTAAAAGCGGCTCAAATCTGTTCGCGTCGATGGCCGAGCTGACGCACCGCAATACGCGGCGCTACGGCGGCTACATCGTCCACATGGGCATCGTGTTCATGTTCATCGGCTTCACCGGCGCCGCCTTCAACCAGGATCTGAAAGTCGAGTTGTCGCCTGGCCAAACGGCGCACATCGGCCATTACGATCTCCGGCTGGTTCGCGTCCAGCAGGGTCAAAATGACAATTTCCGCTGGTGGCGCATCTATCTCGACGCCTCCAAAGACGGCCAGTCCCTCGGCATCCTCGAGCCGGAGCGGCGCTTCTACATCGCGCCCAACCAGCCCACTTCGGAGGTCGCGATCCGCCGTCGCTTGAACGCGGATTTTTATGTCAACTTCGCCGGCGCTTCGGATACGAATCCGAATGCCGCCGTGCTCGACGCGTATGTGTTTCCGCTGGTGAGCTGGATCTGGATCGGTTATTGGGTGGTGCTGGCGGGAACGATCATTTGTTTGATTCCCAGCAAGAGCAAGCTGGTCTACCCGCGCACGGAAGTTGTCGCGGTTACGGGTAAACATGCGAGAGTTGAAAACTAGTCTTCTGATCGCAATCCTGGCGGTGCTCGCGTTTGCGCAAACCACGCCGCCTTGGGACACTCGCGAAATCAACGCCATCGCGGCCAAGCTGAACTGCAACTGCGGCTGCAAGCAGAACATGGCTTGTCAGATGCAGCCGGGGTGCCCCGAATGCAAAAGAGACAAGCAGAAAATGCTGACCATGCTTCAGGCCGGGATGGGCGAGAGCCAGATTCTGGATCAGTTTGTGAAGGAGCGGGGCAAGGACGTGCTGGTGGTCCCGCCCGGCGCGATGGGCACGATGGGACCGTACGTGGCGCTGACTCTAGGTCTGGGTTTGGTGATCCTCGCGATTCGCCGCCTGCTGCAACGGAAGCCCGCCCCAGCCGCTTCGGCCGAAGTCGATCCGGCGGTGCTTGAAAAAATAGAAAAGGATCTGGCGAAGCTCGACTGATGGTTTTAGGCTCGGCTGTAGTTTTGGTGGTCGCAGCCGCCGTTTTATTCACGCTGTTCGTGCGCAAACAGGATTTGCCCGCGCCCGAACCCCTGTCGCCTACGCGGCATTTGGAAGAGCGGAAAGCGGCGATCTACGAAAATCTTCGTGATTTGCAGTTCGAGTACCGCGTCGGCAAGCTTTCCGACGCCGATTACCAGCAGACCAAACTAGGGCTTCAGAAGGAGCTTGCGGGAGTGATCGCGCAAATCGAGCAGGTGGAAAAACCGCCGGTAGCCGCCGCCGCCGCGGCAGCGCCGCTGCCCAAGCCGCACTCAGGTTTGGTGTGTCCAAGCTGCGGGGCTAAATTCGCCAAGCCCATGAAATTCTGCGGCGAATGCGGAAAGGCAATGTCATGAGAACCGCTGTCCTCCTCACCTGTCTCCTGACTCCTGTTTCCTGTCTCCTTGCCTCCATCGACGGCACAGTCGTAAATGCCACCACCGGAAAGCCGCAGCCCGGAGTCACCGTGACGCTCATCCATCCCGGCGCGGGCGGCATGCAGACTCTCGGCAGCGGGAAATCCGGCGCCGACGGCAAGTTCGCCATCGATCAAGACGTCCCCAGCCCTCCCGCGCTGCTTCAGACTGAATTTCAAGGAGTCACTTACAACTCCATCCTTCAGCCGGGTGCGCCCTCGACTGGCGTCAAGCTAAACGTCTACGACGCGACCAGCAAGCTCTCCGCCGACATTGCCCAGCAGCACTTGATCATCCTCGAGCCAGTGGACGGCCAGCTTCGCGTCAGCGAAACGTTCCTGCTCGAAAACAAAGGCAACACCACGTTCCAAGACGCCGCCAAAGGCTCGATTCAGATTTACCTCCCTACGGGCGCGCGGACCGAGGTTACGGTCACGGCGCCCGGCGGCATGCCCATTCGCCGCACGCCCGAGAAGACCGCCCAGCCCGACGTCTACAAGATCGGCTATCCGGTCAAG
Organism: Bryobacteraceae bacterium; assembly: GCA_035631295.1. Lineage (GTDB taxonomy): Bacteria > Acidobacteriota > Terriglobia > Bryobacterales > Bryobacteraceae > Palsa-187. The sequence goes on along the minus strand of DASQJB010000104.1, from coordinate 2,034 downwards.
CCAGGCTCGACCGATTTCGAGCTTGCCTACACGCTGCCGGACCCGAAGAAGTTTTCAGGTAAAGTCGTCGGAAAAGATCCTCTGCGGCTGGTGAGCGCCAGCACAGTCACACTATCGGGAGACAACTTGAAAGATTTGGGCACGGAGCCGCGCACCCAGGCTCACGTGTACGAAGTGCCCGCCGGCGCCTCTTACGAATTGAATATCGAAGGCACGGGCGCGTTGCGCACTGAATCCGCGCAAAACCAGGACCAGGAGGACGATAGCGGCGCTCCAAAAACCACGGCCGGCATGGCGCGGATCTACAACCGTCTTTATTGGGTCCTTGGGTTGATGCTCGGCATCCTGGCTTTGGGCGGTACGCTGCTTTATCGAAAGGGCGCCGCTTGAACGCTCTCGATGTCGAGGGTGTTTGGAAATACTACGGCGATTTCCCGGCCCTGCGAGAGATAAACATTCAGGTCGCCGCCGGCTCGACGGTCGCCTTGCTCGGCCGCAATGGCGCCGGCAAAACCACTCTGCTGCGCATCCTCGCCGGCCTCTCGAAACCCACGAAAGGCAAAGTCCGCGTGCAAGGCGAGGACGCCCGCCAAGAGTCCACGCGCCGCCGTATCGGCGTCCTCGGCCACGGCATCTCGCTCTATGATGAGCTTTCCGCCATCGAGAACCTGCTGCTCTTCGCCCGCCTCTACGGCGTTCCCAATCCCGTAAAGCGCGCCGACGAAATGCTGGAGCGCACAGGCCTGGATCGCGTGCGCGACGGGCTCGTGCGCGAGTTTTCTCGCGGCATGCGCCAGAGGCTGGCCGTCGCGCGCGTGTTCCTGCACGCTCCCGATTTGCTTCTGCTTGACGAGCCTTTCACCGCGCTCGATGATCGCGCCATTGCCGTGCTTCACGCACTGCTCGAGGAAACGCACCAACGCGGAGGAACCGTAGTGATGTCCACACATCAGCTCCGCGAGGCGTTGGAGCTGGCTACGCACGTCGCTTTGATCCAGCGCGGCCAGATCGCTTTTGCGGGCGAGCGCCGGCAAGAGATGCTCGTCGATACTGGCTGGTTGTATCGGACTTATGGGGAAAACTAATGGCCAAGTGGCGCAGACACTCGTGTCTGCCGCGTCGGCACTCATGCCGACGCCGTGAATATGACCTTCCTTCGCCAATCGCTCGCCATCGCCGCCAAGGACTTGCGCTCGGAGATGCGAACCAAGGAAGCCTTGAACGCCTCGCTAGCGTTTGCCGTCGTGATCTTCCTGCTGTTCAGCTTCGCCTTCGATCCAGCCAACCTCAACATCGACGTCAACGACTATGCGGGCGGCCTGCTGTGGCTCGCCTTCGCCTTCGCCGGCGCGCTGTCTCTCAACCGCAGCTTCGCGCGCGAATTGCAGAACGATTGCCTGGATGCGCTTGTGGCTTCGCCCGCCGCTCCCGGAGTCTTGTTCCTGGGCAAAGCCCTCGCGAATTTCGCCCTGCTGCTGGCGGTCGAGATCGTCTCGCTGGCCGTCTTCAGCGTAATGTACGACGTTCGGCTGCGCGCTCAGCTTGGTTGGATCATCATGGTGATCCTGCTGACCACCTGGGCCATCACCGTCATCGGCACCGCTTTCAGCGCCCTCACGGTGAATCTGCGAATGCGGGAGCTGATGCTGCCGATTCTGACCTATCCGTTCCTGATTCCGGCTTTACTGGCCGCCATCCTGCTCACGGCGGATCTGTTCGCCGGCAAGCCTATATCCGCGGCCAACGCCATCTGGCTGCGCGTGCTGGTCGCGTTCGACGTGATCTTCTCTTTGTTGGCCGTGGTATTCATAGATATTGTTTTAGTGGGATGACAGCGAGCGGGGGCGCAGTCTAAAGGAACATATGCGTGAAAAAATCATGTACCTTCTGGCCGCCGCCGGCATCGGCCTGGTGACCTGGACCCTTTACAAAGTTTGGTTCGTGCTTCCGAAAGAGGCTAATGTCGCAGCCTACCAGATCCTCTATTTCCACGTGCCCGCCGCCGCGACGGCCTTCACCGGTTTCTTCACCGCG
>DASQJB010000103.1:0-7090 GCA_035631295.1 Bryobacteraceae bacterium | reverse complement strand
CCCCCGACGGCAAACCAGATCTCTCCGGCGTCTGGGCTTGGGAAGATAACCGGCCCTGCCCGCCGGAAGGCTGCCCCGATCAGAAGATCGGGCAGGAGTTCATCAACCTCGGCTGGAGCCTGAAGAACGGCTTGCCCTATCAGCCCTGGGCCGCGGAGCTGGTCCGAAGGCGCAGAGCGGACAACAGCAAAGACGATCCTCAGTCCCATTGCTTGCCAAGAGGCGGGGTCCGGATGCTCACGGACGGCCTGCTCAAGAAGTTCATTCAGCTTCCGGGATTGCTGGTGATCCTGAGCGAGCGCAATACCAGCTATCGGCAGATTTTCACGGACGGACGGCCTCTGCCGGCCGACCCGAACCCCTCCTGGAACGGATACTCTTCCGGCAAATGGGAAGGCGCTGCGCTGGTGATCCACACCAGCGGATTCCGCGAAGACTCCTGGCTCGATGCGGGAGGCAGTCCGTTGACGGAGGCAGCTAAAGTCACCGAAAACTTCTCGCGGCCGGATTTTGGGCATCTGAAAATCGAAATCACAGTCGACGATCCGAAAGCTTATACAGCTCCCTGGACCATCACGCTCAATCAGCCCATTGTCGTCGATACTGAATTGCTAGATTATATTTGTCTGGAGAACGAAAGAGACTCGGCGCATTTTGTCGGAAAGTGAGGGAAATATTCCACATTTCGGCAGTCCAGCAGCGTTTCGGATATTGGCCGTAGCAGTGTCGGGGCAGATAGTGGTGAGTTCTCACCGCACCCCTGAAGGTGGGACCGCGACTTACCGCCTGATCGGCTTGCCGCCGCCACCGGTTCTTAGAGCCCGGTTTCCTATGAGCTCCTCGAAGTCCGCGTGACGCCATCGGGCCAAACCCAGATAACCGATATCGAGAAGTTGCAAAGGTTCTGGCGGGACTCCAAAGGGCGGACCCGGCTGGAGCAGTTCCACATCGGACCGCGGTTGGAGACAAATCCTAGGTTGTTGATATGGCCGGTGGCCGAAGTCCTCGATCCGGTAGCGGGATCGTGGTGCGTACTGGAGCTGGAGAAGAAGATCGCGCACCGCAGCCCCTTGCCTCCGCCTGCCCCGACGCCGCCTTCGGTGGGCGTGATGAGCGCATTTCCCCCAGGCGCCGAAGACCTTGGCACGCAGAGGATCAATGGTGTCCCTGCTCAAGGCCAGCGAGTAACTTCCACCGTTCCGGCAGACGCGCAGGGCGACGACCGCCCGTTAGTCCATACGAGGGAAACTTGGGCTTCGCCTGAACTCCAAATCCCAATGCTCATGAAGATCCATGATTCCCGCGGCGGGGATCTTACGATGGATCTGCGTAACTTAAGCCGGGCAGAGCCGGACCCAAGGCTCTTCGCTCTACCGACGGACTTTCGTATCGTGGATGAGAACGGGGAATTCACGGTCACCTGGGGCACACCACCCCTTGCGGTACCGCCCCCGTCGCCCATGCCGCCAAGCCAGGGATCCTCTGGCGCTTACCGCATCGGCTCGGCCCCCGTGCCAATCTATCAGCCCGAACCTCAGTACACCGAGGAGGCGCGGCAGGCGGGGATTCCAGGCGCGGTCTTACTGGGTATAGTGGTCGATGAAAACGGACAGGCGCAGGCTATACGGGTTATCCGCTCGCTCGATCCAGGTCTTGAAAAAAAGGCTATCGAAGCGTCTCGGCGTGGCGCTTCCGGCCTGGTCAGAAGGACGGCAAGCCGGTCCCGGTGCAGGCGAGCGTCGAGGTGAATTTCCGGTTGCCGTGGGAGCCATAGGGGGTCACTGCCCGTGGCACTTTTTGTACTTCTTGCCGCTGCCGCAGGGGCAGGGATCGTTGCGGCCGACTTTTGAGGTTGCAGGCGGCGGCTCGGGTTCTTCTTCCGGCTCCTCTTCTGCCGATTCCGTCTCAAACACCGGTTGGAGGCCGAACATGCGAAGGCGTTCGTCGATGGCGAACATGACCAGGCGGATCTCCGAGCGCGTCAAGTTCGTAATAGAGTCGATCTTGCGCAGCATTCCGCGCGCGCGGCCGCGAGTGGTCTCGCCGGGCATCGCCATCGCGTAAGCGAAGAGCGCTTCGTCGCGCAGGTCCTCGTTATCCAGATAGGAAGCGATCTTTTCGATCTCGGGGGTCAAGCGGAAATATCCAGCGCCGCGCAAGGCCTGGCGCACAATAGCAGGATTCTCATCGCTGAGATGGGGAGCGAAGTATTTGGCGAAAGGCTTGTAAAGCGACCGCCACATCGCTTCCAGCGCCTTGGCGCGCGCTGGGCCGCCCTCCTCATACAAAGTTTCAATGTGAGGCCGGACATCCGACTCATCCGCAATACCGTAAAGGCCCACCGCAGCTCCGCCGCGCTCTTCGAGCGGCCGCGAGGAATCGCGCAGCACCGCGATCATTTGCGCCCGGATCTCAGCGTCTTCGGCCGCGTCGGCGAGCGATTCCCAGGCGCGTCCACGGACGTTCGCCTCGGGATCGGATTGAGCCAGTTTCAGCAGCGCGGACCGCGCGTCCGGTTGCAGTTCGGCGTTGAAGAAGCTGTATGCGGCGGCGGCGCGAATTTCGGGATCCACGGATGCGAGCATCTCAATGCGTTCGGAATCGGGAAGAATATCGAATTCCGGCAGCTCATGCGCTGAATATTCGGCGAGAATGTCGAAGGGGCGTGCTTCGTACGTGGGCTCAGGTTCGTCCAATTCCTCCAACGCGTACGTGAACTCGCGGCGCAATTCCTTGTCTTCTTCCGGAATCTCGGCCAGCATCTTTTCCAAAGCCGGGCGAGCCGCGGGATCGCCGTAGAGGCCAAGGCAAAACGCTCCATCGGCGGCATCGAACTCCAGCCGGTCGAGGAGCAGGCTCAACACGCGCGGATCGCGAACGCGAAGGCCGGCCAGCAGAAACGCGACATCGGCGCCGTATTCCTCCTCCAACTCGTGATAGAGGCTGAGTAGCGGCTCAACGGCTTTCTCTCCGTAGGCAAGCACTGCCTCGACGATGGAATCGTCGACTTCCTCGGGCTCGCGGCGGATGAGATCGATGAAAAACTCGAGAGCCTCGGGTGTGTGGAAATAGTGGAACAGATCTGCGAGAACCAGATCGAGACCGACGCGGTCGCGATCATGGGGCTCGCGCGAGAAGGCGAGGATTTCAGAGGGAGCGGAATCGCGGCCAAGGATCGATTTCAGCAGCCGCTGATCCACCGCGACCCAACCCCGCGCCGCCGCGCGGAGTAGCTCGATGACCGGAATGTCGTTGTACTGGCCCGTTTCGAAGCTGGCCACTGACCGCGCGCTGTTTGCGTCCGCTCCGGACCGGCCACTGGCCACTATTACTCTTCCTTCACTACATGCACCGGGATCTCGACCGAAACTTCGCGATGCAGGCGCAGGCCGACCTTGAAGTCACCCAGCGTTTTGATTGGTTCTTCAAGCTGGACTTTCTTGCGGTCGATGGTGAAGCCCTGCTTCTCGATCGCGGCAGCGATATCGGCCGCGGTGACGGAGCCGAAGAGCTGATTGTTTTCGCCCGCTTTCTGCGAGATGGTAACTTCTACGCTCGCGATCAGCTTGCCCAGATCCTGGGCGTCCGACTGGACTTTGGCTTCGCGCCGCAGATGGGCCTGGCGCTCCTGCTCCACGATTTTCTTGTTCGCCTCGCTGGCCGGCACGGCCAAGCGCCGGGGCAGGAGAAAGTTGCGGGCATAACCGGGGGCTACTTTGACTATCTCCCCGCGGCTTCCGACTTTATCGATGTCTTCTCTTAGGATTACTTCCATGGTAGTTTTCAGTCTTCAGTTATCAGTTTTCAGTTCCTGGCTATCAGCTATCAGCTATCGGCCATCAGCTTTCTGTGACTGACGACTGATAACTGACGACTGACGACTACAAGGAGGTTGAAAATGGCACAAGCGCGATATTGCGCGCCTGCTTGATCGATTCCGCCAGCCGGCGCTGGTGCGGCGCGCAAACGCCCGAAATGCGCCGGGGCGTGATTTTTCCCCGCTCGCTGATGAACGCCATCAGCATGCGGACGTCCTTGTAATTGATGTCGTCGATTTTCTCGACGCAAAACCGGCACATCTTCTTGCGCCGGAAATACTGCTTCTTTCCCCCAAGCGCCTTATCGCCTCCCGTGGGCCTCTGAGAGGCCGCAATGGGGCGGCCGCCGCCCGATCTCTGTTCTGCCATGGTTCCTCTCCTCTCCTATTCGTGGGCCACCGGCTCGGGCTTCGCTTCCACCGGCTCGGCGGGCATTCCGGGAAGACCCGGCGTCGGACCGGGCTCGGAAGGAGCGGGCGCGGCTGGGGCCGCAACAGGCTGTGGTTTGCGGGCCGCGCGCTTGGCCCGCGCCTTCTTGCGCTTTTCGACCTTCTTCAATCTTTCGTCGACGCGAACGGTGATGAATTTGATCACCATATCGGCGTTGCGCAGCCGACGCTCGACTTCCTTCACCAGTTCCGCCGGCGAACTGAACTGCAGCAGTATGTAAAGGCCTTCCTGGTATTTCTGAACGCGATAGGCAAGCTTGCGGACGCCGGCGCCCCAGCGCTCGGCCTTCTCCACCGTGCCTTTGCCCTCCACGATCAGATCCTTCATCTGGCCGATGAAGGCGTCAACCTCTTCTTCCGGCGTGTCCGGCTTGACTATGAATAGCTCTTCGTAGACTCTCATCCTTCCTCTTGTTGTAAGCCTCGGGCGCGGCGGTTGAAAACCGCCATGGACTTTTCGACGCCCTCCGCGAGTATGGATTCCACGGCTTCCGCCCCGAGGGCCACCGCTTCCTCCACTTCCTGCTTCTGCGCCCGGCTGAAGCGGCCGAGCACGAATTCCTTTCCCTTCCCTGCCGAGCGGTCCCGGCCGGGCCGGTCAATACCCATGCGAACCCGGGCGAACTTCATGGTTCCCAGGCTTGCGATCAAACTCTTGATCCCGTTGTGCCCCGCGGCTGAACCCTCGGGCCGGATCCTCAAGGTTCCCCAAGGAAGATCCAACTCGTCGTAGACCACCAGCAGGCCGTCGGGACCGAGCTCATAGCGCTCCAGCAGCCCCTTTACGGCAGGACCGCTGCGATTCATATACGTTTGCGGCTTGGCCAACGCCACGCGCTTGCCGCCGATGGAGCCGAGCCCCACTCGCGACATATCATTTTCCTTCCGGCTCACACGAATCGCATGCGATTCGGCGAGCCGGTCGATCACCAGGAAACCCAGGTTGTGCGGAGTAAGTTCGTATTCCTCTCCAGGGTTTCCCAAACCGACAATCAGGCGCTCAACCATTCAGCCTCCAGCACGCTGATAGCTGAAAGCAGATAGCAGATAGCAGATAGCTGATAGCTGAAGGCTGACAGCTATTTCTTCTTCTTCTCCTCGGCCGCCGGGGCAGCGCCTTCCTCTTCTTTCTTACCCTTCTTAATCACTTCAGGCTCGGCAGGAGCCGCGGCAACCGCGCCCTCGGCGCCCTCAGCCGCCGCCGGGGCCTCTTCAGCCTTCAGCGCCACCACGTGCGAGATCACGGCGTCGGGTGAGCTGACCAACTTAATGGAGGCAGGCATGGTTATGCTTCCCGCACGCACGCTCTGGCCGATCATCAACTCCGCTACGTCCACGGTGAATTCCTCCGGAATGTCGTCCGGCAGGCACTCGATTTCGACGTCGCGGGTCACCACCTCATGCAGTCCGCCTTGTATCTTGACGCCCTTCGGCTCGCCGGTTGTCGTTACCGGCACGCGCACGGTGATGGGCTTGTTCAGATCGATCCGCTTCAGATCGACATGGAGCAGATTGTCGCGGATGGGATCGCTTTGCCAATCTGCTATCATCACCGGCGTACTCTCGCCGCCTTTCACCGACACGTTGAAAATGGTGTTGTGGCCGGTGCGGCTGTGGAGAATCCGGCCGATCTCCTTTGGGTTCACTGCCACCGCCACGGCCGTATCGGTAACGCCGTAGACGACGGCGGGCGCCAGTCCCGAGGCGCGCAGCCTCCGGGCTTCGTTCTTGCCGCGCCCCTGGCGCGGCTCCGCACTCACAGTAATCTCGTTCCTCATCGCTCTTCCTTACCGGCCACTGGCCACTTATACGAACAATGTGCTCACCGAGCCGTCCTCGTGGATCGATTGAATCGCCTTAGCGAGCAACGGCGCTACCGAGAGCGGCTTGATGCGAGTGCAGTTGTCCGCCTCGGGACTTAAGGGAATTGAATTGGTGACAATCACTTCCTCGATCCGCGAATTCTCAATCCTTGCGACCGCCGGGCCGGACAAAACCGCGTGCGTAGCGCAAGCCCGGACGCTTTTCGCGCCGCGCGCCAACAGCGCTTCGCCCACCTGCACCAGCGTTCCCGCCGTGTCGATCAGATCGTCCACGATCAGGCAATGCTGGCCGGATACCTCTCCAATCACGTGCATCACCTCGGCCACATTCACTTCCGGCCGCCGCTTATCGATAATCGCCAGCGGCGACCCCAGACGCTTCGCGAAAGCCCGCGCCCGCTCCACGCCACCGGGGTCCGGCGATACCACCGTCAGATTCCCGCCCTTCAAGTCGTCGAAATAATCGACCATAACGGGGGCGGCGAACAGGTGGTCCACCGGGATATCGAAAAAACCCTGGATTTGGGCGGCGTGCAGGTCCAGCGCCAGGATACGGTCGGCCCCGGCGCGCTCGATCAAACTGGCGACCAGCCGCGCCGAAATCGGCATGCGCGGCCGATCCTTCCGGTCCTGCCTTGCATACCCATAATAGGGTAACACCGCCGTGATGCGCTCCGCCGAAGCGCGTTTCAGCGCGTCCATCATCAGCAGCAACTCCATCAGGTGGCGGTCGACAGGCGTGCAAGTCGGCTGAACCACGAAGACGTCGGCGCCCCGGACGTTCTCCAGAATCTGCAGGTGAGTTTCGCCATCGGAGAACTGCTTCACGGTGGCGGCGCCGAGCGGACAACCTAACTCATAACAGATCTCCGCGGCCAACGCGGGATTCGCATTTCCCGTAAACACCTTGAAGTGGTTAAACCGCATTGCTTTGAGTTGCAGTTGTTCGCTAGCTGGATCTGTGCGTGCCAGTTTCGGGGCGGCCATAGATCATCGTGTA
>DASQJB010000102.1:0-5538 GCA_035631295.1 Bryobacteraceae bacterium | reverse complement strand
AAAAGCCGAACCGGCGGTGATCGCCAGAAGCGTGTTGGGAGCGCCCAGGAAAACTCCCATCAGGGCGATCATTTTTACGTCGCCGAATCCTAAGCCTTCGCGATGCCGCAGTTTTTGATACGCCCAGCCGATGAACCATATGGCCGCGCTGGCGGTGGCCGCGCCGAAGGCAGCTTCGATAACCGAGCCGGCCCGCCGGTCCAGGGATGGAAGGAGCAGGATGATCGTCTCGGAATCGAGCGGTACAAACGCGGCCAGCACCAGACCGAGCAGCGTTCCTCCCAAGGTGAATTCGTCCGGCAGAATGCGCTCTTCCAGATCCGTGGCGATCAGCGCGATGAGGATTGCGGAGAAGATGGACCATTTCAGGGCGGCGAGCGAGACGCCCAGATTGGCTACGCAGGCGGCAAATGCGGCGCCTGTAGCGATCTCAACCAAGGGATAGCGGATCGGGATGCGAGCGCGACAGAAGCGGCAGCGCCCGCGAAGCAATAAATAACTGAGCACCGGGATATTGTCGTACCACGCGATGGTTCGCTCGCATTGGGGGCAGTAGGAGCGCGGGCGCACGATGGAGAGATTGCGGGGCAAGCGGTAAACGCAGACGTTCAGAAAGCTGCCGATCAATAAACCCGCGAGGAACGCGATGGTTGCTTCCATCATCGCCGCCCGAAACTCATGAATTTCGCCTTGGCGAATTTCAGGAAATTATAAAAGGCCGCCATATAAGCGATCGCCAGGCCCTCCAGTCCGTCCAGAAAGCCGAGCTTCAGGACGTAGGTTTGAACGAAGGTCCATGGCGGATCCAGGATCAGGCGCGACCACGTGGGTTTTTCGCCGGTGGAGAGCAACTGCTCGGCGGCGAGAGTGGTGTAGCGGTCCATGGTGCGGAGATGTTCGGAGAGGGAAGCGCAGGTGAAGTGCAACAGATTCCCTTCCAACCGCCCGATCTTCCCGTCCACCCTCAGCGATTCGTGAACGTAGGCGCCTTCCCACTTCGCCTTGCGCCGGTCGTAGAGACGGATCTTGCGATCCGGATACCAGCCGGAATGGCGGATCCATCGGCCCAAATATTGGGCCAGACGGGGCATGGTGTAGGCGTCAAATTCGGCGCCGGATTTTTTCAACTTCCAGATTTCGGCTTCCAGAGCCTCGCTGACAGATTCGTCGGCATCGAGGGAAAGAATCCAATCGTGGAAGGCTTTCTCGGCGGCGAAGTTCTTCTGATTGGCGTAACCGGGCCACTCGCTTTCTAAAACCCGCGCGCCGAGTTTTTGGGCGATTTCTACGGTGCGGTCGGTTGAGCCGCTGTCGACCACCAGAATTTCGTCGGCGCAGCGCAGGCTCTCGATGGCGCGGGCGAGATTGCGTTCTTCATTGAGAGTGATGATCGTGGCTGAGATCTTCACAGATTGGGGCGGATAGGAGCCACCGTAAAAGAAAGAAGGAAGACGATCAGCGCCGCCACGCCGAGCCACCTTCGCGCGCGGTCCAGGGGCGCGGGGTCGACGATCACGGGATGACGCATTCCAAAGAAGAACAGGATCACAGCCCAAACCAGCCAGCTATAAGCGAAGAAAATTCCAAGCGGGACCAGCACGAAGACGAAGATTCGGGAAAACCATTTCATGCGTTCTCCCAAGAATGCGTACAGGATATGGCCGCCATCGAGCTGTCCAATGGGAAGCAGATTGAGGGCGGTGGCCAACAGCCCAATCCACGCCGCCCTGGCGATGGGGTGAAGGGCGATGTCGGCGGGAGAGGCGCCGGGAAACAAAATGCCTTCTACTAGGCGAAGCGCCAAGGGCGAGCCAAAGATCAAGTCGCCATGAGCGCCGATTCCCGGCGTGATTTTCGAAAGGAACATCCCCGCAGCCAGAAACCATACCAGAACCGAGAAACCCGCCAATGGCCCAGCCACGCCTATGTCGAACAAAATGCGCCTGGATAAAATGGCGGAGCGAATGCGAATGAAGGCCCCGAGGGTGCCGAACAGAGTGGGCGCCGGCAGAAAGAACGGCAGCGTGACATCGACTCCGTAGTAACGGGCGGCCAAATAATGGCCGAACTCGTGCGCGAGCAAGATGGTCAGCAGGGTGAGCGAGAAAGGAAGTCCGGCTAGCAAGTAAGACGGGTCACGCCAGACTCGCACGTAGCCGTAGAGGCCGGCGCTGAAATCAAAGGGAACGTTGGCGGCGAAGCTTCCGGCCAAGCCGGCTCCGATCACCGTCGTACTGAATAGAGTAAGCAGCAGCAGGACTGCATGCAGCCAGTAACGGGGCCGGAGGCGGGCTTGGCGCACGGGCATTGCAAAAAGGCCATCGCCCGGCGGCACGACCGGAGTCAGAGGATAACCATTGGTGGACACAACCGACGACAGCTACTGAAGCGTCTGCAACTCCTTGCCCGGCTTGAAGCGCACGGCCTTGCCCGGAGGGATCGCGACTTCGGCGCCGGTTCGCGGGTTCCGTCCGATGCCGGTCTTACGGGGGCGGACGTTGAATATGCCGAAGCCGCGAAGCTCGATTCGCTCACCCCGGCTGAGAGCTCGCTTCATACTCTCAAACACAGTCTCGACAGCCATCTCCGCTTTGGTTTTGGTGATGCCCGTCTTATTGACCACTTCGTTAATGATGTCCAGTTTGATCAAATCCGCCTCCACCGCCATGACTCAAACTGCCGGACTCCTCTACAAGGCGCACAACCTGAAAACGGGCAAACTCCGCGCGGCGGCTTTTTCTAGTTCGCGAGGACGCCGCCGCATCCTGTGCAGCCCCAAAACTCAATGATAGGATTAGGGTTATTGCCGTGTCAAGCCAGGGCCATCTGTTTGTTTATGGCACGCTCAAGCGCGGCTCGCCGAACCGGTACGCAGGACGGCTGGCGCGGTCGGCCGAGTTCCTGGGCGTCGCGCGCGTCCGAGGGCGGCTCCATCGACTGAGACATTATCCTGGGGTTCGGCTGCAACCACTAGTTAACAAATGGGTTTCAGGAGAGGTGTTTCGGCTGCATGACCCTTCACGGTTGCTAAGGGAGCTGGACCGCTACGAGGGTCGGGAGTTCCGGAGGGTGAAGGCTGACGCCGTTTTTCCGAATGGGAGCCGCTTGCCCTGCTGGATTTACGAGTATTTGGGCGAGGGCTGAATCGTTGTCGTTTGGCTGCGCGCGGAGCCGGCGTGCAGATTGCGGAGCACGCCGAGTTCGGTTGCCGTGGGCCGGGCGGTGATTTCGATTTCCGGCGCCACTTTGAGCGGCCAGCCCGTCGCGTCCACCGCTTGCTGGATAGACACGCCCGGATGAACGCTTGTCAAGGTCAGTTCCTTCGTTTCCGGATCGGGCGTCAGAATTCCGAGATCGGTGATGACGGCCGTGGGGCCTTTGCCTGGCAGGCCCATGCGCTGGCGGCTATCGCCGCCGTGGAAGTGGCCTCCGGAGGTTGTGAAATCCAACTTCTCGACAAACGATCGTTTGCCGTGCCGCAGAGTGATGAGCACCTCTTTCGAGAAAGTGGCGATTTCCGGAGCGCCTCCGGCTCCGGGAAGGCGCGTGGCCGGGCGGTCATAATCGCCGATCACGGTGCTGTTGATGTTGGCGAAGCGGTCGATCTGCGCGGCGCCCAAGAAGCCCACATCGATTCTTGCGCCTTGCAACCAGTAGGAAAACATCTCCGGGATCGAGACGACGGCGTCGGCGGTTTCCGATAACTCGCCATCGCCGATGGAAAGTGGCAGCACTGAGGGCTTGGCGCCGATCGGACCCGATTCATAAATCAACACGATGTCCGGGGCGTGGCTCAGGCGCGCCAGATTGGCCGCGGCGCTCGGAAGACCGATGCCCACGAAGCAGACCGCGCCGTTATGGAGCTTGCGAGCGGCCGCGATGGTCATCATTTCATCGGCTGTGTATTCTTCAAGCATTGGCCGCGGCCGCCTCCAGACTCTTGCGAAACTCCGCGAAATCTTTGGTCCCGAGAACGTGCCGCTCGATCCAGGTCTGAAAGCTCCTTCGCTCGCGGGAAATCGCGTCCCATTGCTTGTAGAAGGCGTTGTCGCGCGCATAATAGCCTTGCGCGTACGAGGGGAACGCGCCGCCATTCACCAGACACACAGCCGCGACGGCCCAGGAGGGAAGCACGAGCGCGTTCGGCGGCGCATTCAACTGGTCCACGATTTCTTCCACGGTTACGACGGCGCGGCGGGCGGCCATTGCGGCTTCTTTTTGCACGCCTACCACTCCCCACATCAACACGTTGCCACGCTGGTCGGCTCTTTGAGCGTGAATGACGGTCACGTCCGGACGGATGGCCGGAACGGCGGCGAGACGCTCGCCTGTGAAAGGGCATTCGAAGAATTTGATACGAGGATTATATTTCGGCAGATCGGTTCCGAGATACCCGCGCAGCACTCCGAAAGGAAGATTCGCGGCGCCGGCGGCATAGGCGGCCGCCATCCCCGCATGGCTGTGTTCTTCGAGTTCGAGCGGGCGTGGCCAGCCGTTTTCCACGGCGTCGCGAAACCGGTGCAGCGATCCAACGCCCGGATTGCCACCCCAGGAAAATACAAGCTTGTGAGCGCAGCCTGCGCCGATTAACTGATCGTAGATCAGGTCCGGAGTCATGCGGATTAGGGTCAGGCCGCGGCGGCCCTGGCGGATGATTTCGTGTCCCGCGGCGAACGGAATCAGATGCGTGAAGCCTTCGAGGGCGAGAGTCGCTCCATCGGAAACGAATTCCTGAATGGCTTCGTGGAGGCTGAGGATCGCGGCCAAACTCACATGATGTCATGAAACGGCGCTTGACTCCATAGCGGCATGTACTCTATTCTATAAAGTACTTGCAGATTGGAGGTGCCTGTGACGCTCTTCGATTTGTTGTTCCTGGCATGCGCGTTGGCGACTGCGGCAACGTTGGTCACCGCGGCTGGAGTCGCGATTCGTGGCCAGTGGCTGCGCGCGGGATCGATTCTGAAGCGGCTGGGCATCGCGGCCGTCGCGTACCTGGTTCTAGGATTGATTGTTTCGGCCGCGTTGCCGCAGAGGGTATTGAACGTGGGCGATCCCTGGTGCTTCGACGATTGGTGCTTGAGCGTGGACCGAGTCAACCGCGTGGAGGGGCAGCCTGACGTTGCTTATCGCGTTTCGCTGACGATTTTCAGCCGCGCCAGACGGGTTTCGCAGAGGGCCAAGGGTGCATGGATTTACTTGATCGATTCGCGGGGGCGACGCTACGAGCCTTCGCAGGATCCCGAGCAGATCCCTTTGGATGTGTTGCTGCAACCTGGCGAGTCCGTTAAGACTTTGCGCACGTTCCGAGTGCCTGCGAGCGTGAGCGGCCTGGGCCTGATCACTGGCCACGGCGGTCCGTACTGTGCCGGCTTCCTCATTGTTGGCGAAGGCGGCTGCGTGTTTCACAAGCCCACCATGGTGAAGATCGAATAGACTGTAGATATGGTGGACGTTGAGTCAGCCATTCATACCAGCCAGACGAGCATGCTGGCGCGTTTGTTCGAGGCGCGGCAGGATCAGATGTCTCGAGAGGTG
>DASQJB010000101.1:0-28167 GCA_035631295.1 Bryobacteraceae bacterium | reverse complement strand
AAGTTCGACGACTTCGTGGAAGAGTTCAACCAGCAGCGCCCCCATGAAGCGCTCGACATGCACTGCCCGGCCGAGCGGTACACCCCTTCTGCTAGGCCGTACCAGGGCATTCCCGAGCCGCACTACCCCTTCCATGACCGCACCGTCATGGTCACCAGTTGCGGCCGCCTCTGCCTCTACCGCAAGAAGATTAATCTCAGCACCTCTCTGGCGGGCCAAGCCGTAGGCGTTAAGGAAGTGGAAGACGGCATCTGGCTCGTTAGCTTTATGGATTACGATTTGGGTTATATCGATCTGGGGGAGAAAACTTTGCCGCCCCTGTGAGAATCCCTTTGGGCCAAAGTGTCACCCATGGCTTAGGAACAATCTGTTACCTCTGTCCGGTCCGGACATTGAGTAAATGGAGCGGGAGATGGGACTCGAACCCACGACGTCCAGCTTGGGAAGCTGGCATTCTACCACTGAATTACTCCCGCGCCCTTACGAGTCAGCTATCAGCTGATTCCCAATCGCTTAGCGGAAACCGAAGCGGTCTCCAAAGTCTCGGAAATCCACCAACTTCCCCGGTTTGGTCGAAAAATTGATACCAAATCACCCTTGAGACTCTGAGTGCTTGGTGTATTCTGTTTGGTTTCCGTCCTAGCGTCCACTCTCCACCTGCGCCGGTTCAGCCACACTATACCACACGGCTTCAGGACATAAGGATCGCGCCCAGCGCAATCCTGCCGCCTCTTCAGTACGCAATGCGTCCTCCCGTGGAGATGTGAGCCGGCCGGATCTCGATTCAACGGACAGTGACGTTCTCAAGCCGGCCCGCGTCTAGAGGGGCTTGCTTGAGGCTGACCGATGGCGAATGTCTCGCGTCTTGGGGCGCGTCACGGCCAAGATCAGTGCGGAGGCCGCCAGGCACGATCCGCCCAGAGTGAAATAGGCGCCCGTCATGGCTCCCGTGGCGTCTCGAATTCGTCCGACCAGAAAAGGGCTGAGATAGCCGGCCAAGTTGCCAACCGAGTTGATCCACGCGATTCCGGCGGCGGCTGCGGCGCCCGAGAGGACCGCCGTGGGTAAAGACCAGAACACAGCTTGGGTGCACATGATCGCCACAGTCGTGCAGGTGAGCAGCGCCAGACCAGGCCATCCGGCGACGCCCGGGAGGCCGCCCATCGCCAGCGTCATTCCGGCGATGCCGACCCCAAGGGCTACATGCCATCGCCGTTCGCCGGTCTGGTCGGAATGGTGAGCATAGATCACCATCGCGATGGCTGCCGTTCCCCATGGAATCGTGGACACCAAGCCTATGGTCCAGGGATCGGCCGTGAGCGTGTCCTTGAGAATCTGCGGCAGCCAGAAAGCCAGGCCGTAGTTGCCCATCTGAATGCCGAAGAAGATAAGGCAAAGAACCCACACCTTCCCGCTGCTAAAAGCGTCGCGAAACCGCCGCGCGGATGCGCCTTCGCGCTGCTTCGCATGCTCTTCGTGGTCCAAATCCTCCGCGATTATGCCCCGCTCCTCGCGATTCAGCCAACTCGCCAGCGCCGGCCCATCGGTGAGGTATAGAAGCGTAACCGCGCCTGCCAACACAGAAGGTAAGCCCTCTACCAGAAACAACAACTGCCACGGCCGCAGGCTCGCCAAACCGTGCGTTCCGGCGAGAATCCAGCCCGATACCGGACCAGCGAGCACTCCCGATAGGGGATTCGCGCTGATGAACATCGCAACGATTCGCGCGCGGCGGTGCTGCGGATACCAGAACGTGAGATAAAGCATCACTCCAGGAAAGAATCCCGACTCCACAACCCCCAACAAGAAACGCAAAAAATAAAAGCTGGCGGCGCCTTTCACGAATATCATGGCGGCGGAGACCAGTCCCCATGCGATCATGATCGGCCCGAGCCAGCGACGCGCGCCCAGACGGCGGAGCATCATGTTGGCCGGCACTTCCAGAAGGAAGTAGCCAACGAAGAACAGGCCGGCCCCGGCGCCATACACGGTATCGCTCATCCCCAAGTCCGCCTGCATCTGGAGCTTTGCGAATCCTACGTTGACCCTATCAACGTAGGCCAGAATGTAACACGCGAACAGAAAAGGGACCAGGCGCCAGGTCACTCTACGATAGGTCGCGGTCCGGTGATCCATGATTCCGTCTATTCCGAGAGCGTCTGAAGCTCGGGAGGGAGGAATTCCGGCGTGCAATCCTGAAAGCAGACCGGCCTCGAGAAACGCTGGATCGCGGCGGCGCCGACCGACGTGAAGCGCGGATCGCTCGTCGCCGGGTAAGGCCCGCCGTGCTGCATCGACGCGCAAACTTCAACGCCAGTCGGAAATCCGTTGAAGACCAATCTCCCCGCCTTACGCGGGAGTAGCGACAGCAGCGGCCGGTTCTTTTCCAGATCCCGCCGCGTCCCATGAATAGTCGCAGTCAAACTCCCTTCCAGGTTGCGTGCGACTTCGAGCATGCGAGCCACGGACTGGCAGCGCACCAGCACCGTCGCCGGCCCAAACGTCTCGCGCCGCAGCTCCTCGTGCTCCAGGAACGTCTGATCGGAAGCTTCAAAGAGAATCGGCGCTCCTTGGAGCAAGGGGTCGGCCGGCTCTTTCGCCCCCAAGGCGGCAACGCCTGGTATCGACGCGAGGCGCGCGGCGGCCTCGCAATAGGACCGCGCGATCGAAGCTGTGAGCATCGCTCCCGGCGCGCTTTGCTGAAACTGGCTCCGCAACGTGCCGGCGAACTGCCCAAGCTCCGGACCTTCCACCGCGACCGCTAATCCGGGACAAGTGCAGAACTGACCAACTCCAAGAGTCACGGACTGGAACAATCCCTCCGCGATCGCGCCTCCGCGTTCTGTTAGCGCTTCGCTCAGGAGAAAGACCGGATTCACGCTGCCCATTTCGGCGAAGAAGGGGATAGGGATGGGCCGCCGCGATGCCGCATCGAAGAGCGCCCGGCCGGCTCGCAACGAGCCGGTAAATGCTCCGGCAGCGATTTTCGGATGCCGCACCAGCTCAAGACTCACTTCAGGACTGGCCCCGTGCAGCAGGGCGAAGATTCCAGGCGGCAATCCCACTGCGGCGATTGCTTTCCCGATTGCCCTGGCTGTGAGTTCGGACGTGCCGGGGTGTCCTGGATGCGCCTTGACGATTACCGGGCAGGATGCCGCGAGCGCGGAGGCAGTGTCACCTCCTGCAACGGAAAACGCCAGCGGGAAGTTGCTGGCTGCCCAGACCGCCACGGGCCCAATCGGGATCATGGTCCGCCGCAGGTCCGGACGCCGGAGGGGTTTGCGGTCCGGCAGAGCCGGGTCCATGCGAAGATCCTTCCACGAGCCATCTCGCACCAGATCGGCGAACAGACGAAGCTGATTCGTGGTTCGCGCCCGCTCACCCTTGAGACGCTCCACTGGCAGTGCCGTTTCCTGTGCGGCGCGCTCGATCAATTGGTCGCCAAGAGCCTCGATCTCAGAGGCGACGCTATCCAGAAGCTGAGCGATCCGCTCTGGCGGCACGCAAGCGAACGATTCCGCACAACTGTCGGCCAGCGTAACGGCCCGGTCAATTTCAGCCGAAGTAGCGTCCTTATATTCCGGCTCCAGGGACTCGCCATTGGTTGGCGCAACGGCGCGGAACGAAGCCGTCCCCAAAGCCGACTCCCGACCCTCAATCAGGTTGGTCCCGTGAAGTGCAGTCATACTTTCATCCGTTCTTCCGCTCAACCGTATTCGAAAGGGTACCAATCCCGGAGATGGAAATATCCACGCGATCCCCTGGCGCGAGCGTGAAAGAATCCGGCGGCACAATACCGGTGCCTGTCATCAGAAAAGCCCCATTCGGGAACGACGCTTCGCAGTAAAGGTAGCGCACGAGTTCCTCCAGGCTGCGCTTCATTGCCGCCAATGTTGTGGCATCGTCAAAAACCAAAGCGCCATCGCGCAGGATCCGAAGCCGGATTTCCGTCTCGGGGCCCAGCGCCTCGCGCGACACTAAGATCGCCGGCCCCAGGGCGCAAGAGTTGTCGTAGACCTTCGCCTGCGGCAAGTACAGCGGGTTTTCGCCCTCGATATCGCGCGAGCTCATATCATTGCCTACGGTGTATCCGGTGATTTTCCCCCGTGGGGAAACGAGAAGGGTGAGCTCCGGTTCCGGGACATTCCATTTAGAGTCGCCGCGGATGCGCACCGCAGCTCCCGCTCCGACCACACGATGCGGGTTCGCCTTGAAGAAGACCTCCGGACGTTCGGCGTGATAAACGCGGTCATAGAAATCGCCACCGCCGGCTGCGTCGGATTCCGCCATGCGAGCCGCCCGGCTGCGCAAATACGTCACGCCTGCGGCCCAAACTTCCTGGGATTCGATGGGCGCAAGAATCCCGTCAGGCGCTGAAGCCGGTTCGCCGGCGTCAATGGCGGCCTGCAAGTAATCGAACAAATCCTCGCGCGCGGTGAGTCCCGCCTGCATCGGAAGACGGACGAATACTCCATGCCCCCCGTCCACTACCCAGCCCGCGCCGGTCCGGTAGAGCAGCATTTACTCTCCCTCCTCCTTTTCTTTCAAAGCCCTTGACCGCTCCCTGACGGTCGCGGCTCTGTAAGGTTGCTCAGGGCCCGTTTCCCGGCTTCGAGCGTCTTCACGATTTCACCGACGTCGAACACGCATCCGCCCCAAACGCCTCCGCTCGCGTCTTGGAGCGCAGCCCACAGGCGCGTATCGGCGGGAAGCTTCGCATCGGGCCGCAAATCGTCGCGGGCAGGCCGCGCCGCTAAGACTGCAGCTCCTTCGGCCGCGCTGAAGCGGCGTTCGCCTTCACCCACAAGATTCACGCTTCCCTCTAGCCGGTTTCGATCGATCACGATCTCGATCCAGTCGCCGTCGCGCAACTTGCCGATCGGGCCTCCCGCCAGAGCTTCGGGCGATACGTGGCCGATGCACGCCCCCGCGGAAAATCCACTGAATCGCGCATCGGTCAGGAGCGCGACGTGTTTGCCGAACGCCAGATATCGCAGCGCGGACGTCAATTGCGAAGTCTCTTCCATCCCCGCGCCCATGGGTCCGCGGCAGACGAGCACAAGGATGTCTCCAGGCTGCACCGTTTTGTTCTTGATGGCGGCAATGGCGTCCGGCTCAGAAAAGAAGACCTTAGCGGGGCCGCTCTTCCGATAGATTCCATCGGAATCGACTACGGACGGATCGATCGCCGTGCTCTTGACTACCGATCCTTGCGGAGCAAGATTGCCTACGGGAAAACAAACCGTTGACGCAAGCCCGGCGGCTCTCGCCGAGTCCGGAGAAAAAATCACGCGGTCCGGATCGACGCCGTCGCGATCCCGCAAACGCGCGCGAAGCGCATGGCGGCGCTCGCTCGCTTCCCATGCGTCCAATTGATCGCCCATGGTAAGCTCGCCGACGGTTCGGGCGCGCGTCTCCAGCAGTCCGGCGCGGCGCAGATGTAGCATCACTTCCGGCACGCCGCCCGCCAGGAAAACCTGAATGGTGGTGTGATTCCGAGGACCATTCGGCAGCGCATCCACCAGGCGAGGAGTGAGCCTGTTAATCCGCGTCCAATCGGCTCTGTCTGGACGCCGCAAGCCGGCGGCATGCGCGACCGCCGGAATATGAAGCAGCAAATTGGTCGAGCCTCCAAAGGCGGCGTGTGTAACCATCGCGTTGTGAATCGACGTGTCGTCCAGAATCTCTCCCGTGGTCCATTCGAGCTTCATCAACGCGGCGGCCGAACGCCGGGCCATATCGAGCCAGATCGGCTGTCCCGAAGGCGCCAGCGCCGTGTGCCCCAAACAAAGCCCAAGGGCCTCGCCCACCACCTGCGACGTGGCCGCGGTTCCCAGAAACTGGCAGCCTCCTCCAGCGCTCCCGCATGCCCGGCAGCCCAGCTCGGACGCCTGCTCCAGCGTGATCTCTCCGTGTGCGAAGCGCGCGCCGATCGTCTGCACGTGTCCGGCGTCTTCGCCATCCGAAGGCGGCAACGTGACTCCGCCGGGCACGAGCACGCAAGGCAGGTCGCGCATGGCGGCCAGAGCCATCATCATGGCGGGCAGCCCCTTGTCGCACGTCGCGATTCCCAAGACGCCCTTGCGCGTGGGCAGCGACCGGATCAGCCGGCGAAGAACGGCCGCGGCGTCGTTGCGATACGGCAAGCTGTCGAACATTCCCGTAGTCCCCTGCGAGCGGCCGTCGCAAGGGTCGGTGCAGGCGGCCGCGAACGGAATGCGCCCGTGCGCGGCGACGGTGCGCGCGGCTTCCTCCACCAGAAGTCCGACTTCCCAATGGCCTGTATGGTAGCCCAGGGCGATGGGGGTTCCATCCGGAGCGCGGACGCCTCCGTGCGTGGACAAAATCAGGTAGTCGCCGCCGGTCAGGTTCTTCGGAGACCAGCCCATGCCAGCGTTCTGCGTCCAACCGAACAGATCGCCGGAGGGCCTGTCCCGCAGCATCGCCTCAGTCAGCGGGAGTTGGCCAGTGGGTCCGGGCGCATGGCTAGAGAAATCGAAGAGCGATGGATCGCCATCGAAGGGGTTTTCAGGCATTCAGGACTCGAACAACTATGATATTCGGCCCTATGGAGATATCCTCAACGCCCCCTAAGCAGATACGCCGCGTCATTCCATCGGAGCTCGTTGCGAAACTGACGAACATCTGTGTGAGCATCAATCGAGAGGAATTCCAAATCGGCCATATCAGCGAAGTCCTCGAGGTGCTCGCTCGTCAAAGCCTGGCTGAAGCCGGTATGGTGCGCCCCGCCGGCATAAATCCATGCCGCCGCCGCGGTTCGAAGATCGGGCCGCGGCGCCCACGTCGCGCGCGCCACGGGGAGCATCGGCAGAGGCTCGGGCGGCTCGATCACGTCAACCTCGTTGACGATCATCCGAAAACGATGGTCCACCTGAATCAGCGAGGCGTTCACGGCAGGACCGGCCGCCGCCGTGAACACCAGCCGGACGGGATCGGCTTTCCCTCCGATCGCGAGCGGATGGATCTCGAGAGAGGGCGTATCCGCCGCAATGGATGGACAGATTTCGAGCATATGCGCGCCCAGCACCTTGGCCTCGCCGCCGAAATCATACGTATAATCCTCCATAAAGGACGTGCCGCCCGGCAGGCCATCGGCCATCACCTTCATCGTTCGGACGAGAGCGGCCGTCTTCCAGTCCCCCTCGGCGCCGAACCCGTACCCATCTTCCATAAGCCGCTGCACCGCGATCCCAGGAAGCTGCTTCAGCCCGTGGAGATCCTGAAACGTGTCCGTGAACGCGCCGAAATCTCCGTTTTCGAGGAATGCGCGCAATCCCAGCTCGATTCGCGCGGCGTCTTTCAGCGCCTGGCGCCGCTCGCCTCCGGGGCGCAGCGGCGGCGCAACGGCGTAGCGCTCATCGTATTCCGCGGCCAATGCTTCCACGTCGGAGTCGCAAACCTGGTTGACGCCGCAAGTGAGATCCCCCACCCCGTAGCCGTTCACCGAATATCCGAGGCGGGCCTGCGCCTCCACTTTGTCCCCTTCCGTCACGGCGACATCGCGCATATTGTCTCCGAACCGGGCGATCTTGAGACATTGTGATTCATGCCAGCCCGCCGCGGCTCGCGACCAAGCTGCAAGCCTTTTCCGAACGTCCTTGTCCTCCCAGTGGCCCACCACCACTTTCCGCTTCAGCCCGATCCGCGCGGCGAGGTGTCCGAACTCACGATCGCCGTGAGCCGATTGGTTCAGGTTCATGAAATCCATATCGATGGAATTCCACGGCAGATCGCGGTTGTATTGCGTGTGAAGATGCGCCATGGGCTTCGCCAAAATGCGAAGTCCGCCCAGCCACATCTTCGACGGGGAGAACGTGTGCATCCACGCGATGATTCCCGCGCAGTTTCGGGATGCGTTTGCATCGCTGCACAGTTCCGCGATCGCCTCCGGTGTCGTCAGAACCGGCTTCGGGACAAGATCGAGCGGCATCGCTCGCGCCCTTCTGAGACCCTCGACCATGTCCCGGGAATGCTCGGCCACCGTTTGGAGAGCCTCCTCCCCATACAAGTGTTGGCTTCCGGTGACGAACCACACTTCCTTCTTGCGGAGATCCATGTTCATGTAAGCGCTATCGTATTATACCCGCAGGCATCAAGCTATCGGCTGTCAGCCATCAGCTATCAGCGCCGGATTTAGAAGCTGGCGGCTGATAGCTGAAAGCTGATCGCTTGTATGCGCTTGCAGAAAATGGAGCCCCTGCGTACAATGCGGGAAGGCCCCACCGAGATCAAGGAGAACTGACTCATGAAAGGACCGCTCCCGGGACTGCTCTTACTAACCCTAGCCGGAATACCCATCGTGCGCGCGTTCCAGGCCCCGCAAGCCGACTTCGATAACTCCACCAGCGAGATGCGAGCGCTGATCGAGAGGTTCGCCGCCGATCGCGCGATCCTCAATCGGGCCTACAGCGATCCGTTGGCAGCCGGGCGCCAGAGCCGGCTCAAAGACTTCCTGACCGAGTGGCAAACGCGCCTCCGCGCCATGAACTTTGATTCCATGAGTCAGGACGGAAAAGTGGACTATGTTCTCTTGCGAAACCGTCTTGACCACGACCTCCGGCAACTGGAATTGGATGTCAAGGCGCAGGCGGAAGCCGCCGCCTACACGGGCTTTGCTCCCACAATTTTCACGCTGGAGGAAAAGCGCCGCAAGCTGGAGCCGATGAATCCGAGGGAGGCCGCGTCCGCGTTGACTACTCTCGCCAAGCAAGTGGGCGAGGCGCGCCGCGCGGCGGAATCGCAGTTGCGTGAACAGGCGTCCTCCCTGCCGCCGAACCGCCGCGTGATCGCCCGGCGCGGGGCCGACGAAATCGCCTCGCTGCGCAACACGCTGAGATCCTGGTTTACTTTCTATGACGGCTACGATCCCGTGTTCACCTGGTGGGCGGAAGAAGCGTATCGGTCTGCGGATTCGGCCCTGCAGGATTACCGGGCTTTTCTTCGGGAGAAGGTGGTGGGCTTGCCGCCGGAAACGGCCGCAGCCACCGCTGGTTCAGGAGGGCGCGGCGGCAATCGGGCGGCCATTGCGGCTGCCCGCGCAGGCGATAGCGCCGACATCATCGGCGATCCGATCGGACGCGACGGCCTGCTCAACGAGCTTGCCAATGAAATGATCCCTTACACGCCCGAAGAGCTTATCGCCATCGCCCAAAAGGAACTGGCCTGGTGCGAAAACGAAATGAAACGCGCTGCCCGGGAAATGGGTTTCGGGGACGACTGGAAGTCCGCGCTCGAGAAGGTCAAGAACATGTACGTGGATCCCGGCAAGCAGCCGGAAGCCATGCGCGACCTCGCGGTCGAAGCCGTCCAATTCCTGGATGAGCACGACCTCGTCACCATTCCGCCCATGGTGCGCGAAACGTGGCGCATGGAGATGATGACGCCCGAGCGCCAGTTGGTGAATCCATTCTTTACCGGGGGCGAAGTGCTCAGCGTCTCCTATCCCACCAACACGATGACGTTCGAGCAAAAGATGATGAGCATGCGCGGCAACAATATTCCGTTCTCCCGCGCTACAGTCTTTCATGAGCTGATCCCCGGCCATCACTTGCAAGGCTACATGGCCGCGCGCTATCGCCCCTACCGTGCCGCCGTCGGCGGGACTCCTTTCATCACCGAAGGCTGGTCGCTCTATTGGGAGCTCCTGCTTTGGGATCTCAAGTTCCAGAAAACGCCGGCAGACCGCGTCGGCGCCTTGTTTTGGAGGATGCACCGCTGCGCTCGCATTATTTTTTCGCTGAGTTTTCATCTCGGCAAGATGACTCCGCAAGAGGCCATCGATTTTCTCGTCGACCGCATCGGGCACGAGCGGGAGAACGCTATCGCGGAAGTGCGGCGTTCTTTTGAAGACAATTACTCGCCGCTCTACCAGGCCGCCTACCTGCTCGGCGGCATGCAGCTCTATGCGCTGCATAAGGAGCTGGTCGGCTCCGGCAAGATGACCAATCGTCAGTTTCACGATGCGGTCCTGAAAGAAAACCGCATTCCGGTGGAAATGATCCGCGCCGGCCTAATCAAACAACCGCTGACGCGTGATTACAAATCGACCTGGCGCTTCTACGGCGAGCCGTAGCAGACCGTTGTATCAGAGCACGACTTCAGTCGTGGCATCGGAATTTCTACATTTCTGACGGGACCCTGTGTTGGTGGGGCAGGCCCCCGGCCTGCGGCGGCCTCGCAGGCCGCCCCGCGCTGGACCACTCATATTCCTCCGGTTTTGGCGCCAGAGAGGCCTGCACCGGGTTGCCTTGGATATACCGTTGCAGGCGCCGAAACCCGTCTCGTTTTCAAACGAGATGGTTGTAGCTTTCGTCTTGCCAAAAGGGCTCGCCGCTCCGGTGCAGAAGCAAGTTGGCGCGTCTGGCGGTTGCCGCTTTCATCGAGCCTAGCAGCCTGGAGAGGCTCACTTGAGGCGTCAGGAGTAAATGAACGTAATTCGGCATGATGACCCAGGCGTGCAGTTGGTAATGTCCAATCTCGGCGCCACGATAGATCGAATCGAGGACCACCCGGGCAACGGCGGGCTGCCTGAGGAAGGTGGCGCCACACCGAGCTTCATCCAGCAAGCGATCCATCTCCAGAAAGGCCTCTCCAGAACTGATGCTTGAGGCTGGAAAAGAGCGATTCGGCGGGAGGCTATCCCGCAGACGGAAAGTGATGAACTGCGGTTCGCCGACCAGATTCAGGTGGGGAGCCGGCGTCTGGTCATAGTCATATCTGGTTAGTGGCGCGAAGGCGTCAAGAATCTCAAAAAACCGGGGCGGCCTGCGAGGCCGCCGCAGGCCGAAGGCCTGCCCCACCATAACTGAATGAACTTCCAATAGGTAGAAGCTCCCAGGCACGACTTCAGTCGTGCCGCAGGCGCAGCAACGCCACTCCATGCGCAGGCACATCCGCCGCAAACTCCGCGCCGGCGCTCACGTCCTCATGGCCCCACAAGTCGCGGACCTTCGAAGGAGCAGCGTCGCCAATCTCCGCCCATTTCACCGTCATCCAAGCGGCTTGCGCGCCGCGATTGAACAGGCCCACCGCGACGCCGTCCGACAGCGGCTTCTTCCAAACCTCAAGAGCGCCGTCCCTGCGCACGCGGAAGCCCTGAGCGCCAAGTTTATCCTGGTCGATCGCGATCACCTCGCGATTGGTCAGAATCTCCCTAATACCGGGCGTCGCAGCGCGCACATCGTTGCCCGCGATCAACGGCGCCGCCAGCATGCTCCACAGGCTGAAGTGTGTCCGATATTCCGCGTCGGTCATGGCGCCGTTGCCGATCTCCAGCATGTCGGGATCGTTCCAGTGCCCCGGCCCGGCGACTTTCTCGCGCCCGTCTTGGTCGAAGCCGATCCGCGACATCGAATCCCAGGCGTCTCGAATGTCGCCCGTGGTCCGCCACAGGTTGCCGCCCGCCGCCGCGCCCCACGTCCCAACGTCCAGCCACCCGTATTGACACAGGCTGAGAACAATAGGCCGACCAGTGGCGAGCAGAGCCCGCGCCATTTTCTGATAGGCCGGCGCCATTTCGTCGCGATGGTAGACGGCGGACGCGCTGCACCAGTCGTACTTTAAGTAGTCTATGCCCCACTCCGCCCAGGTTTTCGCATCCTGTTCCTCATGGCCGTAGGAGCCCTCGAATCCAGCGCAAGTCGTTCTTCCCGGACTCGAATAAATCCCCAGCTTCAGCCCCTTGGAATGCACGTAGTCCGCGAGCGCCTTCATATCCGGGAATTTCGAATTGGGATGCAACGAGCCTCTCGAGTCGCGCGCGCCCTCCCACGTGTCGTCGATATTCACATAAACGTATCCCGCGTCGCGCATGCCGCTGGAAACCATCGCGTCCGCGATGGCGCGCACCGTTGCATCGTCGATTCTCCCGGCAAACTTGTTCCAACTGTTCCAGCCCATAGGGGGCGTTTGCGCCAGCCCGTTCGGCGCAATTGGCTGGAAAGGCGGAAACGGTTTGTGAGTGCGAGCCAGCTCTGGGGGCGGCGTATACACGGTCTCATTCGACGTCTTTCGCAGAACGATGGGCGTGGCGGCTCTTCCGCCCTGCGGCGGATTCGCCGGCAGAATGCTCAATTGCTCCCCATTGATTTCTCCCTTGTACGAATCGATCCGGTTCGCCTCGTAGAATTCGAAGTGCGTGTCGAACGCGATCTGATTTCCGCGGATCACGCCGTGCAGGATCTCGCGCTGCTCCGTCGGCGTCGCTACCAGTCCGGTGAATGTCTCGCCGCCAGTTTTGAACACATAGGTCGTTACCCGCCTCTGGCCATTCCGTCCGGTTTGTTCGAGCTTCCAGGTCCCGGCTAAATCGGCGGCGGAAGAAACGGCAGTGGCGAGAACCAAGCAAAAGGCGAAGATCTGCATGGCGGATGTCCCTTTCCTTTGTGATAGCGCTTACAATAAACTACCAGAACCTAGATGGTTGATGTACTGCTGATTTTCGTGGCGCACGCACTCTTGCGTGCCGCAGTCTTCGCCGGCTCCGGGGCCTCGACACGAGTGTTGAGGCGGCAGGCACGAGCGCCTGCCCCACCGCATTGGTTGCGGCTCCGCTGCTTTGTGGGGTCTGCTTTTCAGGCTGCCGCCGGGCTATGCCCGGCGTCGGGCTACTGGCGCGCCGGGCCACGCGGAAGCGCGCCTGCAGCCACGCGGCTCCGAAAGGTTATCCAGTGAATCCATGACTACTCTCGCCGCGAAAGGGATGCGCATGCCAAGAAATTCGATGGGACGACGGCAGATTCTACAACAAGCTGGAGCGGCGGGCGCGGCTTGGCTGACTCGCATGCGTGCCAAGGGCGCCGATGCGGAACTGCGTATCGCGGGCCAAGCAGTCGAGCTGCAAATCGGAGCAGTCAGCGCGCACACGATTCGTATCACGGCGCTGCCGCTCCAAAGCGGCGCCATCCCGCCGCTGCCCGATGATGGCGCGCTGCTGCCGCAGACCTGGCGGCCGACTCGGCTGCGCGGGGCGCAAACCATGAAATTCGGCGCCATCCAGGTCAAGTTCTCCCCCAACCCCCTGAGTTTCGCGATCGCCGCATCGGGAGCGCGCACGCAGAGCCTCCGCATCGACTCAGATACCGGCGCTGTCTCCTTCCAAACAGACGGCGCTCCGCTGCTCGGCCTCGGAGAGGGGGGCCCGCAGTTTGATCGCCGCGGCTCCGTCGATCGCATGCGCAGCGGCCAGGGTGGGTATCAACTGCGCACGCATGGCGGCCGTGTTCCCATCCCTTGGATCATCGGCGCCGGGGGTTGGGCGCTCTTCTTTCACCGCCCCGAAGGGGTGTTTGACCTTTCTGGCGAGGAATGCCGCGTGCAGCCCGCAAATCCGGCCGCTGCTC
Source organism: Bryobacteraceae bacterium (assembly GCA_035631295.1). Classification (GTDB taxonomy): domain Bacteria; phylum Acidobacteriota; class Terriglobia; order Bryobacterales; family Bryobacteraceae; genus Palsa-187. Next base: position 14,806 of record DASQJB010000101.1, on the reverse strand, counting down.
AGCCCGCCGCGGCTTTACCCATCGACGTATTCGTCGTCATCTCGCGCGATCCGGCGACGATCATGGCCGAATACGCCCGTCTCACCGGATTCCCCGAACTGCCCCCGCTGTGGAGCCTCGGCTATCACCAGTCCCACCGAACCTTGACAAGCCGCGAGGAAATCCTCGAGGAGGCCCGGACTTTCCGCGAGAAGCGCTTGCCCTGCGACACGCTCATCTTTCTGGGGACCGGCTTCACGCCTTCCGGCTGGAACACGAACAATGGCGAGTGGAAGTTCAACGACAAAATATTTCCGGATCCTCAGGCCATCTTCGACGAACTGCACGCGCAGCATTTCAAGGTCGTTCTGCACGCCGTGATACGCGCCCGCGCCATGCAAGGCTCGGCGCGGGATGCATGCGATCCAACGCGTCCGCTTTTGCTCGCCGCCGACAAGCCTTCCGCCGCGGAAGAGCAGCCGAGCTGTTATTGGAACCTCCACCGCCCAGTCTTCGCGTTGGGCGTGGACGGATGGTGGCCGGATGAAGGCGATCCCCTCGACGGCCCATCCCGCCTCGCGCGCAATCGCATGTATTGGGAAGCGCCTCAACTCGACCGGCCCAACGAGCGTCCGTTTGCTTTGCATCGAAACGGCTACCCCGGCATGCAGCGCTACGCCGGGTTTCTCTGGTCCGGCGACGTATACTCCACCTGGGAAACCCTGCGCGCCCACATCCCCGTTGCAATCAACACAGGACTGAGCGGCATCCCTTATTGGGGCACGGACATCGGTGGCTTCGTGCCGACGCCCGAGTTCACCTCCGAGTTATACGTCCGCTGGTTCCAATTCGGCGCTTTCTGCCCGCTGTTCCGCGCACACGGGCGCACTTGGAAGCTCCGGCTTCCCTGGGGATGGAACACCGGCGACCCCGGGCCCATCGAAATCAACAATTACAACGGAGCCGCCGTGCCGCCGCGGGAGGAACTGCACCACCCCGAGGTCGAGCCTATCTGCCGCAAGTATCTGGAACTGCGCTACCGCCTGATGCCATACCTCTACAGTGTTGTGCGGGAATGCGCGAAAACCGGCCTCCCGATTATGCGAGCCCTCTGGCTGCACTATCCTGACGACCCGATCGCAGTGGGGCGCGGCGATGAATTTCTATGGGGCCGCGACATGCTCGTCGCGCCCGTCATTGAAAAGGGCGCCGCGTCGCGCCGCGTCTATCTTCCACGCGGCGCGTGGTACGACTTCTGGACAGGAGAGCGAATCGAGGGCGGCCGGGAAATCGTTCGTACCGTCGATCTGGAAACCACGCCGCTCTACGTCCGCGCCGGCGCGATTCTGCCGCTCGGACCAGTAAAGCAATATGTCGACGAGCCGGTAGACGGCCCGCTTGAGATTACCGTCTATCCCGGCTCCGCCGGCGCCTTCCTCTTGTACGAGGATGACGGCCGTTCCTTCAATTACCGGAAAGGCGAGTGGATGGGGATTCAAATGTCTTGGGACGACGCCCGCAGGACGCTGACGCTCAGCCTTGCTCCAGGCTCCCGCATGCTCGCTCCGGGCCGCCGGGCCTTGGCGGTTCGCATGGGGCAAATCGAGCGGCGGGTGGTGTTGGAAGGACGAACGCTAACCGTCAGACTGATGTAAGCGCTCTCGGCCCCATTCCACCCGTCTTTCTCGCGGCACGAAAAGACGGGCTTGACACCGATATTGTTTGCGCTTACACTACCTCAAAAGCATTTAGACTACGAAAAGGGGGCTCTTATGAGTTGGAAGTCCGTTGTCGTAGCGAGTTTTGTAAGCGCTTTCTCTTTGGTTCCGGTTCGCGCTCAAACCAGCAATACCGGGACCGTGACCGTCAACGTGCTCGACCCGGCCGGGGCCGTGATTCCGCAAGCCGCACTCCAGCTCAAGGATTTGGGCGCCAACACCCTTCGTCGGGCCGAAACCCTAAGTAACGGCGTCTATTCGTTCCCCGACTTACCGTTCGGCTCCTATGAACTGACCGTCACCAAAGAAGGGTTCGAGACGCAGGTCTTCCAGTCCGTCCAGGTTCAGACGGGCCGTGTCACCACGCTGAAGGTCGATATGAAAGTCGGCGGCACGACGCAGACCGTCACTGTTGCCGCCGAGGCCACGCCGCTGGTCGAGTCCGACTCCGTGCTCGCCAGCACCATCGACACCAAACAGATTGTGAACTTGCCCGTCACGGGCCGAAACGTCATGAGCTTTGCGTTCCTGATCCCGGGGTGGTCGAGCACCAGCGGCGCCGGCAGCACCAACGGCACCTGGGACAATCTGCCCGGCGGGGCGGTGGTAAGCGCCGACTTCGACGGCACTCCCGGAATCAGCAACCGCTTCCGCAGCGGCGGCTTCAACTACGGAACTACGGCCGTGCAGCCGCGCATCGAAGACGTGGCCGAAATGACGATTCAGACGGCGCAGCTCGATTTGGGCGGCATCGGCACATCCGCGATGCGCATCAGTATCGTGACCCGCCGCGGCAGCAACCAGTGGCATGGCCGGCTCTTTGAAGATTTCCGCAATACCGACTTGAACGCCAACTCGTGGTTCAACAACGCCACAGGTCTTCCCAGAAACATCCTCAAGCTGAATGAGTTCGGAGGTAACGTGGGCGGGCCGATCTGGAAGAACAAGCTGTTCGTCTTCGGGACCTGGTCGCAATCGATTCAGCCGGGCGCCAATAGCGTGACCTCGACGGTTTTGTCGCCTCAGGCGCAGCAGGGCGTCTTCTCCTACAAAGATTCCGCCGGCGCCATCCAGAGCGTCAACCTGTTGCAGGTTGCCGGGGCCGCCGGCTTGCCGTCCACACTGAACCCCAGCGTGGCGGATTCGCTGGCCAAGATCAGCAGCGTCTACGGGAAAGGCGCGCTCGCGGCCACATCCGACCCCAACATCTACACTCTGAATTTTCTCGCGCCCTTCCGGATCAATGGCTACTATCCGACGATTCGCCTGGATGCCAACATCAGCGAGAAGCAGCGCGTCTACCTCTCCTACGCTCAGACGCTCACGAACAGCCCGCACCGCAACCCTCCGCAGTTTCCCGGCTCGATCCCGAGCGACCAGGCATTGGACTACACCTCCAACAAAGCCAATAACCGTATCGCCGGTTTCGGATGGGACTCGGTGTTCCGGCCAACCTTGGTCAACCAATTTCACGCCGGCTACATGTATCAACTGAGTATTTTCGACACGGAAACGCTGGGCCTCGACTTGCCGAACTTGTATCGGCAGAGCTGGACCTACAACGGAAGTACGACTGGATTGACCAGCCTTTACGGCGTTAATTATCCCCGCCGCCCGATTTCCTCGTTCTACCCATTGCTCAATGCAGTGGACAACTTGACGTGGCAAAAAGGCGCGCACGCGTTCACCTTCGGCGCGAGCTGGTACCGCGAACAGGATCACTACTGGAACGGCCCCGGCGGCGAGCCTAACTACACCTTCGGCCTGGATCCGCTGGACCCCGCGACCAACGTGATCAACGCCGCCCTCGCCAATACCAACACCACCAATCAAGGCAACGCCCGTGCGTTATACGGTGTGCTTGCCGCGCGCGTGACTCGCGTCTCGATCGGCGTCGGCCGCCCTCTTGATCCCTCAACAGGTCAGTACAAGCCGTTTGGCGCCTACAATCTCGATGAAGTCCAATCGGCAAGCGGCTACTGGGCGCAGGACCGCTGGCGACTCCGGTCCAACCTGACTCTCAACTATGGGCTGCGAATGGACGTCGTCGGCGACGATCACGACGTTAACGGCGGATACAGCACGCTGCGTACTCTCGGCGACCTCTACGGTCCGACCCCGGTGGGCGCTGTCGATCAGCCAGGCAATCTCGGCGGCGTTGCGAATCCGCAATTTCAGGCCGGAGTTCACGTGTACAACAGGAGAGTGAATTTTTCGCCCGGCGTCGCCCTTGCCTGGAGCCCGAGCGCCAGCGCCGGCGGCGGATTGTTGAGCAAATTGATCGGTAATAACAAGACCGTGATCCGCACCGGTTATTCCTTGCGGCACTACACCGAGGGCGCGCAGAATTTCTGGGCCTTTGCCTCCAACAGCGGCCAGTTTTTCTTCCAGCAAGGCGCGGCGACCCCGGGCACTGCCAACGGCGTAGGCAGCTTCGTTGCCGGGTCGCTCACCTTCGGCGATCCTCTGCCTCAGTATCAGCTCACTCCCAGCGTGTACTCGAAAACCGTGCCGGCGGCCAACCTGGCTTTGTCGGGCAACGCGTTCTGGGGGATGAATCCGAATATCCGGCAGCCATATGTCGAGCAGTGGAATTTCGGGATTCAAAGACAGATCGGCTCAGGGAGCGTTTTTGAGGCCCGTTATACCGGTAACCTGGCGCTACATCAATGGCTGGCGTACAACCTGAACGAAGTGAACATCTATGAGAACGGATTTCTTCAGGAGTTTGTGAACGCGCAGAACAATCTGCGCATCAATCAGGCCAACGGCAAGGGCCTTACCTTCGCTAACAACGGCCTGCCCGGACAGTCGCCGCTCCCGATTTTCACGGCGGCCTTTGGAAGCGCCACATCGAACTTCTCCAACAGCGCCTATATCACGAACCTGCAAACCGGCGCCGCCGGCACGCTGGCGGGAAGTCTGGCGGGCACGCAGCAGTTCTTCTGCAATATGGTCGGAAGCGCGGCTTTTGCGCCCTGCCTGACGAACCGTGGCATCAACGCGCCGGGCGCAGGATACCCGACCAACTTCTGGCAGGCTAACCCATTCGCCGAGGGTGGGGCGGTCAACTACCTCGACGCCGCCGGCAGCAGCAACTATCATGCGCTTCAGCTCGACTTCCGACAGCGGCTCACGCACGGGTTCCAGTTCAACGCCAACTACACGTGGGCGCATTCGCTGGGCATCGCCGCGCAAAACGGCATTCAAGGTCAGGGAAATCAGATTTACTATACGCAGCGCAATTTCCGCCTGAACTACGGGCCAAGCCTGTTCGACATCCGGCACGTGGTCCATTTGAGCGGCACGTACGATCTGCCGTTCGGGAAAGGACGCGCGTACTTGAATAGCGGCAAATTCGCCGACTACACCGTGGGCGGCTGGACGCTCGGGACGATTATCGCCCTTCAAAGCGGCAATCCCGCGCTATTGGGCGGGGGCTATTCGACCGTGAACGCCAATGACTCTGGAATCAGTCTGAACGGGATCGGCGTTTCAGATTTACAGAGCATGGTCGGCGTGCATCGCTCCGGCAATGCCTGGGTCACGCTGTTCAATCCCAAGCTCATCGGGGCCAACGGCGCCGCCAACCCCTCCTATCTGACGCCCGCGAGTACGGCCGGGGCGTTCGGCTATCGCCCGTACGTTTGGGGACCGGGTTGGTACAACATCGATCTTTCGGTGAACAAAAGCATCCCGATTCGCGAGTCGGTCCGGTTCACCTTCCAGACGGAATTTCTGAACTTGACCAATCACCCGACTTTTTCGTTCGTGCCTCTTAGCGTAAGCCCAACCAACCCGGGAGCCATCGGGCTTGGAGTGCTCGGAACGAACTTCGGGCAGACCGCGAACTACGCGGCGAATCCCGTGGCAAACGGCAACTTCTTCTCTGGCGCCCGCCAGATCGAGTTCCGCGCCAACTTGGAGTTCTAGTGGCACAGGCTTCAGCCTGTGAATCGCAGTCCTTCGGCCGGCTTAGACACTGCGTCACAATATGTAGATGTCAGAGTTTTGTCGCGCAGTGTTGTGGGACTTAGACGGGACTCTCGTAGACTCTGAGGAGTACCACTGGCGCGCCTGGAAGGAAACCCTTGATCGCGAGGGAATCTCCATTACGCGCCAGGATTTCCTTTCGAGCTTCGGCCAGAGGAATGACGCCATCCTGGGCGGCTGGCTAGGAAAGGATGCCGGCGCCAAAAGAATCGAACGGATTGGAGACGCGAAGGAAGTCCGGTATCGCGAGCTCGTTCGTCAGGAGGGTCTGGCGCCGCTTCCCGGAGCGGCGGAATGGGTGGAACGGCTGCACGATCAAGGTTGGCTGCAAGCGATCGCATCTTCCGCTCCCCGCCTCAACGTCGAAGCCGTTTTAGACGCCCTTCGATTTCGACCCTGGTTTCAGGCTACGGTTTCGGCTGAGGATGTCCATGCCGGAAAGCCCGATCCACAGGTGTTTTTGGTCGCAGCCTCGCGCTTGGGAGCGGCCCCGCGAAGCTGCATCGTGGTGGAGGATGCGTGGGCCGGGATAGAAGCGGCCCGGCGCGCGGAGATGCGGAGCATCGGCGTCGGCAAAAACGCGCGATCGCTGGGAGCGGATCTGGCCGCGACCAAACTCTCGGACCTGCCCTCCGACGCCTTCTCTTCGATACTCGCAAGTCGCGTCCGTGGAATGGGATAGCGTTAGCGCCGGCACCGACCATCCCAACCGAACCCTATCCTATCGCTGTATGCGAGGCCCATCTGCGAACAACTGCCAGCCGCTTCTCAGTCCAAGACCCGGCCGCGATAACGATTTTTGCGGAACGAACCCAAGCTCGCGCAACTAGGTATGGTTACAATGAGTTGCAAAAGCTCCCGGATTTGTATCAGGGCACGGCTTGAGCCGTGCCGTCAAGAGAGCCCAGCCCATGGGGCTTTGAGCCCCTGCGTCGGCTTGTTCCTAAGCGTACGGCTGTGCAATAATCCCTGGAGGCACTGGAAGCGCTTTCAGAAAGCGAGGTCGCATGAATAGACGTTCCTTCTCAAAAACACTCGTTGCCGCCCCTTTCATCCTCCGCGGCCAGCAAGCGCCCCTCCGCGCCCGCATCAAAATCGATACCGAGCGCGTCATCGGCGACATCGACCCGAAGATCTACGGCAATTTCGCCGAGCATCTGGGTCGCTGTATCGAGGGAGGCATCTTCGACGAAAACTCCTCTCTTTCAGACGCCAACGGCTACCGGCGGGACGTGCTTGATGCCGCCAAGAAGCTCGGCGTCTCCCTCTTGCGTTGGCCGGGCGGAAACTTCTCTTCCAACTATCGCTGGAAGGACGGCATCGGCCCGCGCGACAAACGGCCGCCCCGCCTGGAGATGGCCTGGGGAACGGTGGAAAGCAATCGTTTCGGCACTCACGAGTTTCTGAATTACTGCGAGATGCTTGGCGCAGAGCCGTACATCTGCGCCAATCTCGGAACCGGCACGTGGGAGGAAGCACAGCAGTGGGTGGAGTACGTGAATTCCTCGAAGGACACGGCGATGACTCGCCTGCGCAAGGAGAACGGCCGCGCCGACCCATGGAAGGTGACTTACTGGGGTTTAGGCAACGAAATGGACGGGCCGTGGCAGATGGGACATCGCAGCGCGGAAGATTATGGCAAATTCGCGCTGGAAGCGGCGAAGCTGATGAAATGGACCGACCCGAACGTTAAGCTAATCGCGGCAGGGTCCTCCAATTACGGGGGCGGCTCCGACTGGATCGGATGGAACCGCACGGTGCTCGATTTCCTCAAAACGCACGCCGACTACCTGTCCCTCCACATGTACGTGGGAAATCCCAACAACGACTTCGGCGAGTTCCTCACGAGTTCGCTCACGCTGGGGGAGCGAATCAAAACCGCCGAGGGCGTCATCAATGCCGCGCTTAGCGGACAGCCCCGCGGCCGCAAGATCTACATCGCCTGGGACGAGTGGAACGTGTGGTACCGCGCGCGCGGAGCCTCGCAGGGTGGCGGCCGCCGCATGCTGGAAGAAAAATACAACCTGGAAGACGCGCTGGTCGTGGCGACGTTTCTCAATACGTTCGTCAACAACGCGCACATCCTCAAGATCGCCAACATGGCGCAGTTGGTGAACGTGATCGCCCCCATCTTCACCGATGAGAAGCGAATGTTCCTGCAAACCATCTACTATCCGCTGGCCCTATTCGCGAACAACACAAAAGGAAAAGCGCTGGAGTTGCTGGTGAAAGGTCCCTCTTATCCAAACCGCAGATTCGGCGACGCGCCATGCCTCGACGCCTCCGCTGCAATCGACAATGAGACATTAGTGATCAACGTCGTCAATCGCCACCAGGATCAGCCGGTTGAGGCCGGCATCGAGCTCGCGGACAAGCAGTTTGCACCGGCAGTGGAAGTTTCCGAGGTCAACGCGCCCGATATCAAGGCTGAGAATAGCTTCGACTCCACCACCGTCAAGACCGTGAAGCGTACAATCGAAGCAGGAAAGAATTCGCTACGCTACAGCTTCCCGCCGCATTCCTTCACGATGTTGAAAACGAAGCTCACCTGAGATGCGATGTGGTTTGTATCAGGGCACGACTTTAGTCGTGCCGCAGGAACATTCGGAATCAAGGGGCTTTCGCCCCTGCCCCGCGCCATGGAGCAGGCGATGAGCGTCGTCGCGGGCGTCGACTTCGGCACTCTGAGCGTGCGCGTCTCGATCGTCGACAGCGAGCGCGGCCGCATCGGCTCCGGCGTCGCCGAATATCCTCTGCACCGGAAGCGCGAAGATCCCGACCACGCCACCCAGTGCCACGCCGACCACATGAAGGCTCTAGCGGAGGCGATGAAGAGAGCCTTGGTGAGCGCGGCGCTGGATGGCGCCCAGATCGAAGCGATCGCGCTCGACACCACGGGCTCCAGCGTGATTCCCGCCGGCGAGCGCCTGCTACCGCTAGACGATTACTATCTTTGGTGCGATCACCGCGCCGCGCGCGAGGCCGCTCTTATCACCGAGACCGCGCGGAGCTTCGGGCTGGAAGCGATTGACTGGTGCGGAGGAACGTATTCCTCCGAATGGGGATTCTCGAAGCTCCTCCACTGGCTGCGCAACAATCCTGAAAAGCGCGGCCGTTTCGTAACCGCGTTCGAGCATTGCGACATGCTCACGGCGACGCTATGCGGAATCACGGATCCGGAGCAGGCGCCGCGCAGCATCTGCGCCATGGGACATAAGTGGATGTGGAATCCGGAGCTGGGCGGCCTGCCGCCGCAGGAATTTCTGTGTTCCGTCGATCCGCTTCTGAGCGGCGTGCGCGCGAAGCTCAACGGCCGGTACGCCACATCCGATCAAATCGCCGGACATTTGTCGCCCGAGTGGGCGGCGGCTCTTGAATTGCGCGCCGGCGTCCCCATTCCGGTAGGCGCGTTCGACGCGCATTGGGATGCGATCGGGGCGGGCGTTCGCTCGGGCGATGTGGTCAATGTCATCGGAACCTCCACCTGCATCATCGCCGTGGCGGACAATGTGAAGCTGATTCCCGGCGTCTGCGGCGTCGTGCAAGGATCCGTGCATCCGAAGATGACGGGCATCGAGGCGGGTCTCTCCGCGACGGGCGATATCTTCGAGGCCATTGCCCATAGGGCGGGGAGCGACGTCGAAAGTCTTTCCCGCGGGCTGGAGAGCTACAGGGCAGGTCAAACGGGGCTTCTGCGATTGACCTGGGACAATGGCGATAGAACGGTTTTAGTCAACCCGGATCTGGGCGGGGTTACGCTAGGCTGGAATTTAATGCACACCGCCGCGGACGAGTTGTTTGCCGCGATCGAGGGCACGGCGTTTCACACGCGCATCATTCTCGAGCGGATGGAGGAGAATGGCGTTCCGATTCGCCGCGTGATCAACGGCGGAGGCGTTCCGCAGCGGAACGAAACGCTGAATCGGGTCTATGCCAATGTCTTGAACAAGCCTGTGCTTGTGCCCGAAACTGAAATTACTAGCCTCGGCTCGGCGATTTTCGCGTTTCTTGCCGCCGGCGCGTTCCGCAGCGTCGAGGAAGCGCAAGACAAGCTTTGCCCGCGCCATCGCACCGTTGAGCCCGATCCGCGGGCGGCGTCCGTTTACGAGGAGTTGTACGGCGTTTATAAGAAACTGTACTTAGGCTTTGGACGGCGGGAGGCGGCGGCTGCCGCCATGGGCGATGTATTGCCATCCCTTCGCAGACTTCGCAGCATCGCGGTGGCGGCGCGAGGCGATTCATGAATCTTGAAGCGCTGCGGGAAGAAGTCCTCCAGGCGAACCTGGAACTGGTGCGCCGCGGGCTTGTGCTATATACTTTCGGCAACGCCAGCGGCATCGATCGCGCGCGCGGACTGGTCGCCATTAAGCCCAGCGGCATTCCTTACGAGAACATGAAGCCATCCGATATCGTCGTGGTAGACCTCAAGGGCGAGATTGTCGAGGGGAAGTTGCGGCCCTCTTCGGATCTGGCGACTCACCTGATCCTGTATCGCGCGTTTGCCGAGATCGGGGGCGTGGTTCACACGCATTCCCGAAACGCCACGGTCTGGGCTCAGGCAAAGCGCGCGATCCCGTGCCTGGGCACGACGCACGCCGATTATTTTTACGGCCCGATCCCGGTCACCGAATCCTTGGATGCTTCCGAAATAGAGGATGCGTACGAAGCCCACACTGGCCATGCCATCGTAAAGCGCTTCGAGGGCGTGGACCCGTTATCTATGCCGGCCGTCTTGGTCGCGGGCCACGCGCCATTCACGTGGGGCGCATCCGTCGCGGAGGCAGCTCATCACGCCGTGGTGCTGGAGGAAGTGGCGCAAACCGCCCTGCATACGCTCGCGGTAAATCCAGAATCGGCGCCGATCTCGCAGGCGCTGCTCGACAAACATTTCTTTCGCAAACATGGGCGGAACGCGTATTATGGGCAAGCGAAAGCTTAAAAGTTGGGCGGTGCTGGCGCTGTTGGCGACGGCCCTGGCCGGCTGTTCCTCTAAAACCGAATCTGTGGCTGAGGAGAAGACGACAAAGGTCCCGTGGGGCAGAACTCCCGATGGCGAATCGGTGGAGCTGTATACGCTCACGAACGCGAAAGGCTCCGAAGTCCGAATCGCGACGTACGGCGGCGCTGTGGTCTCGCTGAAGGTTCCCGATCGCTCAGGAGTAATGGGTGACGTCGTGGCCGGATTCGACAGCCTTGAAGGATACCTCAAGCCGCCTCCCTACTTCGGCGCGATCATTGGACGCTATGGCAATCGCATCGGTAACGCGCATTTCTCGCTGAACGGGATGCAGTACACGCTCGCCAGGAACGACGGCGAGAATCACTTGCACGGCGGCGTTCGCGGTTTTGATAAAAGAGTCTGGACCGCGAGGCTGCTTTCCCCGCAAAGTCTCGAACTCAGCTATTTGAGTAAAGACGGCGAAGAAGGGTATCCGGGCAATTTGTCGGCGACCGTCACCTATACGCTGACCGACGCCAATGAGTTGAAGATCGATTACTCCGCGACCACCGATAAAGATACCGTCGTCAACCTGACCAACCACAGCTACTTCAATCTGGCCGGCGAAGGCGACATCCTCGGCCATGAGGTCGTCATCAATGCCGACCGCTTCACGCCTGTGGACAAGGGCCTGATCCCGACGGGCCAGTTGCGGAGCGTCGCGGGCACGCCCTTCGACTTTCGAACGGCGAAAACGATCGGCGAGCGCATCGAGCAAAAGGATGAGCAGTTGATGCTCGGCCATGGATACGATCACAACTGGGTGCTGAATCGCTCCGGCTCGGGTCTGGACCTCGCGGCGAAGGTCACCGACCCCAAATCAGGGCGTGTCCTGGAGGTTCTCACGACGGAACCCGGTCTTCAATTCTACACAGGCAATTTTCTCGACGGCACGCTTCAAGGCAAAGGCAAGACTTACACGCGGCGATCGGCGTTCTGCATGGAAACGCAACATTTTCCGGACTCGCCCAACAAACCTAATTTCCCTTCTACAGTCCTGAAACCGGGCCAGACGTACCGAACCACCACCGTGTATCGCTTTTCTTCAATCTAGGCCTGATCCGTTAGGATAGAGACTTGCCTGACCGGATGAGCCTGGAAGACGTCGCCCAGCGCGCGCGTGTTTCCCCCGCGACAGTTTCCCGTGTTCTCAACAACATCGGCGTCGTCAAGAGCAGTACGCGCACTCGGGTCCTCAAGGCAATCGAGGACCTGAAATATTATCCCAACGCACACGCGCGCGCTCTTGCCGGCGGGGTCAGCCGCACGCTCGGCCTGATCGTCTCGAATCTTGAAAATCCGTTCTTTCTGGATATCTTCCGCGTGCTCGAACAGGAGGCGCACGCGCATGGCTACGAGGTCCTCGTCGCCAATACCGATTACGATTCGCATCGCCTCAATTCGACCGTGCGGATCATGCTCGGCCGCCGCGTCGCCGGAATGGCTCTGGTGGTTTCCGAAGTCGATCCGGCCATCCTCAAGGAGCTGGAAGAACGCAACATCCGCACGGTCGTGTATGACGTAGGATCGCCGCGGCGGGCCATCCTCAGCATCAAATCGAACTATCGGAAGGGAATTGAGCGGGTATCCGAATACCTGCGAAGCTTGGGGCATAAGAAATTCGCCTTTGTAGGGCACCATACGGCCCTGGGACCTCTCGGCGACCGGAGAGGCGCCTTTATTGAAGTGATGAGACGCTACTCGAATGAGCTCCAGTTCACGACGGTGGCCGATTCGGACGATTACGCAGGCGGCCGCCGGGCCGTGCAGCAACTGTTTGCAGCGAAATTTCGCCCCACGGCGATTCTTTGCGTGAACGATTTCATGGCGGTTGGCGTTTTGCGGCAGTTGCGGGACATGGGGATGGACGTTCCCGCGCAGGTATCCGTGACCGGGTTCGATAACATCACTCTTTCCGAAGTCGTCTATCCCGCGCTCACGACATTGCATATTCCCAGAGACCAGATCGGCCGCCAGATCTTCGAAAGCCTTACCGTCCAAAAGCAACCTGCAAAGACGCAACAGGAGATCATCATCACGCCGGAATTGGTGGTCCGCGAATCTACCGGCCGGGCGCCTGGAGACGCTTAGGCGGAAGCCCTACGCGAGTGACGTCAGCCGGATACTGCTTCCCTTCAGCCCCGGAGCATTGGCGGTCATCGTAAGCGCGCCTGGCGTCCGTGAAGACCGGACGACCACCAGCCCCCTACCGCGAAACAACTTGCGCTGGCTGCCCTGATATGGCTCCTCGCTGGTCAAGTCTGCGTTCCCTACGGCGGCAATGATTCCGGGCCCCTTCACACTAAAAGTCACCTGATGGTCCGCATTCGGATTCGGCTGCCCGTGGGCGTCGATAGCTTCCACGGCGATAAAGGAGAGGTCCTGCCCATCTGCCCGAAGCAATTTCCGGTCGGCAGTCAGCCGAATCTGGACGGGCTCGCCGGCGGTTTTCAAAATGCTTTCCGCAATCGGTTTGCCGCCTTGTATTGCGACTGCCTTCAACACCCCCGGAGCATACTGAACGCTGAAGTTGGCCTTGAACTTCTCCGCACGCGTGGTGGGCTGTTCGCCAATCAGTTTGTCGTCGATATAAAGGCGGACCGCCTCGCCCCTGGAATACACTTCGACCTTGAGCGGCTGGCCCTCCATTCCGGGCCAGGTCCAGCTCGCGTAAACCGGCCAGACTCCCCACCGCGTGACGCGTAGCTCTTTGCCTTCGAGCGGCGTTTGCCGGACTCCGAGGAACACCTTCTCGCCGCGGTTCCACACGATATTCCTGTAATGCGAGTTCGCCTTACGGTTCCCGCAGATGTCTATGTCGCCGCAACTCGCGCCGTGATAGGGATAGGGCGCCCCAAAACCCTCGGGGTTAGTATCTTTCGGATCGCGATAATACCACCGCCCGACGCCTGATTCTCCGAGGTAATCGATCGCGGTCCAGACGAACTCGCCGATGATGTACGGGAACCCTTCCACCATGGAGCAGTAGCCGAAAGTGGATTGGGGGTACGACTCGGTGCACACCATAACGCGCGACGGCACGCGCCTATGGTCCTCCACGTGGTTGCTGTCCAGGTTGTAGTTGTAACCGGCGACATCGAGAGCCGAGTAATACCCGTCCGTGTCGCTCCATTTGCCGGGGATGAAGTTCAGCGCGGAGGTAATGGGCCGCGTGTGATCGAGTTTGCGGATGTAATCCGCGAGCATCTTGGCTTCCTGGGCGCCCAGGGGCTCTCCCCGCTCCTGTATTTCGTTGCCAATGCTCCACATCACCACGGAGGGATGATTGCGGTCGCGAAGGACCATTGCGTCGAGATCGCGCTGCCACCAGTCTTTGAAGGACACGCTATAGTCGAACGGGTTCTTGCCTTTCGACCAGCAGTCAAACGCCTCATCCATCACCAAGATCCCCAACCTGTCGCAGGCGTCTAGGAACGCCGGAGAAGGTGGGTTATGCGCGGTCCGGATCGCGTTGAAGCCGGCCGCCTTCAGGATCTGGACACGCCTCTCTTCCGCGCGGTCGAAAGCCGCGGCGCCGAACGGGCCGTTGTCGTGGTGAACGCAGCCTCCCGCCAATTTCACCGGCGATCCATTCAACAGAAAGCCCTTTTCCGCGGACCACTCGAGCGAGCGGATGCCGAATGTAGTGGAAACCTCGTCGATTGCTTGGCCCTCCTGCATGACGCGTGTCACCGCGCGATACAGGTTCGGAGAGTCCGGGGCCCACAGCGCGGGCTTATCCACGGTAATCTCCTGGCTCACTTCCACCGTCTCTCCGGGCTCGACTGCGGCCATGCCATTGGACCGGCCGGCAGTTGCGCCGGAGCGCCCGTAGATCACGGTCTCCAGCGCGACGTTCGACGGGTTACCGGACTCGTTCACGATCGTGGTCTTCAGCGATACTTTTGCCAGATCTGAACTCACCTCCGGAGTCATGAGGAACGTTCCCCAGAAAGCAACATGCACGGGATCGGTGGCGTGCAGCCATACGTGCCGATAGATTCCCGAGCCCGAATACCAGCGCGAGTTTCGATGTTTGGATTGATCCACGCGGACGGCCAATACGTTGTTGCCGCCGGCGCTCAAGTGCGAGGTCAGATCATGGAAAAAACTCGTG
>DASQJB010000100.1:0-2857 GCA_035631295.1 Bryobacteraceae bacterium | reverse complement strand
GTCATGGCCACCACCATGTCGTTGTTCGCCGTATTCCTGCCGATCGGCTTCATGGGCGGCATCGTCGGACGCTTCATGTCTTCGTTCGGCTTTACTTGCGCCTTCGCCATCGGCGTTTCCATGTTGGTGAGTTTCACGCTGACGCCGATGCTCAGCTCGCGCTTCCTTCGCGTGAAGCACTCGACCGCGCAACCGAACCGAGACGCCTCCCCGAGCCGCGACCGCGAGGGAGCTGTCAAATCCTCCAAAGACTCCGCCTTCTTCCGCATGCTCGACCGCGCCTACACCGCCATGCTGCATTGGTCTCTGGACCATCGCAAAAGCATGGTGGCGATTAGCGTCCTCGTGGTGGTCAGCATCGTGCCGCTCTTCATCTTTGTCGGCAAGAGCTTCACCCCTGTGGACGACCGTTCCGAGTTCCAGGTCAATGTCCGCACGGAGGAAGGCTCGTCTCTGGCGGCCACAACGAACGTTGCGGAGCGCATCGCGCGCGATATTCGCGCGCTGCCCGGCGTCACCGATACTCTGACATCGGTGGGAACGGCCACGGATCACGCGGTGAACCGCGCTTCCATTTATGTAAAGCTGGCGCCCGAGGAACAGCGCACGCTTTCGCAACAGGCGATCGCCATTAAGACGCGCGAAGTCCTTGCTCGCTATCCCAAGGAGCTGCGAACCTCCATCGGACAGGCGAACGCGGGCGCTGGCGGCGAAGATTGGGGCAGCTTCGACATCCAGTTCGCCATCACCGGACCGGATCTGGACAAGCTTGCCGAATATTCCAAGCAGTTAGTGGAGAATTTAAAGACCGTTCCGAAAGTGGTCGATGCCGACACGACGCTGATCTATGGCAAGCCGGAACTGCGCGTGGAAATCGACCGCCAGCGCGCGGCCGATCTGGGCGTACGCGTCTCCGATATCGCTCAAGCTCTGAACTCGCTGATCGCAGGTCAGGTAGTCTCTACATTCCCCGCCGGCGGCGAGCTGTACGACGTGCGTCTGCGCGCAGCCCAGGAGTTCCGGACGAATAGCGAAGCGCTAAAGCAACTCACCGTGGCGTCGAACAAGGTCGGCTCGGTGACTCTCGATCAAGTGGTCCGCGTGAAACCCGGCACGGCGCCGTCGAATATTGATCGCATCAACCGGCAGCGCCAGGTCACCGTCAACGCGAATGTCCTTCCCGGCGGCTCGCAGGCGGATGTGCTCGCCAAGCTTCGGCAATTCGCCGACGATCTGCACATGGAGCCAGGCTATGGAACCGCCACCACTGGCCAATCGAAGGAACTCGGGCGGACTGCCTATTACTTCATGCTCGCCATCGCCTTGACCTTCATCTTCATGTACATGGTTCTCGCTGCGCAGTTCGAGTCGTTTTTGCACCCGTTCACCATCTTGCTGACGCTGCCTTTGGCGATTCCGTTCGGAATTCTGTCGCTACTCATGGCCGGTCAGACCATTAACGTTTTCTCTGGCCTCGGCCTGCTGCTGCTGTTCGGAATCGTGAAGAAGAACGCAATTCTTCAGATTGATCACACCAACGGTTTGCTCAAGACCGGTATGGCCCGCCGCGAGGCGATTATTCAGGCCAACCGCGACCGGCTGCGCCCCATTCTGATGACCACGATGGCGCTGGTCGCGGGCATGCTTCCCTTGGCCATTTCCGGCGGCACGGGGTCGGCTACCAATCGTTCTATCGGCGTGCTGGTGGTGGGTGGGCAATCGCTCTGCCTGCTGCTGACACTATTGGCCGTGCCCGTTTTTTACTCGATTTTTGAGGATATGAAAGAATTGCAGTTTTTCCGCAAGCTAGCTCGCGTGAAGCGCCCCCGGCCGGTTCCCGGCGAAGTTCTGACGGTTCAACAGGGCCGCGGAGGCGATTGATGCGGTGGTCCCTTCTTCTCGTGATCGCTCCGGCCGTTTTTTCGCAGCCGGAACAAGTCGCCCTTCCGCCCGTGCGGCCCTTCGTCTTGCCGCCGCGCGTTGGGATCTTCACGCAGGCGCCGCTGAAGCTGGAGCAAGCTCTCGCGATGGCGGTGTCGAACAACAAGGACATCGATTCTTCGCGCATCGATCAAACCAAGGCGCGCTTCGCCGTCCTCGCCGCTCGAGGCGCGTTCGATCCGCACGTCGGCGCCACAGCCTACGGTCAAAAGGCCGTCACGCCGGTGGCCTCCACCATCAGCGGCTCGCCGACCGGCAGCCTGCTCACGCGCACCTGGCAAGCTACGCCTCAATTCACTGGATCCTTGCCCTGGTGGGGCGGCTCTTATGAGGCGGATTTCGCATCGTCGCGCGTCACCACGAACAACACGTTCGCGACGCTGCTCCCTCAATACCCCGCCTCGCTTAATCTCGTTTTCACGCAGCCCCTGTGGCGCGGCTTGCGCTTCGACGCCAATCGCCACCAGCTCGCGGTCGCCAAGAAGAACCAGACTTTGACCGACCAGCAATTCCGTCAGCGCGTGATGCAGGTGATCAATCAGACCGAGGTAGCGTATTGGGAGCTGGTTTACGCCTACCGGAATTTGGAAGTGCAACTGGAAGCGGTTCGAATAGGCCAAGAACAGGACGCGAGCAACCGCCGCCAGGAGCAACAAGGACTCCTCGCGCCCATTGACGTGGTCGCCGCCCAACGCCAACTGGCCACTTTCGAGATCAGCGCGTACACCGCGCAGGAAACGCTCACCACCGCGGAGAATTCGCTCAAAGCGCTGATCCTGCCCGACCGCTCCGATCCGCTCTGGTCCACTGCTTTGATTCCCGCGACGCCGGTCGAGATCGCCGCTCCCGTGCTTCCGCTTCAGGACGCCGTGACCGCGGCTCTCGCCGATCGTCCGGAGATGGCCGAAGTGCGCAT
>DASQJB010000099.1:0-7289 GCA_035631295.1 Bryobacteraceae bacterium | reverse complement strand
GCATCGGTTTGCCATCCGGACCATTGCTAATTCCCCGCTTGACGAAGCCGAAGGCCTTCGTATAGAAATTGACTGCGGCCTTGATGTCGCTGACTGTGATCGACGCGTTGACCGCGCCATAATTCTTTTTGTTCAAAGGATCGATTTTCTTGGGCATGGCATCTCCTTCAGCAAATGATACTCCTAGAGCACCGAGAATGGGAACCATCAGTTGGCCGGGTTCTACTACGAAATATTCTCTGGCGGTCGCTACCGCGGCGTCGTCTTCCTTCTCGAAACACGAGTATCGAGGCGCGAGATGTGTTGCAAATGAATTACTGTAGCATCACGGTCCTGTATCTCTGTGCCCTTTCTGGCGCGGTTATGGGGCAAGTGGGCGCCCCTAAGCCATCGCCGCATCCGCCGTTCTAGCCAGCTCCGGCAGCTATCAGCTTACGGACGAAATGATCGATTAGGCCCTGCGATTCGGGCAAATTCTTGCCGGCGCGGAATTCTCTGCGTCCGATGGCGCCGCACTGAGAGGCGCCCTGATCGCTACCTTTCGAAAAGAGCCCGCCAAAGAAACGGCCGACTATGAATCGGTCGCGAAGATCTTGAAACAGACGGCTGGCCGCAAACCCGCCTGGCTGGACCTTGCCTTGATTCGCTACAAGGTCTGGCAGTCGTATGGCGAAAACCAGCAGGCTTTTCGCGACCTCCAGAGCTCTCCTTTTGGCAAGATGGTGCTGAACTACAATCCTGTGCTTGTCAACTCCGGTGGAATGGTCGTCAGCAAAACGGATGTCGACTGCCATTACTTCTCGGACGCCCTCGTTGCAAGCTGCCGGGGTGGCGCCGCCCACCGAGGCGGAAAAAGACCGGTTTGCAAAAGGTCTTCCATCGCAGTTTGCGTCCTTGCCAAGAGAGCAGCAGGAGTATTTGAGACGCGCAGAGCTTCGTCTGGTGGACTTCTACGCAGCGTACGAGGGGACCATCAAGACGCGCGCCATCGTCGCCGCCGATATCCGGAAAAGCGTCCACTCTTCCGCGGACGTCTGGCGGGAAGCCCGCCAGGTGGAGAACGACGCCCAGTACCTGGCCAGGTACTACCAACTCTATCGCAACGAAGCATTGACCGCCGGCCTCGACGCCACCGAGGGTGAACGCGGACATATTGGGACTGGGCAGATTGGCGAATCCATGATGAGGAATGGCGGGCTGTACGGCCCGAATCGCTAGCGAGGCGCAGGTCCGCGCCCTGCGCTCGCTCGTCGAGTGGATTTTGCTCGGGCCGGCCGGATCGCCTTCGCGGTCATCAGGCGGAATGCCTCGCGAATCAAGGCGCCCAATTGCTCGTCTCCCACTTTAGAGAGCTCGACCCCAACCCACCCGCCGCCTCCGACATATGGCGGGCGGAAATACACATCCGGCGCCTCCTCGATGAGAGCCTCCTGCACGCCGGGCGCGGCAGGCGCCCAAACCGCGACATGACCGTCGCCGTGGTGATTATTCGCAAACATGGCAAAGACTCGCTTGGGCGTGAAAAACGTAGGCTCGCCGTGAGAAGTCTTCTCTGTGGCTCCGGGAATCGAGGCGCAGATCTGGCGGACCCGATTCAGTTGCGTGCCGTCGTCCTTCTTGGGGGCAGGGCCGCGACGGGGTGGGATTTGCGCGGCGGCGGTTTCGTCAGGCTTGAGCTTCGTTTTCGACAAGGCGTCAGACACATCATACGCTTCCCGCAGCCACTTCACGACCGGACCTTCCACTTCGTCCCGGTGTGCGATGTTGATCAGGTGGGCGACCTTAGCTTTCGAGGGCCGGCCCACGCATCGCACCTGTGGAGCCTTGATCGCGCGGCCCAGGAAAACGCACACTTGCAGAGACTTTTTCCTCGGCCGCACGAAGAAGTAGCAGGTCTTGCGTGAGAACATAATCGCGCGGCCGGACGCGTAGATCCGTTGCGGGCCGAAACCCGCGGCGGTCTCCCGCAACCGCTCCCACGCTTCGCGCAGATCCTCCGGCAAATGCCGGGTTAGCGCCGCCTCCGTGGTCGTCCAGCAATCGTGCGCCTCCCCCGGTTCGATCCATTGCTTGCAGTGATGGCACTGCCGGCCGGCCATATGTAGATTTTGACGCGAAGCGCAGGCCTAAACAAAGTTATCGTCCCAAATGCGTGGCGATGCACCAGCCGTTGCCCCAGCCGTCTTCGACGACGCCCATGCGATCGCCATAGGGCTGGTCGGCAGGCGCATAGACGGACTTGGCGCCGGCCGCCACGGCCTGGCGATAGAACGCATCTGCATCCGGCACGTAAAGATAGAAGCCGGCCGGCATCGGCGTCGTTTCGCCCATCTCAACGACCGCGTCGCCGATCCGCAACGCGGCGTGCATCACCCGGCCCTCGGGTGATTTATAGACTCCCAATTCCTGAGCGCTGAAGGCTCGCTTCAGAAAGTCGATCAGGCCCAGCGCATTCTGGTGGTGCAGGTAGGGCGTGAGAGTCCGCATTCCTTCTGTTGCCGGCACTCCGGGAAAGCGGGTGGCGATGTACCAGAGATTGCCGGTGGGGTCTTTCACGCCGCCCTGCCGCTCTCCATAGGGCCTATCCTGCGGCGCGCCAAGCGACTCGGCCCCCACCTCGAGCGCCCGCTGGTAGACGGCATCGGCGTCCGGCACGTACAGATGGAAGGCGAGGGGCCGCTCGCGCCCGGCTGCCGCATTTGTACACATCAGCATGGAATCGCCGATCCGCAGCTCGCAGTGGAGATGACCGGAACCGCCGATCGATCTTCCCGTCTCGACTGCGCCAAATGCCTCCTTGGCGAATTGGACCAGCCGCTCGACGTCCACCACGCTGAGATATGGCGTGACCGTCGTGAATCCTTCCCGCACGCCTGTTACGGTTGTCGCTGTCATTCGAATCCTCCTTTGTAACTCCTCGCGTAAGCGATTTCTAAACTCCTCGCGGGGGCATTCGGCCAGAACGGCTTCGATCGAAGCGAATTGATCAGGCATGGCCGCGCTCCCATTCTTCTCGTAGACACTCGATCGCCCGCCGCTGAAGCTGCTTCACGGCTCCCTCGGTCTTACCCAGCGCACCTGCGACTTCAAGCAAGCTTCGCTGCTCGATGTATCTCAGTTCAATCACGCGGCGCTGGGCTTCCGGCAGCCTGTCCACCAATTCAAACAGCATGGCCCGGCGCTCTAAATCCGGATCCGGCCCCGCCATTTCCGGCGGCTCATCGGCCGATTCCCTACTTAGTTTTTCCCGCCGGTTCGCCAGGGTATTGGCCGCAATCCGCAGCAGCCATGCCGAAAAAGGCACTCCGCGCCATTCATAGCCGCGGAGATTCTCAAAGGCGCGGCGAAACACCTCGGAAGTCACGTCTTCGGCTTCGGCGCGATTCCGCGCGCGCCGGATCGCGTACGCCCAAACGCGATGGAAATACCGGTTGTAAAGATCCAGGAAACGTTCCGGATCGGCCTGCGCGGCCGCCACTAGCTTGCGCTCGTCCTGCGATTCCGGAGTGCTCAATGGGTTCCACCCAGAGTAACCGGCGAGATGGGGCAAAGGTTACGTGCCCTCAGAGAACTAAGAGCGGCCTACCGTCACGGCACTTCTTGACACGAAAAATATGCTCGTGGCAAGATAAGCACCGGAAAGATTCGCCGAGGGGGTCGGGATCAAAACCCGTGCCTTCCATCGCGTGGAGACATGAACATGACCACTTTGTTGCGCAAGCTATGCGCCGGAGGCTTGCTCGCCGGTTTCGCCGCAGCCGCTTCCGACGCCCCGGTTCAAGGAGTTTTGATGGATAAGAAATGTTCCTATAAGGCGGAGACCCGGATCGTGCCCGGTCCGCGGCTGGAGGGAGGCATCGTGGTGGCGTATGCTCACACCCGGGAATGCGCCCTCATGCCCGAGTGCCAGAAGAGCGGCTACGGCGTGTTTACCTACGACAATAAGTATCTCGCTTTTGACGAAGCCGGCAATCAGAAGGCGCTTGCTTTGCTAAAAGCCACAAAGAAAGAAGATGACCTGCGAGTCGAGGTCACTGGCCAAATCGACGCTAAGACCAACGTAATCAAAGTCGCGAGCATCAAGTTGCTCTAACGCGGCCTGCGCCGATGAACCCCTTTGCGGTCCTGGCGGCTGCGATCCTCGTGGCGCATTTTGCTTGGATCGCCTGGGTTTTGCTCGGGTGGCTTCTCACTCGTAACCGCCCGTGGCTGCGCTGGGGGCACATGGCATCGCTGGTTTGGGCCACTGTAGTCGAAGTGGGACCGTGGCCCTGCCCGCTGACGATTCTCGAGCAGGGGCTGCTGGCGAGGGCGGGCCAGACGACGTACCACGGCAGCTTCATCGTTCATTACCTGGAGACCTTCGTTTATCCCAATTTGCCGTCCTGGTTGCTCACATGGTTCGGACCCGCGGTTTGCGCGACCGTTTTTGCGATCGACCTGAGCCAGCTTTGGCGCGAGCGGCGGGCGTAACCGCTCCCCCCGGTCGCGGCTCTGCTACTTGCCGTCAACGGAGAAGGCCAGCAGCACGTTTCTCGGCAATCCGCCGGCGAAGCCCACGGCCCATTTCAGCTTGAGCTTCGGAACGTCGCTGACCGTCAGACCCGGCTGCGGCTGAAGACGCGAGTTGACGGAGTCCGCGCCCCATCCATTCCAATCTCCCGGCGCGGGAGAAAAGGACTTGGAATTGCTGGCGCAACGCCCGGACGGGTCTGCCGCCACGGCGGAAATGGCTGCAAGTAAAAACAAAATCAGTCGCACGTGTACCTCGCGGGGAGTCTCGCACAGGCCGTAGCCCGCTCCCTTTGGAACAAACTCTTGCGCGGCAGTCTCTCTTATCGGGAGGTTCGATTATGCGAATTCTTTCCTCGGTCGCACTTTCCGCGGCCATTGCTTTGGTTGGCTGCTCTCAGGCGGGCACGAATGCGAGTACGACGCAAGGCTCTACGCAAAGCAACGCGGATTGGGAACAGTCCGTGAAGAACAAGTTGGCCACGGATTCAGCGGTCACCGGAACAAATATCGATGTGACCGCGAATGCGGACCGCAACGAAATCACTCTGACAGGCACGGTTTACTCCGAGCCGATGCGCTCGGCGGCCGTGAACGCCGCCAAGGAGGCGAGACCGGGCGCGGAAGTCATCGACAAACTCGACGTAAAGCCGGGCGAGGTTCCTCGCAACCTGTACACCGAGGATATGGCCAAGCAGACGCGCGAACAGGCCAAGGCCGCCGGCGATAAGCTGGGCGCTTCACTTGACGACGCCTGGATTCACACCAAGATCGCGGCCAAGTTGATCGCGAATTCCGCCACTCCCTCGCGCAATATCAATATCGACGTGGTCAACGGCGTAGTGACAATGCGCGGGATCGTCGATTCTCCCGACGTGAAAGCGGAGGCTTCGCGCGTCGCTATGGATACGGATGGCGTAAAGAAGGTCAATAATCTGTTGAGGGTTCGCGCGGGCTAAGGCTTACTGGCGCATCAAACATGGTGCGGCCAATCGTGGATTTCAAGATTAGCCACCGTTCGTGCGGCGCCCCGGCGAGCATTTCGTGAGCGGCGCGCACCTGCTCCAGAGGCAGTACTGTGCCCACCCTTGGGACGAGTTCTCCGCGATCAAGAAGCGCTGTAATCGCCTCCAGCCTGGCGGATGTCACATCAACATAGAAAAACACCGAACGCACGTCCGGCCGATTCGGTGGAGCACCAACCGACACAACTGACACGAGAACTCCGCCTGGCTTCAGAACGCGAGATGCGCGTTCCCGCGCCTCTCCTCCCACGGTATCTATCACCAGGTCGACGGAGCCTGCGAAGCTTTCGAGTTCGTCCGTTCGATAATCGAGGACCCTTTTGCCGCCAAGCCGTTTGACATACTCAAGGTCCTTAGAGGGGGCGATCGCGATCACGTGTAGTTTTGAGCGCACCGCAAGCTGAACCGCATATGCGCCTACGTTCCCTCCAGCTCCCAGAATTATTACCGTCTGATTTGGCTTCGCATCCCCATACTCAAAAAGCATTTGCCAGGCCGTTACGGCCACGACGGGCACTGACGCCGCTTCGATATGACTCAGGCGCTGCGGCATGGCCGCTACCATCTTCCCGGAGACGACAGCATACTCCGCCTGCGCCCCGCAAAACTGAGCGTTCGTGATGCCATAAATCTGGTCGCTTTTCCTGAAATTGCCGACGCCGGGGCGATCTCTTCGAAAACGCCCGACAGGTCCGATCCCAGTGTCAGCGGCGGCAGAGGACTCACTTTGCTTTGCCCTCACGAATGAGGGCGCCCCAGGGGCCGACTCCTGCGGCTATGACTCGAACCAGCAGTTCTCCCGCCGCTGGAACGGGGCGAGGCGTCTCTTCAACGACAATTACTTCCGGCGGACCAAAGTGGTGGATCCGGGCCGCTTTCATCTTAACCTCGGCTTTCTTGTAATCAGAAAAGGGGTCTAGAGAAATCTTATGAGCGCTTCTATCGTCTCCTTCGGACGCTCCTCCATCAACCAGTGGCCGGTATTTAGAGCTTACGGACGGACTACGGACTTTCTCGAGATGTGCTATTCTCGGCGCATACGGTGAGATTCCATTCCAAATTGGCCGTTCTGTTGATCGCGGTCGTGCTGGTCAGCGGCGCCCAATGTTTGGCATCTTGCACGATTGGCGACAGCGTCATCGGCATCCCGGCACATAGCAGCGAAGATGTCCCGCCTTGCCATCACCATCAGAAGACGCCTGCGGGTCAAAATGCACCGCTGTCTTGCCATTATTTTGTTCTCCCCGGGACGAGCGCATCGCTGTTTGCACAGGTTGTGCTCGCCAGTCCTTTGATCGCGACTCCTCCGGCCTCTGCGAGCGCCTTGGCTCAATTCGTGGCGATAGCTGAAGATCTGGAGATGAACGCTTCCCCACCGCTCCTCTCGACTATCCTTTCGTCTACAGTGCTCCGAATCTGATCCCGCAAGTCCTTCCCAGACATTTATCAATTGAGTTCGCTGCACTTGCAGCAGAAGGAGCGTTTGAATTTGATCCCCCGGTTCGGGCGCGCTCGCCCAGGTTCCAGGCTGCGAGCCAACGGAAGATGCCTGTTGTCTGGCCTATTTGTCGTGTGTTGCGCTGGGAGTGAAGCACTGGCTCAGGATCAATCGGTATCGGACCAATATTCGGGAACGAACGCGCCGGGTATGAACATGGTGGATATGAATCCAGCTAGCATGTTCTTGATGAACGTGGCTTCGGGGACATCGGTGAACCCGCCATCCTGGCCGATGCCCATGCTGATGACGCA
>DASQJB010000098.1:0-2521 GCA_035631295.1 Bryobacteraceae bacterium | reverse complement strand
TTCTCCGACGACGATGGGAATCGTAATCGTGCGGCTCTCTCCAGCCGCCAGCCTGCCGATAGTCACGACGACGGCATTCGGCGCCTGCAACGTCGTCGAGTCGTCGAGGTCGCCAATGTAGTCGACGCCCCGCGGGCAGGGTGAATACCGCCTGCACGCCGTTCAAAGGATAGGGAGAGAGATTGGACACATTGAATATGTAATTCAACTCGCCGCCCTGCACGACTGACGCCGGGGCCGAAAGATCGACCGTCAGATTCACCTGCGGCTTGGTCACAGTGAACGTGTCCAGCAGCGCCGAGGGGCTATCCTGCGCGCTGCTGATAAGCGCCCCTGTTGTTGCATCAAGCACCGTGCCGGATCGTTAATGGCGGCGCCGAAAAAGTCCGCTCCGTACGGGTAAGGATTTGAAGGCGATGCCGAAGAAGTGCTCTGCAAAGGCTCGCTGATTTGAAGAAGCGTGAGCGAGTTATTGTTCACTACGACGTCTGCGAAGGAAAAGATTTTCGCCTTGAACTTCATCGTGATCTTCGGGCCGGCGCCCGCGTTGGGGAAGAACGGAGCCATTTGTGTAGTAGTCAGTGGGTATCCAGCCAGGATGAAGGACCTTGGGGGAAGACCAGCCCGCCCCCGAAATCGTATGTGCCGTTGGACATGTCCTCCTGATCGAGTCCGGATCCCTGTCCCCGAGGAGTCGGTTTCGCGCCGTCGAAGTCGCGGTTGCCTCCCGCGCCCTCGATGATATGCAGCACTCCATCCGGAACGGTATTCGAGATTCCATCGAAGGTGGGATCCGTGATCACCGCGCGCGGAGCGAGCGTGGTCGGGGCCTCCGCCACGCGCGGCAGCGAGCGGATGGGATAGGTTCGCTGGTAATTGTGCTCGTGCCCGTTGAAGACGATGTTCACGCCGTGATCTTCGAGTAATTTGCTGATGGCGCGCATTTGATAATTGCGCTGCGTCGCATCGCCGGAAGAGAAAGCGAAATGATGGTACACCACGATCTTCCAAGGCTGCCAGCTGGAATCGAGATCGTTCGCAATCCACTCGCGAAGTGCTGACGGATAAGGAGTGAAGCCTACCGGAGGCGCTGAGTAAGGGGTCGAGTAATCGGCTTGGGCATTGAACAGGCGGGGATTGGAGTTCAGAAAGAGAAAATGGGCGTTGCCGTGATCGAAGAAGTAGTTGCTCATGTGGTCGATCTGGGGAGTGACGCCCTTTCCCGTATCAACGACGGTGGAACTGCGAAAGCGGCTGTCGCGGCGGCGGAGCTGTAAGATTTGCCGTTGTACTGGCACAAGAAGCCGGTGGGCGAGAACTCGTCTCCGGCGAAAACGTTGGCCGGATCGAAACCGGTCGGTCCGTTGAGCTGGGAAGTAGAAATCGTTGTAGTAGGAGAGCGCGTCGCCGCCTTCCGTGCTGCCGGTATATTTGCCGGCTCCCCCGGTTGCCAGCATGTTCACGTGGTCGCCTGCGCCGCCGATGTCATGGTTTCCGGCAACGATGTAATAAGGAATGCTGCGCACAAAGGGAGCGCCTTTGTTCACAGAATCCGTGTCGCTGTTCCACACGGGGAGCCAGAAATCGCGATAGCTGCCTTCAGATCCCTCGTTATAAACGTTGTCGCCCGTATTGAGAGCGAACGAAGCCGACGGCAGCGGCGCTTGACCGGGGAGGGAAATATTCTTCACGTTGTACATCAGATGAGCGATACGGCCTTCGTAATTGGCCATGGTTGGCGGCGATCCTGGTTCGGCGGGGAAGAAGCCTTCATCGCCTTCCACCAGGAACGAAAACTGACCGGACTTGGTGCGGCTACGAAAACTCGCCGCGGACGAAATCCCCGGGCCGGTGACGCTGTAGTAATAGGTCGTGTCGTAATTCAGGCCGGTGAGCACGGCGGTGTAGTTGGAACGGGGTCCGGAGGCGTCGGCACGGTGGGAAGCGACGAATCCGCGGCAAGATAGTTATTCACGACGCGCGCCGCAACCGTTGCTGTCTGGCCGTAAGAGGGCGTCGTGCCGTGCTGAACGGTGTATGCCTTGATGTTGGGGTGGACTCGTTGGTCTGCCACGCCACTACGATGCTATCTGTAGGTCCAAAAGGTCCGTTGTCGCCAGGCCGAATATAAGGCGAATAAGTCGCTGGCTGGCCGCTGGCCAGGCTCATCATCGTTCCGAGAGAGACAAGTAACGTTACTGCAACAGATGGAACACTATCCCGCGTACGCCGCATTCAAAATCCTCTACTATGTGGATTCGAGAACAGCGTACTCACGCGGCCAGGCGCGATGTATTGAACCAGAAACTTGAGTCGGCGGAAGCCGTACGTTTCTAATTGTTCATAGACCCGGGCGGCAAGCTATGGTCGATAAGGGATTGGTGCCTGAGTGCCCGCAGAACAGCATGACTTCGGCTGCCGCGATGCATTGATTGGTGGCGGGCCGGCCTTGCAAAAGGCGCGGCACGACCCCGTTGGAGAGTCTGCGTTTCTTCGCAAGCCGAGCCGAGCCTGGGTCTGA
>DASQJB010000097.1:0-11139 GCA_035631295.1 Bryobacteraceae bacterium | reverse complement strand
GTGGTCCGCTTGAGCGGGCTTCAGCCTGCTACGGGGACTTCAGTCCCGGCTCCGCGCTACAGCGCAGCCGACGTCCCCACCGAAGACGCCATCGCCGATTTCTACGAATTGGCCGTCGAGCGCCTCGCCGCCATGGGCATTTACCGCTACGAAATCTCCAACTTCGCCCGTCCCGGATTTGAGTCGCGCCACAACTTGAAATACTGGCGCCGCGAGCCCTACCTCGGCTTCGGCGCGGACGCCCACTCCTTCGACGGCGTCAATCGCTGGCAAAATGCCGAAACTGTCCGTGAATACGTCGAGCGGTTCGCCAACGGTCTCTCCGCCATCGTTGAACGGACGCCGGCCGATTCCGCCGAAGCTTTCTTCCTCGGCCTGCGGCTTGACTCCGGCGTAGATGCCGATTGGTCGCCTTACAGCGATGCTGTCGAAAGGCTCGCGCGCCAAGGACTCCTCCAAGCTCAAGGCTGCCATCTCCGCCTCACGCCGCGTGGCGTCCTGCTCTCGAACGAAGTGTTCGCCGAATTCATATGATCGATCTACGCAGCGATACCGTCACCAAACCTACCGCCGCTATGCGCCGCGCCATGGCTGAGGCCGAAGTCGGCGACGATGTTTACCGCGAGGACCCCACCGTCAATCTCCTCGAGCGCCGGGCCGCGGAAATCATCGGCAAGCCGGCAGCCTTATTTGTGCCCACTGGCTCTATGGGCAATGTCATTGGCATAAAGCTTCATACCCGGCCCGGCGATGAAGTAATCTGCGACCATCACGCCCACATCATTGATTGGGAATTGGCGACGAATTCCTGGTTTTCAGGCGCCCTGCTCCGCGCGATTCCGTCCGATGACGGCCTGCCCCGCTGGCGCCACATCCAGCCCGCCATCCGCCCACCGGATTCTTTCTGCTCGCCCACTTCTGTCATCCACCTCGAAAACACCCACAACATGGCCGGCGGCACGGTCTACCCCGTCGAGGAAATCGACGACATCTGCTGCCGCGCGCACGAGCTCGGCCTCAAGGTCCACATGGACGGCGCGCGAATCTTCAACGCCGCGGTCGCCTCTAACGTTGCCGCCTCGCGCCTCGTCTCTCAGGCCGACACCGTAATGTTCTGCTTATCGAAAGGTCTCGGCGCGCCCGTCGGCTCCATGCTCGCCGGTCCCCAGGAAGCAATCGCGCGCGCCCGCGTTCATCGCAAACAATTGGGCGGAGGCATGCGGCAGGCCGGAGTCCTCGCCGCGGCCGGCCTCATCGCTATCGAGAAGATGACAACCCGCCTTGCGGAAGATCACTCCAACGCACGGCTGTTGGCCGAAGGGTTGGCCCAGATCCCCGGCGTCGCAATCGATCCCGCCAAGGTCGCCACCAACATCGTCATCTTCGACATTTCCGCCGCGCCGCTATCGCCCGCCGCCTTTGTCTCCGCCGCAAAATCGCGTGGCGTGCTCCTGGCCTCCGTCGGCGGCCCCCGCATTCGTCTCGTCACTCACTACGACGTCGGGCGCGACGATTGCCTGGAAGCTTTGAGCGCTATCCAATCCATCCTCGCACCCTAAGAGCACCCGCGCCGGTTCGGGTATCGTTTGGGAACTAAGCCGCTATTTCAGACTCGCAAGAAAGCCGCGCACCTCGCGCAGCACATCCGCCTCGTTTGACAGAAATACGAAATGACTCGCATTGCGCAGAGTGATTACATGCGCCGTGGGTACAGCATCTTCGACCGCTTTCTCCTGTCTCTCGGTCAAAGCCGCTAACGCCGCAGAATACACATCGGCGGCGGCCCGCACCGAAGCGTCGGCGGCGCCCTCCACCCAGGTCCCGTCTCTGTGCGGGTTCGCAAAAATAACGACCGCGGGGGCCGGGATACGGATGTATTTCTTCGGGGCCATGAACAGCGAGTACAACATTGCTCCGCCCGGAGGATCGCGTTGCTTGACAGGCCTTCCATCGGACCCGGATTCCCACTGCTGACGCAGTTCCGCTTCGGGAAATTGGAATCCGTCCACGCGCTCATAATATCTCTGCAGCGCCGTGAAGCTGGCCAAGTCCGTGCCGCGCGGAGGCGGAGGCTGGGGCCCGTGGAGTTCCTGCATTTCTCTGACGTCCGCTCCCCTTCCGTTGTCGAAGGCGTAAGAATAGGCGGCATCAAGGTATACCAAGCCCGCGATGCGGTCGGGCCGGCTGTTTGCAACTGAACTTAGTTCGGCCCCGGCGATCGAGTGTCCCACCAGGATCGGCCGATTCAATTTGAACTTGTCAATCACCGCCACTACATCCTCGCCGAGGCGGTCAGCCGGAGCGTTCGTGGCTCCATAACCGGACATACCGAATCCTCGCCGCGTGATGCCGTAAACATGCGAAGTGGCCGCGAGCTTTGGCGCGAAGTCGTCGAACGCATGGGCCGTTTGGCCGCCCCCGGCCAGAAGTACGATCGGCCTTCCGCGACCGCCCCAGTCGAGCACCTCCAACTGAACGTTCTTGTCCACGCTCACGAATCGGGCGACATGGGGCGATGGATCTTTCCACGTGGCCGGGACTTGCGCGTAAAGGTGAGCTACGAGGAAGGCTCCCAAGGCAGAACCGGCACGCCGCCCGTGGCAATGCACAGAATTCCCTCCTTCATCGAGCGAATACGGCGCTCCGGTCTCTAACGTTCCCTCTGATTTCGGATTTGAGATTGCCAAGTGCTGGGTGCGCGCGCAAGCACGGCACAGCCGCCCCTTGCAAGACTGTTTTCGCGCTGGGTGGCGCAGACACTCGTGTCTGCCGCGTCGAGACTCGTCTCGACGCCTGGTCTGGTGAGAATTCCAGCCTAATTCAGTTGTTCAGAATAGGACCTTTAACGCCAACTGGATCTGCCGCGACGTTCCGACGATCTGAGTGATTTGCCCGGCGTTGGCTGCGTTTCCGGGCAAGCCGGTTGGAGATCCCGTCAATCCACCCACCGCAGTGAACGCGTTCAGGGCCGGAGTGGCGAAATTCGTGTGGTTGAAGATGTTGAAAACCTCCGCCCGAAACTGTGTGCTCAGCCGTTCGAAAATTCTCGTATCCTTCGACAGCGAGAAGTCTGTTGATACGTAACCCGGAGCTGTTATCGTGTTCTTGCCCAGATTGCCCACGGTTCCGGGGGCCGGCAGCGTGAAACAGGCCTTGTTGAACCAGTGGTCCGGAGACTGACCGGCAGTCACATCACAGCCCGCGATTACGTTTGGACGCTGAGAAGAGAAATTATTCGAAAGCAGACCGCGGTCGTAGCCGACCCCGACCGACATCGGCACGCCCGTGCGCCACAGCTCGATGCCACTAACCTGCCAGCCTTGCACTAACCGGTTCCCGTGGAACGGCAGCACGTAGACGAGATTCAGCGAAAGGTTGTGACGGATATCGAAACCGCAGTTTCCGCGCTCTCGAGACCCGTCATAAGGATCGGTCCAGGAGGAGGTGCCGTTGTTTCCACCCAAGCCGCCATAGGTGTACGCACCGTCAGTGCAGTGTGAATATACATACGACAGGTTCGCGATGAAGCTGCTGGAGAACCGGTTATTCCAGCTCGTCTGCAGTGAGTTGTAATGAGACGAACTGCTCGGATTGGTCAGCACCAGCGATCCGAACGCCGGGTTGATGCGGGTGTAAGAAACTCCGGTCGACGGATCGCCGAATTGACGCTGGCCGTTGGGCAGAATCACCGGAACGGGCGGGTTGTAGTCGCGGAAGCTCAGCAGATCCACGCCGCGCGATCCCACATAGCCCACCGTCAGCACGGAGCCCTTAAAGACTTCACGCTGAATGTTCAGGTTGTACTGCATCATGTAAGGCGTCTTGTGAATGTTGTAATCGGTGCCGAACGTCAAGCTCGGCAGCGGCGGCGCTACATTGCCGGTCTGGAATGGAACCGGATACGAGGGGAACTGCTGATTGTAAGCGAGGAACGGAGGCGTGCCCACGTAGCCGGAGAAGAACACATAGGTCTGCGCCGGATCATGGAACATGCCGAAGCCCGCGCGAATCGAGGTTTTATGATCACCCTTCAGGTCGTACGCCAGGCCGAAGCGTGGGTCCAAATTCCAGACGTTGGGGTTGTCCCTAAACGTGTGCGTAACATGCGTGAACCCTGTGCCGAAAGGCGGATTCACCACGTTGCTCAGGTTGTTGTGCTGTTCTGTCGGGTTGGTCTGGTATTCGTAGCGGAGGCCCACATTGATGGTCAGTTTGCGGCTGACTTTCCAATCGTCCTGAACGTATGGCTTCAGGCTCATGTCGCGGAAGTCGCGGTTCCCGTAAGCTAGTCCGGGGGGCGCGATCACGACGGCGGACGGAGCTCCGGTAAGGAATGCCACCAAGCTGGGGAACGTGTATTGGCCGTTCCAATACGTGTAGTTAAAGGAGTTTATCTGGTGCCGCCGGACATGCATCCCGAAATGGATGCTGTGGCTGCCCTTGGTCCACAGCAGGTCGTCCTCCTCTGTAAACTTGTTCTCCAGGAACCGGAACGGATTGGTGATATTCGCGCCCAGGGACGACAGACCTGTCACAGAGATGAACACGTCCTGCCGCGTCGGGAAGGGCTCAAGAATATTGTTCGGAGCGATATAGGGCTCGGTCTCGGTTTCGAGCGGCCGCGAAAATGAGAAGCTGAACGAGTTGAGCAGCGTCGGCGAGAAGATGTGGCGCTCCTGAATCGTAGCGAACTGGTTGTGGTTGTGATCGTTCACCGGCCACAACGGGATTGCCGTGGGGAAAACGGCATTGGCCACGTCCGAGACGTACCGCACGAACACGGAATCCTTTGCCGAAATCGAGTAATCCACGCGAGCGATCACATAGTCTTCGTGGACGATCTGATTGGCCACCGTGGTTGTGGTTCCAATGCCACCGCCGAGCGGGGCCGTGGCCGCCGGATATAGCTGGAGCAATTGCGCAACGTTTGGATTCACCGGAACCTGCGCTAGCCCGGTGGAACTGTTGCACGTGTAACCTGTCGCAAGAGAGCATGGCACCAGCCCTTGCCGGGCGTTCGCGTCTGGGACGTTCACCAGCGAGGAGCCGCCCAGCAACTGCCGAATTCCTTCATAGTTGGTGAAGAAGAACAGCTTGTCCCTCTTGACCGGACCGCCCACACTGCCGCCGTACTGATTCTTGCGGAAGGGGGGAGGCTCATGACTTGGCAGCTTGTCGAAAAAGTTGCGCGCGTCCATCTTGCTGTTGCGCAAGAAATCGAACGCCGACCCGTGGAAGCTGTTGGAGCCCGACTTGGACACCGCGTTCACCACCGAACCGTTTCCGCCATACTGCGCGCTATAGGTGTTCGTCATGGTCTGGAACTCGGCGATCGCTTCCACGCCCAACTGGGTGCCGGATACGTTGGCGCCGGACCCGCGCTGCCACCAATCTTGGAGGTTTTCACCGTCCAACAAGATGGCGTGCCCTTCGGGGCGCGCCCCCGAAATCGAGAATGTCGCGGCGCGGCCCACCAGAGCGCTCGACCCGCCTGCCGGGTAGGAAACGGCGCCCGGAGCGAGCAGAATGAGCTGCTCGAAATTCCGCCCATTCAGCGGCAACTCGCGCATCTGGCTTTCGCCCACCAGTGATGAGAGCGTCGACGTTTCGGTTTCCACCTGCGAAACGGCGCCCTCTACATTGACCGTCTGCTCGGCCGTGCCGACCGGTAGCTGAAAGTCCGCCACCGGCGAGCTTCCGACGGTGAGGACAACCCCTTTCCTCACCACGGACTGGAATCCCATCATCTTCGCTTCGACGTCGTAATCGCCGATGGCGAGATCCGGCAAAGTGTAGCGGCCTTGCGCGTCGCTCACCGTGGTGCGCGTAATGCCCGTGCCGCTGTTCTTCGCGTTAATCGCGGCGCCGACGATCACCGCGCCCGAGCTGTCGGTAATTGTTCCCGTGATGCTGGCCGTGGCCGCTTGTCCGTTCAGCCGCTCGAAACTCAGGCCGGCGAGTAGAAATATTCCAAATGACGCAATTATTCTAGACCCAGACAAAGGATTCGTACCCATATTTGCCCCTTCCGCGAAAAAATGTAATTGAACCCCACCAAAACAGAAGACGCTTTGCGCGTCTTCAAGGAAGCTCAGCCATTATATTCGCGTTCAAGGGTCGCCGCGATATTGCGCGGCTGATACTTGGAATCACTCTTCTTGATACATCTTGCATGCCATAGACATTGATCCCGCACGAGTCGGGACGCGGCGGATTGAGACTCCGCGCCACTTTCAGCCTTGAGACGATCTGTCAAGACATGGGGTGGCGCGGGCACTCTTGCCTGCCGTGTCGGCACTCATGCCGACACTTGGGCTGATCAGAAATGGAGGCTAAAACTTATCCGGAGGGCCGCTCGTCCGATTTTGGAACGCAGTCCCGCTTCGGCATCCTCTTTCGAAATCGCCGCGCGCGGCAATCTTAATTTTCTATTGATTTCAGATCACATCCAAGCGGCCATCGACATGCCCTATTGTCGTCAGATTCTGCTCGATACTGCGTCCTCTCCCGCACGCAACCGCCCGGCCACCAGCCAAATCTTCCTCTACTTCGGTTCTCTGACGCTGCTGATTTATCTCGCCACGTCCAGGGGCTACCTGGTCGACATCGCCACGTCCTACATACTCAAGAACCGGCTGCACGCCACCGCCAGCCAGGTCTCCATGTTCCGCCTGTTAACCGGAATTCCGCCTACATCGCGCTTGTCTTTGGCTTGGCGCGCGACCTTTGGAGCCCGTTCGGCCTGCGGGATCGCGGCTATTTTCTCTGCTTCGCGCCTATAGCGGCCGTCTCGTTTCTCTGGATGGCTTTTTACCATCTCTCTTACTCGGGCCTCTTCCTGGGCTCGCTTTTCGTCACGTTATCGTTCCGCTTCATTGCCGTGGCGTATCAAGCGCTGCTTGCCCTCATCGGTCAACAGAAGCTGATGACGGGTCGCCTCACCACTCTCTGGCAGGTGGTTTCATATATATCCCCATGGGCGCTTCCGCCTTCATCTCCGGATGGGTCGCTGTACATCTTCCGCCAAGGCCAACGTTTTTGCTGATGGCGCCGCTGGTTTTGGGCATCGCCTTCCTAGGGTTCTGAAAGCCGGCCTCCGTTTTTCGCGACACTTCGCGACACTTATGAAGCGCCTCACTCTCGAGGAAGCGGGCTCGTCGGCGACCTCAAGCGTTTGGCCAGGCATCGCGCCATTTATCCCACCGTGCTCATCATGTTTCTCTGGAATTTTTCGCCGGGATCGGCCACGCCACTGCAGCTCTATTTGACCAATCAACTTCACGCCTCCGACGCCGCCTTCGCCAACTTCAACGCCATCTTCGTGGTTTCGTTCCTTCCGGCCTTTTTCTTATACGGCTATCTTTTGCAAGAGGGTCTCTCGAAAAACTGTTGTGGTGGGGAGCCCTCGTAGCCGTGCCACAGATGATTCCCCCGGCTTTCATCCATTCCGGCGCTCTCGCCCAAATTCTGGCGGCTTCTATCGGCCTGATGGGAGGGATCGCCACTGCGGCCTATTTCGATTTGGCCATGCGTTCCTGTCCCGCCGGTCTCCAGGGAACGCTAATGATGCTCGTGGACGGAGTCTATATCCTCTCGGCGCGCGGCGGCGACGTGCTCGGCGCCAGAATCTAGTTGAGCAGCCCCGCGCATGGATTCCTCTATTGCGTCATCGCCACGGCGGTCTATGCAATGATCCTTCCGCTCATTCTCCTAATCCCCAAGCGCCTCATTGCCACCGCCGACGGCGAATCAAGCCGGGCCGCCGACCCTCCGCATCCGCCAACATCCCAGAGCCCGAACTCGCGCGGTAAAACCTGCGCGTTACCATCAAACCTATGAAGCATGCTCTGGCCGCCTTGCTCTGTATCGTTCTGTCTTCTCCGCCCGGCCGCGCCGCAGACCTATCTCCGCTTCGCGGCTTCTCCAGCCAGTCCTCCACCGCCGAGCGCAATTGGGAAGACAAGTTCCGCGCCCTCCCCGACCGCGCCAACATCCGCCAGTACATCGAGCGCCTCACCGCCCGCCCCCATCATCTCGGCTCGCCCTATGACAAAGACAACGCAGAATGGATCCTCGCCAAATTCAAAGAATGGGGTTTAGACGCGAAAATTGAAACCTACGACGTTCTGTTCCCTACTCCTAAGGAGCGTCTCCTCGAATTAACCGAGCCCTCTCGCTTCAGAGCCAAGCTTCAAGAGCCGGCCATCGCGTCAGACCTCACCTCCTCGCAACAAAACGAGCAGCTACCTTCCTACAACGCCTATTCCATCGACGGTGACGCAACGGCGCCCGTGGTCTACGCCAACTACGGGGCTCCTGAGGATTACGAGCAACTCGATCGCTTGGGCGTCTCTGTGAAGGGCGCCATCGTGATCGTCCGTTATGGCGTGAACTTTCGCGGCATCAAACCGAAGATCGCCGCCGAGCACGGCGCCGTGGGCTGCATTATTTACTCCGATCCCCGCGACGACGGCTATTTCGCAGGCGAAGTTTATCCGCAAGGCCCCTACCGCCCGAAAGACGGAGTGCAGCGGGGCAGCGTGATGGATCTCACCGTTTATCCTGGCGATCCACTCACTCCCGGCGCCGGCGCGACCAAGAGCGCCTCGCGCCTCACCATCGCCCAAGCCGCCCCCGTGCTCACGAAAATCCCCACCCTACCCATCTCCTATGGCGACGCCCAGCCCATCCTCGCCGCGATGGGCGGAGCCACGGCGCCGGAACGTTGGCGCGGTGCTCTCCCCATCACCTACCATCTCGGTCCCGGCCCCGCCAAAGTGCACCTCAAGCTCGCCTTCAACTGGGACATGAAACCCGCCTATGACGTCGTCGCGCGCATTCCGGGCTCGGCCTATCCGGACGAGTGGATCGTCCGCGGCAATCACCACGATGCCTGGGTCAACGGCGCCGACGATCCCATCTCCGGCGCTAGCGCCCTGATGGAGGAAGCCCGCGCCTTGGGCGCGCTTCTGCGCCAAGGCTGGAAGCCTAAGCGCACCATCTTCTACTGCGTCTGGGACGGCGAGGAAGAAGGGTTGATCGGCTCCACGGAATGGGCCGAGGATCACGCCTCCGATCTCCTTCGCAACGCCGCTGTTTACATCAACTCCGACAACAGCGGCCGTGGATTTCTTCAAGCCTCCGGCTCGCATACCCTCGAAAAGCTGGTCAACGACATCGCCCGCGAGGTCGAAGATCCTGAAACGAAAATGACCCTGTGGAAGCGGCTCCAGCTCAATCGCATCGCCAACCGTCCGGCCGACCGTCAGGAACTTCGCGAGCGGTCCGATCTTCGCATTGAGCCCCTAGGCTCCGGCTCCGACTACACCGCCTTCATCGATCATCTGGGAATCGCTTCTCTCAACATCGGCTTCGGCGGCGAAGATGGATCGGGAATCTATCACTCTATATACGACGATTTCTACTGGTATACCCATTTCTCCGATACCGATTTCAACTACGGCCGCGCTCTGGCGCAGTTCGTCGGACTCTCGGTTCTGCGACTGGCCGATGCGGATCTGCTCCCCTACGACTTTTCGGACTTCACCAACACGATCCATCGCTACGTCGACGAAGTGACGAAGCTGGCGCGCGATCAGAGCGACCAGATCGTTGAAACCAACCGGGAAATCGACGAAGGCGCCTTCTTCGCCTCGGCGGACCCCAAGCGCAAATCCGTTCCTCCCGCCAAACAAACCGTGCCCGACGCCTTGAACTTCATGCCTCTGCAAAATGGCCTTGCGGCGATCGAGCGCAACGCCGCCCAGTATGATCGTGCTTTGGCGCACATCTCGGAAAACGACGGCGCCGCACTCGCCCGCGCTTCGATCCGCGACGCCAATGCAAAGTTGATTTCCGTCGAGCGCGCCCTCACCCTGCCCGATGGCCTCCCCGGCCGCCCCTGGTTCCAGAACCAGATCTACGCCCCTGGCTTCTACACCGGTTATGGATCCAAAACTCTGCCCGGCGTGCGCGAGAGCATCGAACAAAAACAATGGACGCTCGCCCAGGAACAGATTGTCCGCCTAGGTAAAGTGCTGGAGAACGCGGGCGAAGCGATCCAATCCGCCGCCACCGCCCTCGATCGCGCCACAGCCGCCCCATGACCGCCGCTCAAAGCGCGCTCTTGATATCCGTCTTTGAAAAATCCCGTCCCTTAAACAGCAGCGGCTCTCGCGTCAGCTTCGCCAGCGCGTAGGCGAAGCAGTCGCCAAAATTCAGCCCTGCGGGATGACGCCCCTTGCCAAAGTCGGCATAGGCTTGGCGCGCGGCGTGCGCCTGTTCTTCGGTAATCGGCTCTATCACGATTCCAGCGCGCCGGAAAAATGCATCGAACTGGCGGCTCCCCTCCGCCCGGGTCTGGGCATCGACAACCAGCGCTGCTTCCACGAAATTCGCCGCCGATATGCGGCGCGACTCCGCCTCGCTCAGAGCGCGAGCATAAATCTCGGCGTCCTTCTCGTCGAACAGAATGGCCACTACTGCCGAAGTATCCACAATCATCGAGGCAAACCCCGCTTGTCATACAGCATTCTGCCGTGGTCAACAGGACGGCCCGTCAGGGCCCCAGCACACCGCTTTCCGATCGCGAGCAGCTCCGCCGCCGTCGCCTCGGGCTGTTTGCGCCGGCGAACCTTCTCCAGCCGCTCGCGCAGCGCCTCGGTCACCGCACGCGTCATCGTTTCGCCGGTCTCCCGTTGCAGAGCCCTGGCAAGTTGGTGCGCTTCTGGATCTTTGACATTTAAGTTCACTGAAATCCGCCTAGGAAGAAATTTGTCTGCCTGTCTTTATTCTAGCCCGCGAAGCGCCGCCTCGGTTATCATCCTCTAAGGAGGCGTCCCCGCTATCGTTTCCCTCACCGTCCTGGCAAGCTCGAGCGCCGG
Organism: Bryobacteraceae bacterium; assembly: GCA_035631295.1. Classification (GTDB taxonomy): domain Bacteria; phylum Acidobacteriota; class Terriglobia; order Bryobacterales; family Bryobacteraceae; genus Palsa-187. Next base: position 256 of record DASQJB010000097.1, on the reverse strand, counting down.
CAATTCGGCGCTCGTCTCCACTAGCCGCACGCGAGTCCTCATTGATGCGGGCCTGAGTTGTAAGGAAACGTTTAAACGGCTGCCCTCGGATGTCGCCCCCGAATCCCTCAACGCTATCCTCATCACCCACGAACACACCGACCACGTCGCGGGTCTCCCGGCCATCGCCAAAAAGCTAGCCATCCCCATCTATATTTCGCGCCTCACCGCCCCCGCCATTTCTTGGGGCGACTGCATACCTAAGCTGGAATTATTC
>DASQJB010000096.1:0-2945 GCA_035631295.1 Bryobacteraceae bacterium | reverse complement strand
CGCACGCACGAGGCGGCCAAACCGGTTTCTGCAGGAAGAATATTTAGCCGATCACAACGCTCGTTTTGCGCGGGGGCCAGCGGAACCGCAGGACTATCATCGCAGGGGGCCGAAGGTGCGGGAGTGGGAGCAGGTGTTTTGTTTGGAGACCGAGCGCAGCATTTCCAACGACTGGGTGGTGCGGTATGAGAATCGATATTTTCAAATGGAGCGCAGCCGATTATCCGCCGCGGCAGGCGAAGGTGAGGGTGTGCGAGTGGGAAGACGAGCGAATCGAGATTCGGTATCAGGGAAAAACGCGGCCGCATCGGGAGATCGAAGCGCCCCAGCAGAAGCCACCCGCTCCCATCCGGGTGGGGGAGAGGCGGCCGGCTCATCGATCCCCGTGGAAACCGCCGGCGAGCCACCCATGGCGCAGGGCGGGGCGCGCGGCGGCGGCGATGCGGCGGGTATGAGAATAGGGGACATTTTTAACGAGTTAAGGAAGGGGACATTTTTAACGAGGGTTGACAGAGTATACCCCACTGTGTTGCGAACGGATCGCCTGATGTTACAATTGGTCCTGCCTCTTCCCCGTCTGAAGTGCTGCTTTTTCACCGGGAGTGCCAATGGCGGGAGTCTCCAGCCGGCAGGCGTGGCCGGCGCCTTTCGAGAAATACGAACTCGATGAAGCGTTCGATGAAATGGTGGACGCCGCGGGAGAAGTGCGGCCTCATTATGAACGGTTGTACCACGGGGTTTTGAACCTCGAACCCGGCGAGTTGCGCCGGCGGCAGCAACTCGCGGATCTTTCCTTTCTGCACCAGGGCATCACCTTCACCGTCTACGGCCGCGAAGAAGGCACCGAGCGCATTTTTCCCAACGATCCGCTGCCCCGCATCCTCACGCACTCGGAGTGGTCCCGGATCGAGCGCGGCCTGGCGCAGCGCATCACCGCGCTGAACCTCTTTCTCAAAGACATTTACAACGAGGGCCGCATCTTGAGCGACGGGGTGGTCCCTCGGGAGATGGTATACACCTGTAAGCATTTCCGCCGTCAAATGCGCGCTTTTTCGGTCCGGAAGGACGTTTACGTTTCCGTGGCCGGAACCGACCTGATCCGCATGCCTTCAGGTGAATTCGTCGTGCTGGAGGACAACGTGCGCGTTCCCAGCGGCGTCTCCTACATGCTGGTGAGCCGCGAAGTCACCAAGCGGATTTTTCCGCGCACGTTTCGCGAATGCGGCGTGGAGCCGATCGATCACTATCCCCAGGCCCTCCTCGCCACGCTACGCGCGCTTGCGCCGCAAGGCTGCTCCGATCCCGTGATCGCGCTACTAACGCCCGGAGTGTTTAATTCCGCTTATTTCGAGCACGCGTTCCTTGCGCGCCAAATGGGCATCGAGCTGGTGGAAGGCCGCGACCTGGTGACACACGACAACTTCGTTTACATGCGCACCACCGCCGGTCTCCGCCGCGTGGACGTGATCTACCGCCGCATCGACGACGATTTCACCGATCCCTTGGCTTTTCGCGCCGACTCTGCGTTGGGCGTGGCGGGTTTGTTTAACGCGTATCGCGCCGGCAACGTCAGCCTGGCTAACGCGCTCGGAAATGGCGTCGCCGACGACAAAGCGATCTACGCTTACGTGCCGGCGATCATCCGCTATTATCTCCGCGAAGATCCCGTGCTGAACAACGTAGAAACGTTTCAAATGTCCGACCCTGGCCAGCGGCGGCACGTGCTCGATCATCTGGAGCGCTACGTGGTCAAGGCCGTCGGCGAATCGGGCGGCTATGGAATGCTGATCGGCCCGCACTCGACCGCCGCGGAGCGCGAAGAATTCCGCCGCCGAGTAGAGGCGGACCCCAGAAACTACATCGCCCAGCCCACCATCCTTCTTTCCCGCGCGCCTTGTTTGATCGACGGCGCCGTGCAGCCGCGCCACGTGGATCTTCGCCCGTATATTCTCTACGGCGACAAGATCACGATCGTGCCGGGCGGCCTGACGCGGGTGGCGTTGCGCAAAGGCTCCCTGGTGGTGAATTCGTCGCAAGGAGGAGGAAGCAAGGACACCTGGGTCCTGTATCGCGACTAACGCCATGCTTTCCCGTGTAGCCGACAGCTTGTATTGGATGAGCCGGTATCTGGAGCGCGCCGAGCACACTGCGCGCGTGATCAACGTGCAGTTAAATCTGATGCTGGAGCGCGGGGCCGGCTCCGACGACGAATATTGGGCCCGCGTGCTGAACTCGCTCGGCGTCCAGATGGCGGCGGACGAAGCGACGCACGCTCAGACTCTGGCCGTTTCCCTGGTCCGCGACACGGCTCACCGAGCCTCCATCGTCTCTTCCATCATTGCGGCGCGCGAAAACGCCCGCCAGGTGCGCGAGCAGATCAGCTCCGAGATGTGGGAGCAGTTGAACCGTCTCTTTCATTCCGTGCGGCGCGCCCACAGCGAAGCAGCGTGGGACGCCCGCGAATTTCTCCAATCCGTCAAGGAAGGAGCGCACCTGTTCCAGGGAATCACCGACTCCACGATGACTCACGGCGAAGGCTGGCAGTTCATCCAGGCCGGCCGTTTTCTGGAGCGCACCGTTTCTGTCTCGACGCTGGTGGGTTCGTTCTTTCGCGAACGGCCGGTCGCGTCGCGCTCCATACCCCAGTCAATGCTCCAATCAATGAAAGAAGAGGGCGACCCGGAGCATCTTGAATGGCTTGGTCTATTGCGCTCTTGCACCGCCTTTGAGGCCTATTGCAAAGCCTACACAGCCGACCTCAAGCCTGAGCGCGTAGCGGAATTCCTGGTGCTGCACCCCGGCTTTCCCCATTCCATCCGCTTTTCCGCGGCTGCGCTGGAGGGAGCGGTGAAGGAGATCGGGGGCGAGGCGCGCAGCCGCGGAAAATCGCGGCTGGAAAGAATCGCGGGAAGACTGCACGCCACATTGAGCTTCGGCCAAATCGA
>DASQJB010000095.1:0-43504 GCA_035631295.1 Bryobacteraceae bacterium | reverse complement strand
CGCCTCATAAGTTTGCATCGCCTTGTCGAAGGCGCCTGGCGAGCCGCGGAACTTATTGTGAAATTCGCCCAGCCCGTCCAGCGAAATCTCGGTCACGAAAACGTCGAGATCTTTCTCCTTCAGAGTTTCCGTAATCTGCTTTACGGTGCGATCGGTGAAGTACCGTTGGTGGGGATGTAAATCTGACGCACCTGGTTTTGGCGGATGAATTGGCGGCAAATTTCGCCGAATTCCGCGCGCAAAAACGACTCGCCGCCGGAGAGATTCAGATTCTCGATCCGCCCCAGCGACCGCGAAAGCGCGAAGATCTCGTCCTTGCTCAAATCGTCTTTGCGGTTTAGATTGCGCCAGTAAAAGCAGTGCTCGCATTTCTGATTACAGATGGAGTTGATGAACAGGATCAGAACGGGAGGGCTGGGCAGATTCCGATAGTTCTGCCAAGGGATGCGGGCGTGTCTGACAAGACGGTTCCCGAGGTTCAAGTTACGACTTCACAGGCACGCCCCCTGCCAGTTGCTAAACTTCCCCTAACCCATTGAAAAATTGGCATTAATTTCCAATGAGAGGCTGCGTCGGAATATTCCGAAAGGCGACGAACTCGCCCAGACTCCTAAAGAGTCGGCTATACCGATACGTTCCTTGAAGAGTCCTGGGAAATCTTCACGCACCGCGAAACGATTTCGTGGCGCAGGCACTCTTGCCTGCCGCGTCGAGACTCGTCTCGACGCCTGGCGACGCGCCAGACCGGGCCTCGAAACGACCGTCTGCGCACGGCTTGGTTGCGGCTCCGCTGCTCTGTGTGCAGGAATCTAAATCTCTGCCGCGATCAGCCGATAGGCATAGCAAATGCTCTTCGTGATCTTTACGCTCTCCGTGATTGTGCTGGATGCATCCTACGCTTCGACGCTAGAAAGCGCGCTGGAACGATCGCGCCAGAGGCGCTAACGCAGCCCTTTCGGGAGCGCCATCCACCGACGCCTCTTCCGCCGACCTTCTCCGGTTGGCTCAGGCGCTTGCGGCCCACGGGGTCACGCAACCGCGGGAGCGGGAGCCGTTTTCTTCTTCGAGCTCCGCCGCTTCTCCGCAGGAGGCTGCCGGTCGCTCTTCTTGAGGTTCGGAAGCACGATCGACAGAACGAACTTCCTTTCCCCATGATCGTCGAATTTGATCACGATATATTCTTCGCTACAGGAAAGAACGCTGCCCAATCCGAATTTGGGATGTTCCACCTGCGCGCCTTGGGAGTACGGAGGTTTGTTCGCCATGAGAAAGAACCTTATATCATTATAAACCGCGAAAATCGCCGCCTGTTTCCCGCAGTCCCCACGTGGCTCATGCCCCGCGCCCGGTTGTGAACAACTCCTGCCACGATTCGTCCAACCAGGTCCATCGCTCCGTTTCGCGCCAGCAGACAGCCATGTCGCCGATGTGCAGCATCCCGTGGCCCTCCACGCACACCAGTTCCGTCCCAGCCCAGTCCAACAGCAGGCAGCCTGGGCAGCCGACATGAGCGGGCAGTCCCAAGCGGCGCAGACAGACGCGGCACCGCCGCCGCTGATCTAAAACAGACCAGCAAAGAACTCCCATTGATGCCAACAGGAACAGCCAGGTGGATACAAATCCCGAGGCCATGTCCATCCCGCCCAGCATGGAAAGCGACGCAGCCGGCGTGAATTCCAGACCAGATAAAAGCACGGCCAGCAGCGCCAGCGTCGTCTTGCATGCCAAAAAAACTCCGCGCCGCAAAACAGAGACCCAGCCCCCGAATTGGATGCCGCGCTGGTCCCATCTAGGGAGGCGCGACCGCAGGCTCGCGGCCACCACCACCATCGCGAGCCCCACCGCGAACGCGAAGGAGCCGTACACGGAACGAATGCTGCCGGCGACGCGAGAAACCTCCACCAGGCTTTCCCACGCTCCCACTCCGGAATCGCGGAGAATCGACTCCAGCTCGCCCGCGACGTCGCGTTCGGTAACCTCCGGCCGCATTCGGACCACGACTCCGGTCTGCTGCGAACCGTCTTCAGGGGCTAGATCGATCGTCCACACCATGATTTTGGGAGACAGGAACCAGAATCCCTTTTCCAGGACCGCCACCACTCGATATTGCCGGCCGCCGGCGGAGACTGAAGCACGGGCTCCGCTTTGGCGCCAGAAACCGTAGCTGACAACGGCGCAGGCGTGGCAGTTCGCCAGATCCGTGCGCTGGAAACTCTTTCCGTCGAAGGTTCGGGCGCCAAGAAGCGAAAAGAAATTCGCGCTTACGTGGGCTACTGTAGACGACCGGCCATTCCAATAATAAGTAGCGGCGTCCTCAATCATCCGGCTTTGAGCGCGCCACCTAGCCACCATGGAACTATGAATTCCGGTGTTTTCCGCCATTCCGCGAGCGCGTGAAGCGGTCGCAATCCGTCCTGCGTCGCGATATGGCAGCGGGAAAAGGGTGGCGCGGGTGCGTGGCAGAAAGCCGCTGGCGGCTGCGATAAACAAGACCAGGCCCGCGAGCGACGCCAGGCAGAAGCGGGCCGATCGCGTATTGTCGGCGGCGGTTCTCGCGAGCCGCTCGCGGTTCCACACCTCCCGGCTATGCCACAAAGCATCCGCAAACGCGCCCCGGGCGAAGAGGAGCAGCCGTCGCCGGGCGGCGAATGGCCTTTCGCCGCGCTCTCGCATGATTTGCATCGCGCTGCGAATCTCGGCTTCCCATTCGCGGCGCCACTCGAGGCGCAGCGTGCCTGGGGCCAGCAGGCTCGCAGCGCGCACCATCCATAGCGCCACTCCGACCACGCTCCCCTGGCGGGCCATCACGCTTCCTTGGACGGCGCTTTCGACGGCTGCGCGATCTGTTGCAGCATTCGGTAGCGCTGGACGGCTTTGGCCAACGCACGGTCTCCGGCGCTGGTGAGCTTATAGTATTTGCGCGCGGGCCGCTGCTCGGCCTGCGCTTTGCTTTGCTTCTCCCAATTAGAATGCACCAAAGCTTGCTGCTCGAGCCGGCGCAACGCCGGGTAGACTGTGCCGCTCGGGAGTCCCGTGGCCTCCATGATGTCGAATCCGTAACGATAGCCTGCGCCGATGGCGTACAAGATTAGCGCGGAGGTATGCGTAAGCTTGATGTCGTCGCTCAAGGGAGAACCCTCGGCATCATTATACAGAAAACCGTAGCTTTCTACATAGCCAAGCCGCCGGGACGGGTGCGCGACTTGAAAGTTGAGATTATCTGGGATCCTGCGGGAATTCGCGGGAATCTGAGCGTACCCGGTACGCAAACGTTGACATTGAGAGTCTTGTATCAGGGCACGCCTTCAGGCGTGCCGGATGGAAGCCTAACCGAGTAGGCTTCGCCCCTCAATTCGCAGCGAAGGCAAGCAATCGGCAGGCGCAGCGGTTAAAGCCGACTGGTTGCCGACCATACGAGGTCTACAAAGGGGGCCACTCTTATGTCGCGCACCCCGCCGGGACTCTGTGCGGCCCCTAATCAGCTGGCTTTGTAACCCTGGGATGGAAGATATCGCGATTGTCTACGATCAAGTCCGCTTTCGACTCGGGGTCCTCTTCTTTAACGTAAATCTGCCAGGCAGGCTCGTATCGAAGCTCGTACTTTCTCTTCACGACGGCGGCGAGAGCGGTCCCGCCGCTATCCCTCGTTATAGCGCGGGAAATCGACAAATCGGCGTCGACATCGAGCAAGACACGAAAGTCCCAATAGGAGTTAAGTTCTCGCCTGAACAGGAACACCCCGTCGAACAGCAATATGGAATTCGCGCTGACACTGGCCGGAGCTGCAAGATCAGCCATGTCGGTTCGAACATCGTGGGACACTTGCCGGCACAATATAGGAAAGATAGTCCCGGAAAGGGGGAGGAGCAGATCGTCGATCAGTGTTGGATAATCGAACGCATCCTCATAGTAACCGGTGGCCGAGTACTCACCCTGCCGGGCGCGACGCTCACGGCTGTGATGGAAGCCGTCCACTCATGGCCGAAGGATTTCCACCCCAGGCTTAGTGACGGTGATGGTCGACGCCAGTTCGTTTGCAAGGACGGTCTTCCCGGAAGCGCAGCGGCCGTCGATGGCAACTCGCAGCGGCGTATTTTCATTTTTTCGCCTGACGATCTCATTAGCCAAATGGAACAATAGGTCTTCTCTTCGCATTTTGCGCTTAACAAATGCTCGGCTCACTCCTGCATGAAAAGGAACGCCCTCAGCCGCGGTTCGACCCTGATTGTGAGCTCACCTGCTTCGGCACCCTGCATGCAACAACTCCTCGACCACACGGCGAAGTGCTCGCAACAAATCAACTCGATCCAATGATCGCACCAGTGCTTTTGTGAACCTCTGCGGGCGCGCGCGATACAGACGCACCATGTTCTGTCGCCTCTGGCGCAACAGCTTAGATCGCCTCCAAGAACCCTCGGAGCACGGGGTGTAACGATTGGCCCGCAAGCGCTCCGACTTGTGGCTGGAACAAAGTGGCGAGGAAGAACGGATGGTCAGGGATCTCAACGGCTTCCACACCCGCATCGTCAGCTGTCGCACTGATCCGCAGGCCAGAGCCGGTTAAACGATCGACAAACGCTGGCGACACCCCGTAATTGCACCAGTGGAACCCTACAAAGGGCGCGCCTCCGCAGAGACCGTACAGCCGCGTGCCGGGAATCGCCGTCACGCGCCGTTCCTCGCCGACCAGACTACATGTCAGGCGGTCAACCACCAATCGATTTGCTGAGGGAGCACTTTCCGCATGCTCACCGTCAGGGATGCCCGCGACGTGCCGCGCGAACTCGACGACGGCGTACTGAAATCCACCGCAGGTACCCAGAAACGGCTGGCCAGACGTTCTCGCGCTTGTAATTGCTGCGTAGACGGCGGCATCGTCGCGGTACGGCGTTCCCGGCGCCACCCACAGCGCATCAGCGTCGGCTGTGCGGCGCGCATCCGGGGTATTCGTGCCCACCCATCGCCCTCTGATGCCGTTGGGCAGCTGCGCGAGCGCGGCGTTAAGCTCGCGGTGCGTCAGGGAGCCTTGATCATAATCGCCCAGGATTGTGAGCTCTTTCATCATTCACACCGAGTTTAACGCCGAAGCCGGCGAACATCGCGCCAGCGGCCCGTTCAAGAGCCGATCGTATGGATGATTGATCGTCGAGCCAAACCACGCCACGCTAGCGCCGGATTGTACCGGTGGTCATGAAGACGGCGCCGAGGAAGAGAAACGCAAGCGCTCTCGAATCTGCGGACGGCGCAACAAATTGCGGAAGGAAGGCCAGGAAGAAGAGCGCCACCTTTGGATTCAGGAGATTGGTAAGCAATCCGGCACGATAGGTCTGCCAGGGAGTCCCGGAGCTAGCGCCGATATCGAGACCGCTCCAGAGAGCGCCCCGTTGCGGGGGCAGTTTCGAGCATCCACACCAACACCTCATCCTTCGACCTCTGATCTGATACCCTGAGTGGTCGAAGGTTGAGGTATTGATGTCATCTTCGCGATTTCCTATTCCTCAAGGCACGCTCGACATGCTGATTCTCCAAATCCTCTCTTTGGAGCCTGCGCATGGGTACGGGATTGCTCAGCGGCTCGAACAGATCTCGAAATCCGTCGTCCAGGTAAACCAGGGATCTCTGTATCCAGCGCTCCACCGGCTGGAGCAGAAGGGCTGGCTGAAAGCCGATTGGAAGCAATCGGAAACGGGACGCGAGGCCAAGTTCTATTCATTGACACGCTCCGGGCAAAAGCAACTCCGCGTTGAAAGAGATAGCTGGGCCCGTCTAACGGGAGCGGTCCAACTGATTTTTGATGAGGGGAGCGCGCAATGAACCGAATTTTCAACTGGTTCCGGCTGCGAAGGCTGGAAGGCGATCTCAACCTCGAATTGCAGTACCACATCGACCGCCGGGTGAGTGATCTGATCCGTTCTGGACTACCAGAGCCCGAGGCCCGAAGGCGCGCCGCGTTGGAGCTCGGGGGCGTGACACAGGTTCGGGAGGAGGTGCGCGATATGTGGCTGAATCGCTGGCTGCGAGATTTCGTGTACGACCTGCGCTTTTCGGCGCGTTCTTTTCTCCGAAGTCCGTCCTTTACGGCGACGGCAGTGCTTTCCCTCGCGCTTGGGATTGGCGCGACGACCGCCATTTACTCGCTTGTTGATCAGGTCGTTCTGCGTGCGCTCCCGGTAGATCACCCCGAGCGCCTCGTTCTTATCGACTGGAACGGTGAGCAACTGGCCGAGACCCTCGGCAGTGACAACTTGATGTCCTACCCGATCTGCCAAGATCTCCAGCAGCAGAAGCAATTCTTCGACGGCGTACTCTGCCGTGCTTCGACGACGATCAACCTCTCGACGGCTGGAGACCCTAAGCCGGTGGCGGCGGAACTCGTTTCGGGTACGTACTTCCCGGTACTGGGAGTGAGCCCCGCGCTAGGCAGGCTGTTGACGATCGATGATGACCAGGCGCCGGGATCGAGTCCGGTGGTTGTACTTTCGTACGACTTCTGGAAAAACCAATTCGGAAGCGCCCAAGATATCGTGGGCCGAAAGGTGCTGGTGAACCGGTACCCGATGACGGTTGTCGGGGTTGCAGCGCCGGCATTTCATGGCATCGACGTGGGCGAGGTTCCATCGCTTTGGATTCCGGCCGTTATGTCGGCGCAGGCAATTCCCGGTTTCCAGACCATGCTCGATCGTCGTACGCGGTGGGTGCAGATCCTCGGCCGGCTGAAGCAGAACGTCTCTTTGGCCCAAGCTCGGACAGGATTGCAGCCCTGGTTTAAGGCGATGTTGGACGAAGATGCGCGCCGCACGAAAGTCTCAAGAGTCAGCGCTGAGCGGCGGCGGCAGTTTCTTGCGTCGACACTGAGACTCACTGCGGCGCCCCAAGGCCATTCTATTTTGCGGCATGACCTTTCGCGGCCGCTCTGGGTCTTGTTCGTGGCGACGATGGTGCTTTTGGCCCTGGCTTGCTTGAATGTGGCCGGACTTTTTTGGGCGCGCGGCTCGGCTCGTCATCGGGAAATCAGCACGAGATTGGCACTGGGAGCGTCAGGCGGGCGAGTTGGACGGCAGCTTCTTGCTGACAGCGTGTTCCTTGCAGTCGCCGGTGGATTGCTGGGGGTCGTGATGGCGCCGATTACCGTACGGGCGCTCATCGCCTTCCTCCCCCGCAATATTGCTGCGAATGACCTGCAAGCCAACATCGATACGCGCTTGTTGCTTTTTGCATTTCTGGTGAGCCTGGCCATTGGTTTCCTCGCCGGCGCGGCGCCGGCTTTGCAGGCGTGCCGCGAATCGTTGGTCTCCTCGCTTCGGGAGCGGGCCGGCACAGCCTTTGGCGGCTTATCGCTGCGCCGGACAATTGTTACGGCTCAAATTGCGTTTACGTTGATTCTAGTCATCGCGGCAGGCTTGTTTGTTCGCACCCTCTCCGGGCTTTTGGTAAGGGGTCCGGGGTTTGACACATCCAGCTTGATCTCGTTCGGTATCAGGCCGACGGCAAACGGCTACTCTCCAGCCGACGCAACCCAGCTCATTCGGCGAATTCATGACGAAATCCGAAGTTCAACGAGCACACAAAGCTCGGCTGTTGCCAACTTCCCGTTACTGCTCGGTGGAGCCTGGAGCAATCCCTTGACGATCCAGAGCACGGAGCGACTTATCACCGATCGCGATGTCCACCTGAATGCCGTCACCCCTGGGTTCTTCGCAACCCTGGGGACCAGGATCGTCCGAGGACGAGACTTTGACGAACGCGATTCGCTCCCGGTGAATGAGGGCGGACAGCGTGTCGCCATTGTCAACGAAGCCTTTGTAAAACGATACTTTGGAGGACGCAATCCTCTCGGCGCGCACGTCGGTATGGGAACCGGACCCAACGTAAAACCGGATGCCGAGATCATCGGCGTGGTGGAGGACATCAGCTACCGGAGTATTCGCGAGCGGTGGGAGCAAGCCTACTTTCCCATAGGCGCCCAGTACTCTGGCTCGATTTTCTACGTGAGGCTTCGGGGAACGCCTGAGTCAGCCTTCGCAGCAATGCGGGCGATCCTCCGTAACGCCGATCCGACTTTGCCAATCGCTTATTTCCGCACGCTCGACGAGCAGGTCAACCGGACCTTGAACACAGAGCGTATGCTGGCCGCCCTTTCCAGCAGCTTCGGCACGCTGGCGCTCCTGCTCTCGCTGGTTGGCCTGTATGGTGTCATGTCTTTCGTGGTGACCCAACGCACGCGCGAGATCGGCATTCGATTGGCAATGGGGGCCACACGCCTTTCTACCGTATGGCTGATACTCAGCGATGCGCTGGTGATGATCGCCGGGGGAATAGCTATTGCGCTACCTTGCGTCTGGGCGTTGGGCCGTCTTGTTGAATCGCAGCTCTACGGCGTCAAGCCGACAGATCCGGTAACGATCCTCTCGGCAACTTTGGTGCTGTGCTCGACTGCACTAGGCGCGGCGTTCATTCCCGCCCGCCGGGCGTCGGCTGTGAACCCTACTCACGCACTCCGATTCGAATAGTTAACAAAGTGTCGTCTTTTGTTCCTCACTACAATAGATGGGCTGTTTTGAGTCAGATGAGCTGTTTTGAGTCGCCCATGACCCTCTCCACAATCTTCTCCGGGTGCTAACCCGGATTTCTCACCATGCTGCGCCACAGAGTTCGAAGACAGACTGTCGTGCTCCGCTCGTGGCGCAGGCTCTCAGCCTGCCGGGTACCGACTCGTCGGGACGCCTGGACCTCCGTTTTCTGGTGAGAAATCCGGGCTAACGCGGCCGCGGCTCCGAAACCGTATCAACCGCCTAAGGACCCCGCAACCAATAACAAACTTCAGCTACGTTCTATCCTCTTCTCCAACAGAGCCTTCCACACTCGCGCCGCCGCAAGCGCCCGCCATGCGCTCCATCCTGGCGTCGTATGAGCTCTCAACGCAAACTCGATTCCGCTCGCGCCAACGGCGCCAAATCTCGCGGCCCTGCCTCACCGAAGAAGGCAAGGCCATCTCTTCCTAAAACGGCATCCGCCACGGGTCTCCTGGCTCAAGCTGTCGTCCTCGAAGGCGAATCTAAGGACCGCTTCGAGCAACTCCACGCCTCCCTCATCGCTGAATTCCAGCCGCGCACTGCCGCCGAGAACGCCTTGGTCGACACCATGACCATCGTCCGCTGGCGCCATCTCCGCGTCCTCGGAATCCAGAAAGCCGGGTTCAATCTGAAAATGGCGCGCCAGCCCGGACCGGCATCCCCCGCCCAACGCGCCGCCGCAGCTTTCAAGAACCTGGCCGACAACTGCCGCGTCCTCGATCTCCCCCAACGCTACGAAACCTCCTACGACCGTCAATTCACCCGCGCCCTGAACGCGCTCCTGAAACTCCGCGCCGCTGCGCCTGCCAAACCTAGCGCAGGCGACGCCTCGCCGTTCTTGACGCCCCCCCGCCGCCGTCGCGGAAGTTGAGCCGGCCACGCCTGCAGAAAATGCGCCGCCCGCCTCCGCTCCGCAGCCGGTTGTCGCGTCTGTCCAGGAGCCTCCAGCAATCAATTCGAATTTTCGAGACGAACCCAATTCCGACATCGAACACCGGAGTCCTTCAGTCCCTCCCACCCCAATCCCGCTCGCGCCGCCCGATCACAAAAGCGCGCGAAGAAAAGTCCGAGCCTCCGCGCCGCTACACTAGTGATTAATACCGCGCCCATGCCGCAACTACTTCTGCCGGTAATTCCGAAGCTTACGCTGATTCACGTGCTGGACATTCTTGCGGTCGCGACGCTGGTGTACAACCTGTTCCTGATGGTTCGCGGACGGCGCGCCGCTCACGTGCTCGCGGGATTGATCGTTCTGATGGCGGCCTACCTGGTCGCGGTTTGGGCACACCTGGAGGCCTTCCGCTCCTTGCTGGAGATTCTGGCGCCCTACACCGCCTTTGCCTTGATCGTGATGTTTCAGGCGGAGATCCGCCGCCTCCTGGCCCGCTTCGGCCGCATCCCGTGGCGCGGCTTAGGGGGCCGGTTGGAGCAACGCGAGGCGATGGAAGAAGTTACGCTGGCGGTGCGCGAGATCCTGGAAACCAGGTCCGGCGGCGCCCTCATCGTGATCGAGCGCGATGTCGGTCTGCGCACTTTCGTTGAGAGCGGAGTAGCCCTGGACGCCCGGGTTTCGCGCGACCTGCTCTGCACGATTTTCCAGCATGGCGGCACGTTGCACGATGGAGCGGTGATTATTCAAGGAGACCGCATCGCCGCAGCGGCCTGCTTTTTGCCGCTCACCACCCGTCCCCTGCTGGTGCGGAGCCTCGGGACGCGGCATCGCGCGGCGATCGGCGTCACCGAGGACACCGATGCGCTCGCTGTGGTGGTCTCGGAGCAAACGTGGCGCATTTCGATCGCTGCGCATGGCGAGCTGGAAATCGACGTCAGCCTCGATCGGCTGCTCGAATGGCTCACTCGCCACACAGCCATTGGCCCCAGCCGCGCCGAACGGGCTCCCCAAGCGGAGCAAGTTGGCTCATGAGCAACAAACCCTTGCGCGGGCTCACGCGCCACCTGGGCTGGAAGCTGGGCGCTTTAGCGGTCGCGATTCTCCTGTGGTTGATTCTGGCGGGCGCGCCCGAGGTAGTGGCCCTTCAATCCGTGCCGATTCTCTATCAGAATCTTCATTCAGGTCTGGTCCTTGCCGCGGACGCGCCCGGAAGCTTGCGCGCGGAGCTGCGCGGCGCCGCGCGAAATCTGACGGAGTCCTCGCTATCCTCCGTTTTCGTCAGGCTGGATCTTTCTTCGGTCGATCGCCCCGGAGAGCAAACGCTGACCATTTCAAGCTCGGAATTCAATCTGCCGCAGGGAGTCACGTTCCTCCGCGCTATCCCTTCGCAGGTGCGCCTCCAGACTTTCCGCATTGCGACAAAGGAAGTCCCGGTAACGGTGCGTCTGGATGGGGTCCCGCCGGAGGGGTACCGGATTGTGCAGACGGATCCGTCGCCCGACAAGCTGCGGATTTCCGGCCCGGAGCCACGGGTGCAATCGATCCTAACAGCGAACACCGACCTGATCGACGTTCGCAATTTAACCCAAACTACCGAAGTGCAAACCGACGCTTTCGTGGACGACCCACGCGTACAATTCGAATCGCCGCCCGTGGTGAGAGTGAGGTTGATTCTGGAGAAAATCCGAGGTGGGCACTAATGAAAGGCAAGTCCTGATCATGCGGCAGTTGTTCGGAACCGATGGAATCCGCGGCGTGGCCGGAGAATTCCCGCTGAATCGCGAAGCGGCGTTTGCCGTGGGCGTGGCCCTGGGGAGGTGGATCACTCAGTCAAGCCCACCCTCGCGGGCGAACCACGCAAATCCCGAGGCGGTACTAGGAATCGACACGCGCGAAAGCGGACCCTGGATCGCCGAGCATGTCGCTGGCGGCCTGGATCGCGAGGGCGTTCACCCTCGATTCGCGGGCTTGATCACCACTCCCGGCGTTGCGCACGTGGCTCGGACAGGCCCGTTTGCGGCGGGCGTCATGATTTCGGCGTCCCACAACCCATATCGCGATAACGGGATTAAGGTGATCGATCATTCCGGCTTCAAGCTACCCGACGAACAGGAGCGCGACTTGGAAGCGCAAATTTTCGCCTGGCTTGAATCGGGAGAAAAGCCCGTGGCCAAGCCGCTAGCGGCTGACCAAAGCCTCGATCGCCAGTATTTGGACCATCTGGCGGGCACGATGCAAGAGGGTCTGGACGGCATGCGGATCGTCGTGGATGCCGCGCACGGATCGGCCACCTATCTCGCGCCCGAGTTGCTGGAACGATTAGGCGCCCAAGTGGAGTGCATTCACTGCGCCCCGGACGGCAAGAACATCAACTTGAATTGCGGATCGCAGCATTTAGAGAGCTTGCGGACCAGGGTGCTGGTCACCGGCGCCGACCTGGGCGTTGCCTTTGACGGCGACGCGGATCGCGCGTTGTTCGTCTCGCACTCGGGCAAGATCGTGGATGGCGACGCCGTGCTGCTTTTGTGCGCACTGCCTCTGAACGCTTCAGGACGATTGACCGAAGTCGTCGCGACCGTGATGTCGAACCTGGGCTTGGAACGTGCGCTGAAGCGTCACAGCATCGGCTTGGTGCGCACCTCCGTCGGTGATAAATACGTACTTGAGGAGATGCTGCGCCGCAACGCGCCCCTGGGAGGCGAGCAGAGCGGCCACATCATTTTCCGCGACTACGCCACCACCGGCGACGGATTGCTCTCCGCCCTGCGTGTGCTCGAAGTCATGGGCAGATCCCACCGGGATCTGGATCAGTTGACGGCGGAGATGGTGACCTACCCGCAGACCCTGCTCAATGTTCGCGTACGGGAGCGAAAGCCGCTCGATCAACTGGAACGGGTGTGCGCCGAAGTCCGCAGAACCGAGACTGAGTTCGGAGAGGCCGGCCGAGTCCTCGTCCGATATTCCGGCACCGAGCCGCTCGCCCGTGTGATGGTGGAAGGCCCGGAGCTCGATCGAGTGGAATTCAACGCCAAGGCCATCGCAGAGGCAATTCGGGGCGAGATTGGGAATAGCTAAACCGCCCGTTACAGAGCCGCGACCGTGAGGGAGCGGTCAACTGTCTTGTGAGCCGGTGTGAACTGAATCGACATGCAAAACATCGCGACGCGCGACTCGGGTGCATCCATAGAATGCCGTGTTAAATGAATAGGTTACGTGTCTCCCGCTTTTTCCAAATGTAAAAGCCGGATGAATAGGGAGGGCTAGCCTCCGGCGATGGTATAGGATAGATTGATTCGGACCGATTCTGCCCAGTAAAGGAGGCGCAATGCCATGTGGAACCGCAATCGCAAAGAGGAAGACTTTACGCCCAAACCCGTGGGCGCCCCCCCGCCGGCCCCGTCCGTACTAGCTAAGGAAGGAATCCCTATGTCGACACTGCCCAGCCGTCCCCCTGAATCGCATCATGAAGGCGGACGCTCCGCCGTTCTCGGAAAATCCGTCATTTTGAAGGGTCAGATTATCAGCCGTGAGGATCTCACGATCGACGGCGAGGTCGAAGGTACAGTGGAGCTGAAAGAGCACCGGCTCACCATCGGCCCCAACGGAAAAGTGAAGGCCAACGTCAAGGCGCGGGAGTTGGTGGTGATCGGGACCATCCAAGGTGACGTGGAGATCACCGACAAGATCGATATCCGCCGGGAGGCGAAACTGGTGGGCGACATCAAGACCGCGCGGGTAGTGATCGAGGACGGCGCATATTTCAAGGGAAATATCGATATCGTCCGACAGGACGCAGCGCGGCCGGCTACTTCGACCCTCGCGCCCGCCCCCGCCGCGGCGGCTCCCTCGACGCCCGCGCAGAAGCCCGCCGCCCCGGCGCCTGGCGGCTCGTCTCAATCCGCGGCAGCGGCCGGAGCAGCCGACGGAAAGCGCTAGCCCGCCGGCCGGGTCGGCTTTGAAACCTCGCGCGGAGTTGGAAACTCGCAACAGTCGCGGCCTCGAACAGTTCTGCACATTGCTCGACGAGCGGCCTGGATTGAAGATCCTCGACCTGGCGGGCGCTTCTCAAAGCACCATCAGCTTCGTGACGGGCCAGGGCCACCGCCTTTATTCCGAAGACTTCATGCTCCAATTGGAGGAATGCTTCGGACACGGGGATTTTTATGAGAACCAGGCGGACCCGGTGAATGCGGACGCGTTTCTTCAGGCCACGCTCGATTTTCCTGCTGGCGACTTCGATGGGGCGCTAGTATGGGACATGCTGGAGTATCTTGGGCCCCGGTTGCTCGGACGCGTAGTCGCTCGCTTGCACTCTATGCTTCGGCCGGGCGCGTCTCTGCTGGCCCTGTTTCATGCGGAGGAGCGAAAGCAGCCGCCGCCATCCTTTTCGTGCCGCATCCAGGACCGCCGCACGATCTTGATGACCCCGCGAGGCGCTCTGCATCCGATCCAGTTCTTCAATAACCGGAACCTGGAAAAACTGTTTCAGGACTTTCACTCGGTTAAATTTTTCCTTACTCGCGATGCCCTTCGCGAAGTGATCGTCAAGCGTTGACTATTCCGGAAACCGAGCCGCGACCGCAAGGGAGCGGTGATAACAAGGAGATCCATTGTCGCTAGAAGACGAGGTATTTGAGCAGCGGTTGCATCGCGTGGAGGAACTCGCGGCGCTCGGCTTCCGGCCCTACGGCCACAAGTTCGACTTCACTCACACGATCCCCCAGATCCTGGCGAATTGGAACGCCCTCACCACCGCCGAGCTCGAGCAGCATAAGCCTCGCGTGACGATTGCTGGCCGGATCCAGACCGTCCGCAGAATGGGCAAGGCCGGTTTCATGCATCTGCTTCAATCCGGCGAGCGCTTGCAGATCTACGTGCGCAAGGACGCCGTTTGCGGGCGCGACTACAAACTCTACGAGATGCTCGATAACGGTGACATCGTGGGCGTCGAAGGCTATCTGTTCCGCACGCGCACAGGCGAGTTGAGCCTGCACGCCGAGCGCCTCGCTTTCCTTTCGAAGATCCTGCTAAACCTGCCCGAAAAATGGCACGGTCTGGAGGATGTGGAGATACGCTACCGCCAGCGCTATCTTGACTTGATCGCCAATCCGGAGTCGCAAAAGATTTTTCGCACGCGCGCGCGGATCATCGCCTCGCTTCGCCGCCAGCTTGAAGAGCGCGGATTCGTGGAAGTGGAAACGCCCATGATGCAGCCCGTGTACGGTGGCGCGGCCGCGAAGCCATTCATCACTCATCACAACACGCTCGACATGGACCTGTATCTCCGCATCGCCCCGGAACTCTATCTGAAACGGTTGATCGTCGGCGGCATGGAGCGCGTATACGAAATCAATCGCAATTTCCGCAACGAGGGCATCTCTACCCGCCACAATCCCGAATTCACGATGCTGGAGTTCTATCAGGCTTACACGGATTACCGCGGCTTGATGGATCTTACGGAAGAACTGCTGAGGCAGACTGCTATCGACGTAACTGGATCCACGATCATTACCTACCTGGGGAATCAGATCGACTTCGGCGGCATCCGCCGCATGTCAATGCAGGAAGCGGTCGGAGACCAAAACCTGAAAGGGCACGCCCTGATGGCGAAGTTCGAGGCCGAAGTTGAGCCTACGCTGATCCAACCAACAATCATTTACGACTATCCGGTCGAAGTCTCTCCGCTGTCCAAGAACAAGCCCGAAGATCCGGCGTTCGTCGAACGGTTTGAAATCTACGCCGGGGGCATTGAGCTGGGCAACGCCTACACCGAGCTAAACGACCCCAAAGAGCAATGCCGCCGCTTCGAGATGCAGCTCGCCCTCGCCGCTGCGGGTGACCAAGAGGCGCATCGCATGGACGAAGATTACCTTCGCGCTATGTGTTTTGGAATGCCTCCCACCGGCGGCGAAGGCATCGGCATCGACCGTCTAGTGATGTTGCTCACCGATTCCAAGTCCATCCGCGACGTTATACTGTTCCCGCTCCTCCGGCCCGAAGGAGAAATCGGGATTGCGCGAAAATTGAAGTAAGGCCTTTGCGTGCTTTGCAATACTACGCCTGAGAATCATTGCCTGCTGGGACGATTTCGGTGGGGCCTGGCTTTCAGCCTGCCGCCGGGCTTTGCCCGGCGCTTGGTTGCGGCTCCGCTGCTTTGCGCCTTTGCGAGAAATTAAATGTTTGAGTTGTTTGTTGCCCATCGCTATCTCCGTGCCAAACGGAAGCAAGTCGTTATCTCCGTGATCACCCTCATCTCGGTGATTGGCGTGATTGCCGGCGTCACCGCGTTGGTGATCGCCGTGGCTATTCAGAACGGCTTCCGGCGCGCCTTCGAGCACGACCTGTTGTCGGCGACCACCGCCCCGGTCTCCGTGCTCGAGAAGGAGCCCAGTGGCGGAATCGATAACTGGGAGGACATCTCCCGCAAGCTATCGCGGCTGCGACATGTGAAGTCAGCCATGCCCGGGTTATATGAAGAGGGTCTGGTCAGCCTGGTGCGTAGTGACGGCGTCCAAGTCAAAGGGGTTCCGCTGGGGGCGGGCGCGCCGGCGCCGCAGGTGCTCCAGCGGCTCAAATCCGGATCCATCGACAATATGGCGGCGGCGCCCGGCGAGCTTCCGGGAATCATAATCGGAGCGCGCCTGGCCGAAGACATCGGCGCGGTGCAGGGCAAGGAGGTCCGGCTAATCATTCCCGACGGCAAACTCACGCCCTTCGGCCCAGAGCCAAGCGTCGAAAAGCTCAGGGTGGCCGGCATCTTCGAATCCGGCTTCTATGACACGGACCTGCACTGGGCTTACATGCGAATCGAAGATGCTCAGAGAGTTTTCGGCGTCGGCGACGTCGTCAATGCCATCGAGCTTCAGGTGGACGATGTTTTTAATAACGTGAGGACCGTCGCCCACGAGGCCGACGCCGCGGCGGGGCCGAAGCTCGCCGCTATCACCTGGCAGGAGCAGTATCGCGCTCTCTTTGACGCGCTGAAGATGGAGCGCATCGTCACTGTCATCACGATCGGATTAATTCAGGCCGTGGCTGCGTTAAACATTCTGATCGCCTTAGTGATGATGGTGATGGAAAAGCACCGCGATGTCGCGATTCTTATGTCGATGGGCGCGCGCCTCCAGCAGATCCGCCGCATCTTCGTGTACGAGGGCGCGCTGATTGGCGCTTCAGGAACCACAATTGGGCTGGCGCTCGGATACGCACTCTGCCATTTCGCCGATAAGTACCGTTGGCTCAAGCTGAATGGAGAAGTGTACGCGCTATCCTATGTGCCGTTTGATTCGCGGTGGGTGGATGGACTCTGGATCGCGGCGGGGGCCATGGCCATTAGCCTGATCGCCACGCTGTATCCGGCGTGGAACGCCACGCGCATCGCTCCGGCCGAGGCTCTGCGGTACCAATAGAATATGCCGAAACTGATAGACGCGCCCAAGCGCATCCCCGTCCCGGGCAACAAAGTAATCGATGAATATATCGGACGTGTGAACACCGGCGATTCCCAAGTGAGCGTCGCTCATATGCGGAGCCCGGCCGGCTGGTCCGAGCCCGGGCAAAAACCCGAGTTCGATGAATTCACCGTGGTGCTGAAAGGAACGGTGCGTGTGGAGCACACTGGCGGCGCTCTGGAAGTGGCCGCCGGCCAAGCAGTGCTGGCGCAAAAGGGTGAATGGGTGCGTTACTCCACGCCGAATGGCGCTGAATACGTCGCTATTTGTCTCCCCGCGTTTTCACCCGACACTGTGCATCGAGATTCATGAAACTCCGCTTGTATGACGATTCCCTGCGGCTGCGCTTGAGCCAATCCGAAGTCGCGCAATTTGAAAGGGCCGGGCGCGTGGAAAGCACCGTTCCGTTTCCGGGCGGCCGTTCGCTGATTTATTCGATCGCGGCGGCCGACGTCACGGAACTCTCGGCAACGCTAAATGACGGCCGCGTGGCTGTGCTTTGTACCCAAGCCAATGGCGCGCATCTGGCTGTCTCCGGACCAAACCGGCATGGAGAATTCCTCTTCGACTCCACGTATCCTGATCGAGAAGGACTTCCAATGCCTGCACCGCTCGACCGAGGAGGATGCGGACGGGTTCCCGAATCCGCTCCGAGGCGCTTAAACCGGCCTTCCGACTAGCGACAGGAACTCGTCGCGCGTGGCCTTATTCGCGCGGAACGCGCCCAGGGTGGTGCTGGTGATGGTCCCCGAATGCTGCTTCTCCACTCCCCGCATCATCATGCAGAAGTGGCGCGCCTCGGCCATCACGGCCACGCCGCGCGGGGAAATCGCAGCCTGCACGGCTTCCGCAACCTGCTGCGTCAGCCGCTCCTGTAGCTGCAGGCGCCGGGCGAACATGTCGACAATGCGCGGAATCTTGCTCAGGCCGATCACCTTGTCCTTGGGCAGGTAGGCGACGTGAATCTTACCGAAAAACGGCAGCAGGTGATGCTCGCACATGCTGAAGAATTCGATGTCCTTCACGATTACCATTTCGTCGCACTGGACGCTGTAGATCGCGCCATTGACGATCTTTTCAAGGCTCTCGCCGTAGCCGCGCGTCAGGAAGCGCATCGCCTTTTCCCAGCGCTCCGGCGTATGAGCCAGCCCTTCGCGCTCGGGATCTTCGCCGAGCAGCCTCAAAACCTCTTTCAGACTCGCGGCGACCGACATCGCCTGAGTTGGCATTACTTTCACTACCGCCTTGCTCATCGGGCGATCTCCAATTCAAACGCGTTTCGCTCTGTCTCCGAAATGCGCAAGCGCGCCAGCCGAGCCGGCAGATTCCAATGTTCCAGCAGCATCTTCTCAATAAGAGACGCGAGATTCTCGGTCGTCGGAACCAGCGTCCTGAATTCGCGTACATCCTGATTCAAATTCATGTGATCCAGGCGCGATAGAACCTGGCCACGAACCATTTCATCCAGAGAAGCGCGATCGGCGATCTGACCGGAGCTGTCGGGCACGCCTTCCACTGTTACTTCGAGGACGTAGTCGTGGCCGTGCCCGTAGGGGTTGTTGCACTTTCCGTACAATATGCGGTTTTCCTCCTCGCTCAGCGGGTCGGCGTGCAAGCGATGCGAAGCGGCGAAACGGTAGCGGCGCGTCAACGTCATGATTCAGCCCCCACGTCGACATACAAATCGGCCGTCTCGTACAATCTCACGTTGGCAAGATGCACGCCGTGATGCTCTCGCCTGATACGCTCCTCCAGCCGCCGCCAGATTTCCGCGGCAATGTTCTCCGCGGTCGGCACGACATGATCAAAAGGAGGGACCTCGCGGTTCAAGAAGCGGTGATCCATCGGCTCGACCACTTCCTGGTTCAGGATTTCCTTCAGCTCGCGCAGGTCGAACACCATTCCCGTCACCGGATCAGGATCGCCTTCCACGGTAACCTCCAATACGTAATTGTGTCCGTGGCCATTGGGGTTGGCGCTAAGACCATATACCTTGCGGTTCTCTTCCGCGCTCCACGCCGCATTGGCGCAGACATGGGACGCGGAGAACTCGGCCTTTCTCGTGATTCGCATAGGGCCAGTTATTCGATGCTACAGGGAAATTTCGCGATCCTCTAAAATAATAGCGTGGGCTGGAAAACAGATCGAATCCTGATCGCTCTAGTGGCAGTTCTGGCGGTGGCGCTGGTATGGGTCGTTTATGGAACTCTTGAGCCGCCTGTGGTCAATGCGGGAGACAAAGCGCCTGACTTCAGCATTCTCACCGACCGGGGCCACAAGATCACGCCTTCCGACTTCGGCGGCAAACTGCTGGTGCTGAACTTCTGGGCCACTTGGTGCGCACCCTGCGTGGAGGAAGTTCCGTCGCTGAACGCTTTCCAACGGCAGTTTGGCCCGAAAGGCGTGGTAGTTTTGGGCGTCAGCGTCGACGTCAACGAGCGGCAATATAAGCGGTTTCTCGAAAGCTTCCATATCACGTTCGACACCTGGCGCGATCCGGACGCTGCAATTGCCAGCCACTATGGAACTTTTGAATTCCCCGAGACCTACATCATCGATTCCTCTGGCAAGGTGGTCGAAAAGATCGTCAGCAATCAAAACTGGACCGACCCGGAGTTTCTAGCTCACATTCAGAAGATGCTTTGATCCGGCCAGCCGCTTGGCCCCGCGCCAGTATAGCCAGGCACCGGTGAGGTTGATCGCGCAGATTAGCCCGCCTACTTTCAAGCCGAAGGCGCCACGGTCTGAAACCCCGGTGAGCGGCACGATCTGAAACGGCAGAGCTGCCGCGCAGACCAGAAACCCGCAAAGCGCCGCCACACGCATCGGGCCCGAAAAGCGGCCAAACAGGACCACGGAAAATAGTAAGGCGTAATAGATGCACAAGCAGGCGATGCCGCTTCCCGTGCCAATTTGGAAGATTTCCTGGCCTCCGGCGCCGCCGAGGGAACTCACCAATGCGACCCCGATGCAAGCCGTGGTTACCATGGCCAGCGCCTTCACGGGTGTGCGGAATCTGGGATGCAGATCGCTCCACCAACCGGGAAGCAGGCCATCCCAGCCGATCACCATCGGGAAGCGCGACGTCACTCCCACCAATGCCACCGCCCCCGCGACGAGGTTCAATAGCAGGGCGCAAACCGTCAAGATCGTTAACACCTCGCCGAAACCCGAATTGCCGAATCCGGCTCGCATGAGTTGCTGAAGCGGAGCGGCCAAATCGAGCTTGGCGGGCGGAACGTAGGCAAGCAGCGCGCCGGTTCCCAAAATATAGATGGCGGCGACCAGCGGCCCTGACAGCATCACTGAGCGGGGCAGATCCCGGTCCGGCGCGCGGCATTCGCCGGCGAACACGGCTGTGTTATCGAATCCGCTCAAGGCGCCAAGCGATATTTTCGTAAACACGTTCAGCGTCAGGAGGGAACAGGCCGGCAAAGCGGCAGAAAACGGCTTGTGGCTGAAGGGAGCGCCGCTGGCCCATCTCGCAGCGAGTAGATACAGCATCAAAGCCCCCAGCGCGATGGTCATGGCCGACCCGCTCCCTATGATCCACTTTCCCAAATGCAGCCCGCGCGCATTTACCGCGAAAACCACCAACAGGAAAACGATCGCTGCGCCCAGTATCAGGCGAGTGCTGTTCGTCATCCAGCTTCCGCGCGGTCCGGCGATATAAGCCAGACTATTTACCACGGAAGGCCCCACGGTTCCCCAAACGACCACCGAGTAAAAGGAACTATTCCACGCGGCCATGTAGCCCGCAAAAGGCGAAATCCCGGTCTTGATCCACTGATATGCCCCGCCTTCGATCGGAATGGCGCGGCTGAGCACAATCACGGTCGCTCCTAGAGGCATATAGAACAACAGAATTCCGGCCAGCCACAAGAACACGTGAGTCGAGCCCTCTACCGCAACCGATCCCGTCCAGGACAACCCGACGATCAGCCCGACCTGCATTAACGCCAGATCCACAAGCCGAAGCTCGCGTTTGAGCTGGTGTTGTTGCGCCGGTTGGTCCATTTATTTCAACTTCTCCCAATCCGCCGCTTCGCCGAATTTCATTCCTTCGAAGGACGGATCGATGTTGCGCAGCAGACCGGTCAGCACGCCTCTCGCGCCGACTTCGATGAATCGCGTCACTCCGCGGCGGGCGAGCTCGCGGATCGAATCGCTCCAGCGCACCGGATTGGGCACCTGCCAGTACAAACCCTCGCGCGCTTCCGCGCCGGTTCGAATCTCGCGTGCCTGCCAATTGTTGATCAGAGGCGTTTCCAGATCGCGGAACTCCGTTGCGTCCAGATCGGCTTTCAGACGCGCCTGCGCAGGCTCCATCAACGGGCAGTGAAAGGGCGCGCTCACCGATATCGGAATCGCGCGCCGGGCGCCCGCGGCCTTCGCGAGTTCCATCGCGCGGCTCACCGCCCGGGCATGGCCTGCGATCACGATCTGATCCGGCGAATTGAGATTGGCGGCGGCGACCACTTCGCCTTGCGCCGCTTCCGCCAGGATTCGATCGAGAGCGCCATCCGGCAGCTTCAGCAAAGCGGCCATCGCTCCCACATCCGCAGGCACGGCTTCCTGCATATAGCGGCCCCGTTTCTGAACCAGCCGCACCGCGTCCGCGAAATCCAGCGACTTCGCCGCAACCAGAGCCGAGTATTCTCCGAGGCTGTGGCCCGCTACGTAGTCCGCGCGCACCTCCCTGGCGCGAAGCACGGCGTGCGCCGCCGCAGAAACCGTGAGCAGCGCCGGCTGCTGGTTCTCGGTGAGCTTAAGCTGTTCCTCAGGCCCTTCGAAACACAGTCGCGAAAGCGGAAAGCCCAGGGCCTCATCCGCTGCCTCGAAAATGCGCGCGGCTTCCGGGAAAGCCTCGGCCAGGCTCTTGCCCATTCCAGCGAACTGCGAGCCTTGCCCGGGAAACAAAAATGCGGTCTTTGACATGAGAAGGAGGAAATCATCGATTGTAGCCGACGTTTTTGCAACCCCAAAATGGCCTGGCGCAGTCTTGACCCGGCGCTCCCTTGCTGTATAGTAGAAATGTGAAACGGAAACGCCCCCTGCCGGAAACATCGGCCAGCCCGAACGCAGTCGTCCCCGAAGTAATCCTGGAACAGGCCCGGCGCTCGATTCAACTGAACCGCTTCAAGAAGCCGCAGGCCTGTGTGATTTGTGGAGGCGAGTGCGCCCCCAATTCCGCGGAAGGTCTCTGCTGGGTGTGCCGCAGGCTAAAGCTCAGCGCGTGGCGTGACGCCGACGTTCAAATGCCCGCCCAAGAATAGCCCTCTTCAGTCGTCCTGCCTAGAACGTCCGAGTCCCTGCAGTCAGACGCATCGATAACGTTACGCACCCCAAGGTAACGAGAATAGTCAAGAGGATCCAGCCGATACCGTACATCCTCCCAATGTCCACTGCATGCAACAGCGTCTGCATGACGCTCCCTTGAGTTGAGGCATCCGAGGCAGCACGACCGGCGCTCTGCACCATGGCCACAATCAGGGCAATCAGCGCGAGCGCGCCAGCCACCAGACCCGGCATCGCTCGCTTCCAAGGAAACGGAATCGGAGGCGGTGCGGAGGCCTCGCGTTGCACGGCGTACATCACTCGGCTCGCGAAACCGGGCGAAGGCTCGATCCCCAGCTCGCCGGAAAGAACGCGGTCGACTTCGTCTTGTTTCATTGCGCCTCCTTCAACTTTAGATCCTCCAACAGCCGCGGGAGCCTTGTGCGCAGCAGCTCGCGCCCCCGGTTCAGTCTGGCTTTGACGGTCCCCTCCGCCACGCCGAGGCTTTGAGCGGCCTGGGCAATGTCCTTTTCATGAAAATAGTAGAGCGTCAAGGCGTCGCGATATTTCGCCGGAAGCGCCAAGACGGCGCGCCGCACGGCGCTGTCTCGAATCTCGACATCGTCGCCGGAGAAGAGGGCGCGCGGGTCGCCTGGCTCGGCGATCATCTCGAGCGGTATCGTTCGCGGAGGAATGCGCTGGATCTCGGAACGATAAAGATTCGTGGCGAGCGCGAACAGCCAAGTGGAAAAGGCCGCGTCTTTGCGCCATCCACGAAGCCCGCGAAAGGCTCGCAGGAACGCACCTTGAGCCATGTCTTCGGCGCGGCTGCGGTCGCGGCAAAAGCGGTAGGCGAGGTTGACGAGCGGACCCTGCCACTTGCGGACGATGTTCTCGAAGGCATCAATATCGCCGGCCAGCACCTTCTCGACATCGGCTCGGTCGGCCTCCGCGCTCAAGGGTGTTCCTCTCCCGGTGAGACCAGGCATGGCCGCGCAAGGTTGCATTTTCTCCATCCGATCAGGCTTCATCAGAAAACGCAACCTTTTGACGCCGCTGTAGGTCTGACCCGGTAAAAGGAGGACCACATGGATGAGAATCTAGCGATGGCCCTGGGATGGGGCGTAGCCGCAATCGCGTTCTTCTCTTATCTAGGCGTGCGAGCGTGGGTGAACGCCCAGCGCCGCGAGCGCGAAGCGTATTACAGGAGCGAGGCTATCAAGAAGATCGCGGAGATGCGAGAGGCGCCGCCGGAACAGGTGCTCTCGGCGCTCCACGAAGCGCTGAAGCCGGCGCCAGAGTCGCCCTCGCCGATGGGAGCGTTCATGACGCCCGCACAGGCAAGAGAGTTTTACAAGGGCGAGACGCTGAAGCGCATCGCCGAGATGAAGGGCTCGGACGCGGAGGGCGTGCTAGCCGTGATGCGCGAAGACGAGAGACGGAGCGCGCGCCGGACCCGCGAGGGGCTAAAGCTGGGCGGGCTGATTTGTGCCGCCGTGGGCGTTGGGGTGGTCGTCTTTCTTCAGGCGCTTGTGCCCGACGTGCCGGTGTATCTGGCAGGCTTGATTCCGCTGCTGGTCGGCGCCGCGCTGCTAGCGTATGCGTTTGTTTTCGCGCCTAGCGAGTGAGGCGCGGTTATTCCTCCCTGAGCACCTGCATCGGCTCCACTCGCGCGGCGCGCAGAGACGGAAGCAATGACGCCAGCGCCGCCACAGCCAGCACCAAGGCAACAACGCCTGCCAGCGTCGACGAATCCCAGGCCGTTACGCCGTATAACATTCCCGAAAGGAGTCTCGTAAACGCCAATGCCAAACCAATTCCGGCGGCGCAGCCGGCCGCGGTAACACCCAGTCCTTCCAGCAGGAAGCGGTTGAGGATTTGTCCTCGCATCGCCCCGAGCGCAAGCCGCAACCCCACTTCCCTTCTCCGTGCCGCCGCCAGATAGCCGAGCATCCCATATAAACCTACGGACGCCAGCGAAATCGCTGTCACGGCGAAAAACGTCAACAGGATGGTTCGAAAGCGGTTCTCCGCGAAAGCGTCGTCGAAATGCTGCTCCAGCGGCACAATTCCGAACACCGAGCGCAGCGGCTCGATTTCATGAATCCGGCGGCGGACGGTTTCGGCCATGCTCGCCGGCGCGGCGCGCGTGCGGAGCAGAAAATTAGCGCCGGGTTGAGCTATTTCGTAGCAGTTATACACGGTAGGAACGGGTGCGTGGTTGATCCCTTGCTCCCGTGCGTCTCCCACCACGCCTCGAATCTCCGCGGGCGGCGCCCCCGGACGGAAGCGCAAATGGAAGCCCAACGCGGAGCCGCTCAAATACGCGTCCGCGAACGCGCGGTTCACCACCACATTAGGAACGCCTGTTCCAGCGCGGCAAGTCTCGCCCGAGAGCAGGGGTATCCGCATAGTTTCGAAATAACTGGAGGAAACGGCGCGCGATTCGGCGATCATTTTCGGTTCGGTGTCGGCCCGGCCCTCGGCGAGCTGGACTTCCAATGGATATTTCTCCGGTACTCCCGGCAAGCTCATCACCATCATGGCCGCGCCTTCCACTCCCGGCGTCGCGGCCAGCGAATCGAGGATTCTCTCGGTGCGTTTGCCAAGAGCCTTCATATCGCCGGTCTCGCCCCAGGACGAGCTGATCTGAAGCGTAAGCACGTGGCTGTATTCAAAGCCCGGTGACACTCGCCCCAATTCCTGAAAGCTGCGGAGCAGTAGACCTGCCCCAGCGAGCAGCGTCACCGCCAAAGCTACCTGAATTCCAACCAGCGCGTATTGTATCGGCCTCCGTCCGGCAACTTGGGTGCGGCCGGAGTAGGCCAAAGAAGCCGAGACGTCTTCAGCAGTAGCTCTAAGCGCGGGCAGCAGGCCGCAGAGCAGCGTCGCAGCGATAGAGCAGGCCAGCGTATACAGCGCCACGCGCCAATCCAAGCTAATCTCGGAGACGCGTGGAAGAGTTGCCGCCAATATTCGCAAGGCCCGGATCGCGGCTGTGGCAAGCGCCAATCCCAGCAACGCGCCGCCCAGCGCCAGCACGAACGCCTCGGCAAGCACGACTCTCACCACGGCCCGGCGCGTGGCGCCAAGCGAGAACCGGACTGATATTTCCTGTCGGCGTCCCATAGCGCGGGCCAGAAGCAGCGCGGCGATGTTGGCGCAGGCGATCAAGAGCAGCAGAGAAACGGAGCCAAATAGAATCCAGAGCGAGCTTCGAATGCCCCCGATTCTGACTTCCTTCAGCGGCTGAACGTCCACTGTGAGGTCGCCGTCGGTTTTTGGAAACTGCGAGCCCAGATTGGCCTGTACCGTATTCAAATTGGCGCGAGCCCGCTCCAGCGCCACACCCGGCTTCAACCGGCCAATCACCCTGAACCAGGTCTCGGCCCGGTCTTGCGCGAAGGGTGCATCCATGGAACTGGGAGACCAAAGATCCACGTCGGGATCGGAGAAAGCGAACGACGCGGGGAGCACGCCCACAATGGAGTACGCGAAACTAGAAAGGCGCAACTGCCGCCCTAAGACGCTCGGATCCGCATTGAACCGCCGGCGCCAGAAGCGCTCGCTGATCAGCACTGCGTTCGGTCCGCCGAAACGCTCCTCCTCGCGCCGGAAATCGCGGCCTAGCGCGGGTGCAATCCCCCACATTTCCAGGAATCGCGGCGCAACGAACGCTCGCTTGAGCTTCTCCGGGAGGTCGCCCGAAGTTTCCGAATCGTCCTGCGTGTAATAGCCGCTAATAGACTGGAACGTGGAATTCAGCCGGCTCCAATCTGTGAGCCTCACCGGCGCGACGAATGTATTCGGATTCCTAGGATGCACTTGCTGGAGACGCATGAGCCGGTCGCCGTCCGGAAACGGCAGCGGTTTGAGTAGCACCGCGTCGATCGCGGAAAACACCGCGCTGTTGGCTCCAATGCCGAGCGCCAGCGTCGCGATCACGGTCGCAGTGAAGGCGGGCGTTCTCGCTAAACTACGAATAGCGTGACGAAGCATACGATTCGTTACCGCAAAAATCCCGAAAGGTTACACTCACACTTGCTTCAGCCGGTCACCCGCGGCGCGGACCTTATCCGCGAAATCGATCTGACCATTACGCCCACTCCGGCGCTGTGGTGGATCGGCCACGCCGGATTTGTCGTCCGGTTCGCGAACATCACCTTCTACATCGACCCCTGCTTCTCGGACCCGCCGGGGAAGCCGCGTTTGTGCGCTTCTCCCCTTTCCGGCGATCAAGTGCGGCACGCCGATATGATACTCGCCACGCACGCCCATCCGGGGCATTTGGACGCTTCCTCGCTGATTCCTATGCTCTCTTCCTCGCCGCAGGCGAAGTTAGTGCTCCCGCGCGGCAGCGCCACTCTCGCGCACGCCAGCGGAGTCCCCTATGAACGCATAACCCCAACCGACAACGGCCTCCGCATCGAGTATTTCAAAGAGAACCTCTACGGACGTATTTACGCCGTTCCTTCCGCTCATCCGCGGCTGGATTGGACGCAATCCGCCGGCTACCCTTATCTCGGCTATTTGATCCGTTTCGGACGCTGGACTATCTATCACGCGGGCGATTGCGCCATGTATGACGGTCTCGCGGACCGGCTTCGTCCCTTCAATGTGAACGTTGCTCTTCTGCCCGTCGGAGGGAACAACTTTTCCCCTAGCGAAGCCGCGCTGCTTGCCGAAGATATCGGAGCGGCATGGGTGATTCCGATGCACTACGGAACGTTCTCGGAAGACCAGGAGGGCGCGTTTGTCGCGCACATGCTCGGTCACCGCCCCGGCCAGCGTTTCCGCACATTCCGCTGCGGCGAGAAGTGGACTGTTCCGGAGGACTAGCGCATGGCGGAGCAAGCCCCGCGCGGGAAGCTGAAGATCTTCATGGGCTATGCCGCCGGCGTAGGCAAAACCTACCAGATGCTGGAGGAGGGCCAGGCGTTGAAGGCTCGTGGCGTCGATCTAGTGAT
This sequence comes from Bryobacteraceae bacterium, assembly GCA_035631295.1. GTDB lineage: Bacteria > Acidobacteriota > Terriglobia > Bryobacterales > Bryobacteraceae > Palsa-187. The sequence goes on along the minus strand of DASQJB010000095.1, from coordinate 16,344 downwards.
TGGCTATTTCGAGCCGCACGGCCGCAAAGACACTATCGCCAAGACCGAAGGCCTCGAGATCATCGGGAGAAAGAAGCTGGCCTACCGGGACTGCACTTTCGAAGAGATGGACACGGAGGCGATCCTGGCGCGGCGGCCGGAGGTCTGCCTGGTGGACGAGTTCCCGCACACCAATGTTCCCGGGTCGGAGCGCGCCAAGCGCTGGGAAGACGTGATGGCGCTGCTGGATGCCGGCATCTCCGTGCTGACCACCATGAACATCCAGCACCTGGAAAGCCTGAACGATCAAATCTGGCACATCACCGGCGTTCGGGTGCGGGAGACGATTCCGGACTGGGTGGTGCAGCAGGCTGACGAAGTGGTGATGACCGACGTCACGCCGCGTGCGTTATTGCACAGGCTCGAACGCGGAGTCGTATACCCGAAAGAAAAAGCACAACAGGCGCTGCTCAATTTCTTTCGCGAACAGACGCTGGTGGCTCTGCGCGAGCTCGCCCTGCGGCAGGCGGCTCACGAGGTGGAGCACCGGCTGGAAACCGGCGTAACCGGGGATGGGACCGGCCCGGTACCGATAGCCGCGGCGGCGCGCGTGAGAATCGTGGTGCTTGTGACCGCCGCGCCTGAAACGGCCATGTTGATTCGCAGAACCAAGCGCGTGAGCGATTTTCTGGGCGCCGAATGCTTCGCCGTCACGGTGCAGCCGACGGGCGATCTGATCAGCCTAGCTCCCAAGGATCGCGAAGTCATTGAGAAATTCCTCAACTTCGCGCGCAATCTTCACATCGAGACGCGCATTCTGGAAGGCGACGACACGGCCGGGGCGCTGGTCGACTTCGCGCACCGCAACGGAATCCAGCAGATTTTTCTCGCCAAGCCGCGTGAGCGGACTTGGCTACCTTTGTTCTCGCACAATCTGGTGCAGCGCGTGGTCCAGCAAGCCCGGGATATGCAAGTGGTGATTGTTTCGGACCGCGACGCCGCTGCGCACTAGCCGTTGGAGAGCGGACTTTAGCCAGGGCGGCGCTTCAGCGCCGCGATTCCTATTACTGGGTCACGGTAACGAAAACGGCGGGGCTTGCCACATTCCCCACAGTTACAACTACCGGCTGCACACCCAGCGGGGCATTGCCGGGAATCACGAAATTAATCTGCGTTACGCCGGCCACGCCGGATGGGATGCCGGCGAATGCAATCGGCGCGGTCACTCCGCCGACTGTCACGGTGACGGGCAGCAGCGGCCGCGGCAGCAGGGGTATCGGCGTGGCGACGAATGGCGTGGCCCCAGTTGGCGCCGGGGGCGAAACCTCGCCTTCTCCGGTGATGAAAGCGAGGAGCGTATCGCCGCGTTTGCCGGTAGAAGAGGGGACGAGAGACGGCGGTTGGCTGAAATCGTTGAAGATGCCGGGAGCGGAGGCCGTCACCGGGAACAAGAACGACGCGACTTGTCCGTTATTGTTCACTCCAAGGACAGCGGGGCCGGTTCCCGTCTCGTAGGGAATCTGGATATTCAACTGGCTGGGCGAGCTGTAGTAGAAGGGTGCGGGGACTCCGTTGATGGTAGCGGAAACACCCGTCACCGTGACAGGCAAAGGGAGGTTGCTGACAGCTTGCACGCCCTGCGACAGTTGCGATCCGAAAACACTGAGGATCATGCCGGGAGCGTAGGCCGGCTGGAAAGATGCTCCGTTGCCGATATGGTCGATGGCAATGCCGTTGGATGCGCCGACCAGAAACACCACTCGCGCTTCGACAAATTGTGGAACTGCATCCCCAGCTTGAATCAACAGCGTCGCATTGTAGACGCCCGGGGAGAGATTAGCGGCCGACGCCTGCAACGTCACCTGGGATGACGTACTCGTGGCCGCGGCAGCTTTCAGCCAGGCGGTGGATTGGTTGGCTGGAAGAACCGAGACCGTCCATGCGCCACCGCTTGTAAGGTTCACCGTGAGGTTCCCAATCGCGACCCCGGGGGCAGACGACGTTCGGAGCGTCACAGTATCTTGCGCGACCGAAAGCGCAGCCGGGCCGGCGGTGGGGACCGAATACGTGGATTGGGAGGTTGCCGTGACGGGCACGCCGGTTTGGTCCACGCCGTCCATTTCGAAAGTGGTCGGCGGTGGCGCATTTGCGCCAGGCCAACAGATCGGCGCTTGTAACATCCCGAGCGGGGCCAAGTGCGTGGTTCCGAAAAGCTGAGAGATCCGAGAAGTCCAATCCGCGGCGCCGGCGAGCAAACGCGTGAGCTCCACGGCGAAACCCCGGTTCTCCTGCACCATTAATTGCTGCGACCACTGGCAAGCAGGATCGGCGGAGGGATTCTGTTGCACGTTGGGGGGGACGCCGGTCAGAGTGATCAAGGGTGTTTGCAGAGGACCCTCGAGAGTCAAAGTGTATTGTTGCGACCACGTGCGGCCATCGGCATCCACGCCCGTGAAGACGTAGACGCGGGCGCTGGGCACTACCGCCGGCGTCGCTGTGTTAATGGTGGCGGACAAGGTTCCATACGCCGGGAGCGCCGTCGTTCCGAAATCCTGGGCGAACAAGGGAAAATCGTCGACGCTGTTGATGGTCCAGCCGGTAATAGTAGTGCCGACTCCGGCTTCCTCCGTCAGCAATACCCGGATGAACTGCCCCTCGTGCGCCGGATTAGGCGTGATGCTCACGGAGACAAACGAACCCGCCGGGCCCCGCGCGACGCTTACCGAGCTAGAGCCGGTGGAGGGGTTAGAATTCGCGTCTCCCGAATACGTCGCTGTGACGTTTGCGTTGCCGACAGGCAATCGGGGACCGGTGACGGTCAGGGTAGCCGTCGCGACCCCTCCCACGGTGACCAGCGACGCGCTGCCGAGAAAAGTGCTGCCGGTGGTGAACGAGACGGCGCCGGTGGGCAAAGAGGAGCCGGCAGCGGCCGACCTGACGGTGGCAGTGAGTTGCACGGAGCCGCCAAACGCGATGCTGGAGGGGCTGGCGACCAGCGATACGGATGTACCCCCGGCCGCCACCCTCCATTGAGTCACGAGATTGAAGACATCGACTGAGCCGAGGCCGGTTGCCAGATCGTAACCGGGACCGGCGGCGAAGCCCAGCGAGCCGTTGACGCAGCCAGGGCTTCCCGCCGCACAAGGGACCAGGTTGTTTCCTTGGGTGATGTCATGGAAGACGTTGGTGGCAGCGGCGGCCAGGCGATAAAGCTCGGGGTTGATGTTGCCCAAACCCGGTTGCGGCTGAGCGCCCTGCGAGACCAGGTACTGGTTCAGCAGAGCCACAACTCCTGCGAAGGAAGGCGCGCCGGCGGAGGTGCCGCCCGTGGCCCGCTGGCCGTTTGCGTTCACAACCATGTATGGATCGTGATTCCCCGCCGCGCTGAAGGAAATGTCCGGGACGTCTCGGAAGTTGTCGGCCGGCACTCCCGGCCGGGTCTGCCAAGCCGGCTTGGGAAAGAAAATAGAGGCGCCTCCGCCCGACGCGAGCAATCCGCCGGCGCCGGTTTCGTTCCAAACCATTTCCGGAATATAGGAGATGACGGAGGCGCCGCTGGCGTTATTGACGGCATTCCAATAGTGCCCGCCGGCTTCGTTGAATTCCGTGCCGCCGACGGCGGTGACTTCGGGGAAGCTCGCCGGGATCATGACCGCGGGTCCGTCCGATACCGTCGTAGCGTTCCCCACGACATTGAAGAAACCATGCGCATCGCAGCCCGCCGCGCCGGAATCGCCCGACGACGCCACCCAGGTGATGCCCTGGGCGTTCGCCTGTTGGCCGATCAGGCGGTACCCGACGCCGGTCTGCGGCTCGCAGGTTCCGAAACTTTCGCTCAAAACGGTAGCGAGATTCTGGTCAACGGCGCCCTGCGCTGCGTCAAAGAAGTTACCGGCATAGATGTAGACGATGGTGGCGCCGCGCGCAATGGCGCCGGACCATTCCAGATCGAGAGCCGCCTCCCCCGCGGCATTGGTGATGCCGGGATCGGGCCCGATCAGATGCTGCTCAATCGTCGTGGGGGGCAGACCGAACTGGCTGCGAAACTCATCGATGTAGGACTGGTTCATGTCTGAACGGCCCAGAATTCCGACTCTCTGGCCCGTGCCGTCGATCCCCATGGCGTAGAGCGGGGTGACGTTGTAAATGGTGGCCCAATCGCCGGGCGCCAATTGCGTTACCCCAGAACTGCTGGTGTTCTCGGGAATCGCCGCAGGAGGTAGACGCCAGAAGTCGTCCAGTCCGCGAATGCCGCCGATCACGTCTTCGAACGCGGCCGGAATGGAAACGTCCGTAGGGTTGGCGATGTGTGCCTGGCCATCGACAAGATAACGGTGGATTCTGGTGTGGAACGCGCTCTCGATATTGCCTACGGGTCCGCTGAACGCCACCCAGTTGCGAGCACGGGCCGTCTGATCGATGTGGAGGCCGTGCGATTCGAGCCAGGAGACTATGGCCGCATAATCCTGCGATCCGAGGCCGAAGCGGTCGCCAAACTGCTCGGGTGTGAGCCATCGATGATAGTTGGGCGAGGACCGGTCACGTTGCTCATCCAGCAAACGTTCGAGAGCGGCCTGCTGAATCGCAGATGGCTTCATCGTTAACGTGACAAAAGGCATCCCCAGAGATGGGTCAACAGGGCCCTGATCGTAGCGGGATTGAGCTTTGGGATGAACGCTGCCGGACAAGGTTACGCGATACGCGTCGTCGGCCGGCCGGGTGATGCGGCTCCCCTGAGCGAGGAGCGCGCGCGAAGCCAACGCCAGAACCGGGAAGCAAATGCCGAGCCGGATCGACGTACGTGACATGACAGTGCCTCCAGTTACTGCATGGGAATGAACTTCACGTTGATATACATCTGGCGCTGGTTCCCTGCGGCCTGGAATTTGGCGTTCTTTACCAGGTCCAGCGCGGTCTGCGCGAGTGCGGGATCGGAGGCGGTCAACAATTCCTCCTCCACTACCTCGCCCCTGCCGCTCACCGAAGCATGGACCATGACCGGCTTCACTATTCCGGAGACAGCGTAGCTTGGAACATTCATCGGAAATCGTCCCCAGGTGTCCATGCCGCCGACCGGACCGGCGGCGATCATTTCCTGAGTCGGCGCCAATTCGCTCTCGTCGACTGCAGCGGCGTCCGCCAGGCTCATCTGCGCGTCCAGGACAATGGCGCGGTGGGTATAGACAGTGATGCGATCCGGCGTGGAACGGCCGTGGAACTGCAAATTCTGGCTGTAGCCGTACACGGTGTACACGCCCGGGGACATGGAAAGCATCTGGAGTGCGCCGCTCGCGCTGTCGACGCAGTACTCCTCCTCTTCCCAAAGCCGTGTCTGCTCGATGGGCGCGACGATTCCGGAAACCAGGACGCACGTAGCCGGCTTGCCATTCCACTGAATACTGGCCGTCCGGATCTGAGCATTCGACGAGATCTGGCGAATCGCCCAGAAAATGGCATTGCGCAGCATGTGGACCCGCATCGGCACGACGCCTGGAAACCTTTCGCTGGAAGCCACGCCGGCGCCCGGCAGGCGAATTACGGAATAACTCCCCAGCATGGCTGTCCACCGCCAGCGTTGGCCGGAGAGCCACGTCTCGGTGAGTTGGCCCGAACCAACGTAAGCCGCCGGGCCGCCGGCGCTGAACGCGGCTACCAACCGGTAAGGCGGAGTGCCGGCCCGGTGAGTCAGTCCGTTCTCTTTGGCGCGTTCCAGCAGGTAAAGCGCAGCGGCTCGCGCGGCTGGGCCGGATGCAACCTGCACGGCGCCGGTGACCGGTTCCTGGGGATCGGGTGGAATCGGCGCCGAGGACAGACCCGCGGTTGCGGTTGCGCTATCGAGGCGCACGCCGCGCCCTTGGTCAAGCTGAAACGCTACGATCGTTTGCCGGTCTCTGCCTGACGGCGTGGCTTGGTCCTGGGACGCAACGGCCGGCCCGGCCAGTGCGGACTCGACTGCAATTCGCGGACGCTGCGAGCCGGCCGCAGCCAGCGTCAGCCGCGGCTGTCCGGCCAGCGGGAACGAAACACACGCGAACCAGCCGGCGCACGCCAAGATCGCCGAACTAAAGGTGTAGGAAACCAGCAATCTGCCTTTCGATACAGATGCGTCTTTCAAGAGCGAGTGCATGCGCTGCGTCAGGTGACGGCGCTTGAGAAACAAGGGGGCAGGCGCCAAATCGAGCGTCTGGCCGCCACGCGCGATAGCCAGCAACGCTTCGATGTACGGCTCGCGCGCGGAAGTGAGGCGAACGGTCTCCGCGTCCACCAATTCTTCGCGGGCCAGCCGCGTCTGCGCGAGCAGCATCCAAGCGCCGGGGTTAAACCACAGTAAAGCGCCAAGCAATTCCTCCAGCAGCGTCACCACCCAATCGGCGCGCTTTACGTGCAGCATCTCGTGACAGGCAATCGCGCACTGGGCCTCTTCCTCGAGCGCGAGGAAGCATTCCGGCAGCAGCACCACAGGGGTGAGCCATCCCAACATCACCGGACCGGCGATTTCCGACGAGATGCAAAGAAGGGCGTCGGCATGCGTAATGGCCGAAGCAGCCCTGACCGATTCCGGAACGGGATACAGCGGAGTCGCCAGGATCCGGTATCTCCGGATTTTCCACAGCCCCAGGAGAAGCCAGCAGATCCTTGCCAGGGCCCCGGCGCACAGGATCCCCAGCAAGACGCGTGCGTCCGTCCACCTCGTCCACGCCGTCCCGTGCAGGCTGGGAGTGCTGGTTGCAGGCGCCCGCGGCGGCGCTATTTGCAGGGAGAGTTTCGGCCGGGCGTTGCCGGCAACCGGAATACCCGCGGGACCTGACACACTAGCCGGAGCCGTCTCCGCAACGCCGCCTGCGGGAACGGATAGTGGCGGATGCGACCAGGGCTCCAACACGGGCAGTAGTAGGCAAAATCCCAGCACGGCATGGCAATAAGCCAGGTGCGTGCGCGGATGCCTCACGCGGAGAAGCGGGGGCAGCAGCGCCCCCGCAGCAGCCAATAGACTGGTCTGCGCCATCCAGGCAAGCAGATTAGAGCCAAGCGCGACGGTCATGCTTTTTTCTTCCGGCGGGACCGCACGAGCCTCTCGATCTCTGCGAGATCTTCCGCGGGGATCGCCGGATCTTCCACAAGATGGACCAGAAGCGGCTTTGCGGAGCCACTGAACACGCGATTGACAAACTCGTGGACCATGCTTTCCACCACCTGGTCTTTAGGACGGGTTGGACGATAAATGTAGGCCCGCTCCCCAGCGATTTTCCGCAAGTGTCCCTTCTGCTCCAGGACGCCCATCATGGTCAACACCGTGGTGTAGGCAATCTTGCGTTGTTTCGCCAGATCCTGGAAGACCTCGCGGACCGTGGCCTGCCCGCGCGCCCAGATCACTTTGAGGAGCTCCAACTCCAGGTCGGTCGGTACAGATTTCCGTGGCTTCATCGGCTCACTAATAACTTAGTCAATAGTCAAAAGAAATGCAAGAGAAATTTAAAACGGCCGATCGGCTCAGACCGTACTCCGTCCGTAGCGGTCCGGTCGCGGTTCGGTGCGGGCTACTGAACGCCAACACCTCTGCACCGAGCCGCGCGACCGTCAGGGAGCGGACGGCGTTCATTTTCCCGCGCCTATCGACGGATTACAGTCAAACCGGCAGCAGCAGCCGCGCCTCGCATCCCGGACCAGGGATCCGGTTCCGCAAGTCCAGCGTGCCTCCGTGCGCTTCGGCGATCTGGCGGCTCAACACCAGCCCGATTCCCGAGCCTCCCGGCTTCGTGGTGAAGAAAGGAACGAACAGATTGGACGTGTTGGACAAACCTGGCCCTTCGTCCTCCACCAAGACTTCGACTTGGCTGCCAGCTCGGCCCCAGGACAGCGCCACGCCGCCGCCGGTTTCGAGCGACGCGTCCACCGCGTTCCGCAGCAGATTGATCAGAAGCTGATCGAGCTGATCGCCGTCGCCTTGAATCGAAAGCTCCGGGCCCTGGCGAACAGCAGCCGCCAGGCGTGTTTCCAGGCTGGCTACATGACGAATCCACGCGCCCACATTCACGGCCGCGAGTTGAGGCCGGGGAAGCTTGGCGAGCCGCGCGTACGCGCCCATGAAGCGGCTCAAGCTCTCGCTACGGGATCCGATGATCGAGAGACCCCGCAAGGCATCCTCGCGCCATTCGCCGGACCCACCGCCATTACGGAGGATCATCGATTCCAGGCTTCCGGCGATCGATTTGATCGGCGCCAGCGAATTGTTCAACTCATGCCCAAGCACACGCACCAGCCGCTGCCATGCTTGCAGCTCTTCTTCGCGCAGGGCGCGGGTCAAATCGGTAACTACAAGCAACTGGTGGGGCAAACCGCCTTCACGGAATAGCGACCGGTGAACTCCCCAACGGCCCGCGCCGGAGGGAAATGTCCGCTGAATGGTCTGCATCTCATCGCCTTCCAGATATTCCGAAAGCCCGAGGACGTCGGCGGAATCGTTCAGCATGCGCTCGGCCGGCCGCGCGAGCAAGCGCTCCCCCGCGCGATTCACCAGGCGCAGGCGCCGGTCGCTGTCGAAGGCGAAGATAGCGACATCGATTTCCTCCATCACCTTACGCAGCAAAGTGGTGGCTTCCAGCGCGCCCAATCGCTGCGACCGCAGCGTGGCGCTCATGGCGTTCACCTGGATCATCACGTCGCCCAAGGCGTCTTCGCGCCGCCCGCCGCGGGCACGAATGGAGTAATCGCCTTCGCGCATCGCTTCGAGAAGATTCGAGAGCGTCCGCAAGGGCGAGGCGACGCGCTCACGCACGGCCGCCGCGCATCCCCACCAAGCCAAGGTGAGGACTGCGGTCAGAGTCCACTGGGTTCGAGGGGCGAAATTTCCAGTCCACAACAGAACTAGCGCAATCACCGAGGCCGGCAATCCAGCGCCAAGCGCCAGCAGCATCATCCGCCGCTCGTGGACGGGACGCAGCCGGTAAAGCCAGCGCCGCGACCTCATTCTCACTCCTGTCTCCTTGTTACAGTCCGAAGCGCTCCAGGCGGCGGTACAGCGCGCTACGGCTCAAACCCAGCGCGCTGGCGGCATGGCTCACGTTTCCGTTATATCGCGCCAGCGCCTTCTTGACGAGAAACGCCTCCACTTCTTCAAGACTCATGTCTTCCACCCGAATGGGACCGGACGAAGGGGAGCGGAGCGCAAGATCGCCCGGCTGGATGAGATTATCCTGCGCCATCAACACCGCGCGCTCCACCACATGATTCAGCTCTCGGACGTTGCCCTGCCACGGATGATCGAGCAGCGCCTGCATGGCGGCAGGGTCGAACCCTTCCAGTTCCTTCCGGTAGCGGCGCGCGTGAGTGGAGAGGAAGTGCGCGGCCAGCGCCGGAATGTCCTGGCGGCGCTCGCGGAGCGGAGGCAGGTGAATCTCGATGGTGTTGAGACGGAACAGGAGATCCTGCCGGAACCGTCCTTGCGCGACTTCTTCGGCGAGATTGGCGTTGGTGGCGGAGATGACGCGCACGTCGACGCGCTTGGTTTTGGAGGATCCGACCCGCTCCATTTCGCCTATCTCCAGCACGCGCAGAAGCTTGGCTTGCAGATTCAGCGGCACGTTGGCGATTTCGTCCAGGAACAGCGTGCCTTGATCGGCCAGCTCGAAGCGTCCGACGCGATCCATCTTGGCGTCGGTGAACGCGCCTTTGACGTGTCCGAAGAGTTCGCTTTCGAAAACGCCTTCGGCGAGGCCGCCGGCGTTCACGATCACCATGGGACGCGCAGCGCGGCTGGAAATCGCGTACAGCGACCGCGCCACTACTTCCTTGCCCGCGCCTGGCTCGCCAGTGATGAGCACGTTCGCGTCGGATGGCCCGACGCGCGCAATAAGCTGGAGCACGGGCTGCATGGAGGGCGCTTCTGCGATGAGCGCAGGGCCGTCGCCGGGGCGCAGCGCGAAATTCTCAGCCTCCAGGCGTTGGCCGCGTTTCAGCGCCGCGCTTAATTCGGTCTGCGTGCGGACGATGGCCAGCAGGCGCGCATTGTCCCACGGCTTCTGAATGAAATCGCGAGCGCCGCGGCGCATAGCCTCCACGGCGAGCTCCACGCTTCCCCAAGCCGTCATCACCACCACGGGAACGGTGGCGTCCAGAGCTTTGATCCGCGCCAGCAGATCCAAACCTTCTTGGCCGGAGGTGGTGTCGCGAGTATAGTTGAGGTCCATCAAGACCGCGTCCAGGTCCTGGCTTTCGAGGGCCGCAAGAATTCCGGCGGGCGAATGCGCCGTTTCGATGGCGAAGCCTTCGCCCTTCAGGAGGAGACGGAGGGCTTCGACGACGTCAGTCTGGTCGTCGGCGATTAAGATTCTGGCCGCGGGCATTCTTATTTTGCGTCGATCGCGGCGAAGATTTCCGGGAGAGCGACGGTCAAGGAGGGGTTTTCAGTGCGAAGGGCGCCGTCTTTGACCTCGCGGCTGCCTTCTGTGTTATACGTCCAAGCCCGGCGGCTCCAAGGATTAACAACCCAGATGTACGGCACGCCGAAATTCAAATAATCGTCAATCTTCTCGTGGAAGCGGATCCAACCGTCTTCAGGGGAAAGAACCTCAATACAGGGAAACGGGGGCGTGCGAGGGATCTCCTCGTTTGGCTCTTCCAAATAGGCACAAACGTCCGGTATGCGGAAGCGAGTGGCGCTGACCTGTAAGGTTAGCGACGGGAGGACAAAGAGCCGGAGTTCCGCCCGCCGGATGTGGAGGAACAAGAGTAATTCGCCTTGCACCTCGCTGTGGCTGCGCTCGCCCCAATTCCGTTCGAAAACCTCGCCGTCGACGTATTCTGCGCCTCCCTCGTATGAGGACCTCAAGCATTCTTCCACCGAAACCATGGCTACAGTCTACCGCCCGTCAGATATCCTCGCCCCAAATGGTCTTCAGGCGCGCGTGGCCGGAGCGGCTCACGGGAAGCTGCGTGCCGTCGTGCAACACCACGACGCGGCTATCCTTGGTGTACGGCTCGATCCGGGCGATGCGCTCCAAGTTGACGATATAGGAGCGGTGAATGCGGGCGAATCGCGCCGGATCGAGCTGCCCTTCTATGCTCGATATGGTTTGCTGCTTCAAATAGTTTTTCTTGTCGCTGCGGAGCGCGATGTAGTCGTCCTGCGCTTCGACGTAATCGAGCTTGGCGATGGGAATGATGTGCACTTTGGAGCCGTCTTTCACTACGACGCGCTCTAGCTTCTGCCCAGGCGGGCGGGCGGCTGCGGCTAACTCCGCCGCGGGAGGTTGCGCCTGGCCCAGGCGTTTACGGGCGCGCTCGAGAGCTGTCTTGAAGCGGTCCAGATGAAAGGGCTTCAATAGATAGTCCACGGCATGAGCGTCGAAGGCGCGCATGGCGTACTGATCGAAAGCGGTGACGAAGATGACCGCGGGCGGCGGATCGAGCAATTCCAAAACTTCGAAGCCATCCAGCTTGGGCATCTGCACGTCCAGGAAAACCAAGTCCGGCTTAAGCTCGCCAATTGCCTTCACGGCGTCGAAGCCGTTGCCGCACTCCGCCACGACCTCCATGCCGCCGGCTTCCCAGGCATATTCGCGAAGGAGCTGGCGCGCCAGCTCTTCATCATCCACGATTACGGTTCGGAGGTTCATGGATTCTCCCAGCGCCGACTGAAAGCCGGCGGCAGCCATGAAGGGCCGCCCCACAATTGATCCCGTAGGCTCATATCAATCAGTCAATTGGCACGGGACGGAGATCTCGGCGCGGAAGGTGTTTCCGTCCGCGCGCGCGGCGAGGCGGCCGGCCGAGCCGAAGCGAGTCTCCAGCCGCGAGCGGACGTTGCGCAGGCCCATGCCGTGCCGCCGCGGCGCCGGAGATTCCGGGTCGAAGCAGTTCTCGACGGTGACGCGAAGCTGTCCATCCCGCAGGCGGCTGTCCACGCGGATAGAGCCTCCGTTCACCATCGTGGCGACGCCATGCTTGACGGCGTTTTCCACGAGCGGTTGGAGAACCAGAGGAGGCACCAGGCAGTCCGCGCATTGCTCGTCGACGTGCATCTCCACTTGCAGGCGCGAGCCGAAGCGGATCTGCTCCACATCCAGATAAGCTTGCGCAAGATCCAGCTCTTCATGCCAGGCGACGCTTTCCCGCTCGCCCAGGCCGAGCGTGTTGCGCAGAAACTCGGCGAGGCGGATGCACATCTCTCTGGCGCGGCCGGGATCGGAAGTGGTGAGCGCAGTGATGGAGTTGAGGCTGTTAAAGAGGAAATGCGGATTGATCTGTGCCTTGAGCGCGCGCAATTCGGCGTCGCGAGCGCCCAGCGCGGCTTGGCGCGAAGTTTCGAACGCCAGCATCATGTAGTGCAGAGCCACCGACAGCAGATATAACAGCAAGCCCACGGCGATCAGCGGAGTGATGGCCGCATCGAGCCGCGAGCCGATCTCGAAGACGTAGCCGATAGCGCGCGCCAAGCCAATCCACAGCGCAGTGGCCAGAATCGCGGCGCTGGCGTGAGAGACAGCCATTTTCAACCCGTTGGCCGAGACGAGGGGCAGTTGGCGGCACATGTACCAAGGCGTCAAGCAGACAAAAGCGAAAAACAGGCAGAGCGGAACGGCCACCGCCAGCGCATCCCGCCAGGAAAGCGCGCCGCCGGGAACGCGCAGCAGAGCCGCGAGCATGTAGCCCAGCCCGAGCCACACGGCGACGTATTGGGCCAACCATTTCGGATTTCTGAGAACGGGATGCATAGTCAGTTCTTCACCACTACACCGCCGAACACCGCGCTGCCGCGAATAACCAAGCGAGGCCGCCTGATTCCGTCGTCGGGCGCGCGGTGGGTTTTGTCGTCAAAGCCGCCCAAGATGCTCGCGCCTTGGACGACCACGTCCCAGTTGTCGGGGGCCCAGATTTCCACTCCTCCAAAAATGGCATTGGCCTCGACTTCGATCTGCTCGCGAGTGGTCGCGGCGCGATGCATGTCGATTTCGATGCCGCCGAAGACGGCGATCGCTTCCCCGCCCTGAAAATCCTGCGAGTCGACGCGCCGGTTGACTCCGCCGAAGATGGCGTATTCACTGAGGACGTTCTCGGATGTGGTCCCGACGTCATGATGGAAAGCTCCGCGGAATTCCAGGCGCGCGTCGAAACCGCGGATCAGAAGGAAAACCCCCATGAGGATCAGCAGGGCCGGCCACAGCAGACGCCAAATCAGCGGCGGCAGGAAACCGAGATTGATCGCCAGGAAGGCGAGGCCGATAAGGAGGACGACGGCGCCCCCGAGTCGCCGCGACGAGTCCCGCGCGTCCACCAGCTTTGCGGCGCCCATGGCGATCAACAATACCGGCCAGATTGCCCCCCAGCGGACGGCGGGGATGTAGCCGAGGTTTTCCAGAAGGAACAGGACCCCGAGCAGCAGAACTGCGGCGCCGACGACTAGCCGGAAGCCCTGGCTGTGTCCGGCGGAGATGCCGCCGCCATAGGTTCGACGAGCCATTCGGCGCTGCATCCGCGCCTCCCACTTTCGCCGGCGCCGTTCACTCCAGTCTTCGAATTGTTGGCCGGGATCGTTCGGTGTCATTGCCTTATCCTCACGTAAGCGATGCTAGCAAGCCTGTCGCTTCGGCTCATCCGGGATTCGGTGAACGGCGAAATGAGGGCGGTAAACGACAGAGCATCATATCGCGCAATCGGTAATTTCTGCTTCGGCAGCGGGTCGGTAGCCGTGATATTTGAAGGGAAGGGCGAAGTGGAGGATTGAATCGGGATGTTTATGAAGATATGAGGGTTCGAGGGTTGGCGGTGGAGCGACTGGCGTGGGTTGGTTGCTCAAGACGTGCGAGGGGCGGATGTCAGAAAACCGCGAGTGCTTCCGGGAGGCGTGTAGCTTCGCAAAGCCGCCGGTCGTCAGTTCGATAGTTTGACATGCTGAGTGAGGAACAGAGTCTGACAATCGTCGCCGCCGTTTCGAACTTTCGCCGAGTAAACGCCCTGGCTGCTCATTGGCCGCGCGCCAACTTTGTCCCGGAGATAGGTCTCAAGAATTTCTTCCCTGAGCCGCCGCACAAGCAGACCGCTTTCGACGGGAAAAACCACTTCCACCCGGCGATTCAGGTTTCTGGGCATCAAGTCGGCGCTACCGAGATAACATTCAGGGGCGCCGTTGTTGTGAAAGTAGTAAACGCGACTATGTTCAAGGAAGCGGCCCAGAACGCTTATTACGCGGATATTCTCGCTGACCCCGGGAACTTGAGGGCGCAAACAGCAAGCGCCCCGCACAATCAGGTCGATAGACACGCCCGCTTGTGACGCTCGGTACAGCAGCTTGATGATCGGACCATCTTCGAGAGCGTTCATTTTTAAAATCAGATGCCCTTTGCCGCCACTCTGCTGGACAGCGATCTCGCGCTCGATCAACTCCTCCAAGCGCGGACGAATATTGAGCGGCGCAACCAACAACTTCTGGAAATCCTTTTGACGGGAATACCCGGTGAGGTAGTTAAACAAACCAGTCGCGTCCCCGCCGATCTGTTCGCAACTGGTGAAAAAACCGAAATCCGTATAGAGACGCGCTGTGACTGGATTATAGTTGCCGGTGCCCAAATGACAATATCGCCGGATCGTATCGCCTTCCCGGCGAACCACGAGGATTACCTTGGAATGAACCTTGAGGCCGAGAAGACCGTATACGACGTGGACGCCTTCGCGTTCCAACGCCTTGGCCCATTCGATGTTGCTTTCTTCGTCGAAGCGCGCCTTTAACTCCACCAGCACCGCTACCTGTTTGCCGTTTTCGATCGCTTCCAACAAGGCATCCACGATGGGTGAATTGCGGCCGAGCCGGTACAAGGTCATCTTGATCGCCAAAACGTCCGGATCCCTAGCGCTTTTCCTCAAGAAGTCGACGACTGCCTGGAAGGAATCATAGGGGTGATGAAGCAGTTGATCCTGTTGGCGAATTACACCGAAAATATCGTCTTCCTTGGGCCTGAAACCGGGCGGTATCGAAGTGGGAAAAGGTTTGTACTTAAGGTCCGGCCGATCGACGTTCAGGAGGTGCTTCAGACGGCTCAGATCGAGGGGCCCTGCGACGCGAAAGATGTCCGAGGATTCGATCTCCAGTTCGCCGGCGAGGAGTTGCACCATCGACTCAGGCATGTCCGCGTCGACTTGAAGACGCACTACGTCGCGGAATCGCCTCTGCCAGACCGCCTCTTCAATCGTTTCCAACAGGTCATCCGTCTCCAACTCTTTAATCGCTACCTCGGCATCGCGCGTCACATGGAACATGTGCGCTCCCACGATCTCAAGGCCGGGAAACAAGTGATGAAGATTGGCAATCACCAATTGCTCGATCCATAAGAACGCCTGTCCTTTTGTCGAAGCTTGTTCCACGGGAACGAGCTGAGGCAGCGTATCTGGAATCTTCAGGCGAGCAAAATGCTCGGCCCCCTCCGGATCCCGCAGCGTGACAGCAACGCTGAGGCTAAGGTTTGAAATGTGAGGCCATGGCCTGCCGGGATCGAAGGCCAGCGGAGTGAGAACAGGGAAAACTTTCGTGAAAAAAAAGGCATCCAGCCGTGTTCGCTCCGCTGCGTCCAACCCGGAGAGATCGACCACCGCAACAGCATTTTCCTCGAGCGCGGGGATCAAGTTGGTGCGCAGGAATTCGTAAGCTTGGTCTACCAGAGCCCGAACTGCCAGTCCGACCGCGTGAAGCGTTTCAGCAGGGTTTCGTCCGTCGAGTCCCACCTCGTGTACGCCATTCTCGATTTGTTGCATCAAGCCGGCGACGCGCACCATGAAGAACTCGTCCAGATTCGAGCCGAGAATCGAAAGAAACTTTACACGCTCCAGTAGCGGGTGGCCCGGATCGCGCGCCTCCTCCAAAACGCGGCGTTGAAATTCCAGATGGCTTAGCTCGCGGTTGATATAAAGCGAGGGGTGATCAAGATCTGCCCCGGGATGCTTGTGCGGCGCTCTGGCGGGCATCATGTCCTCTCAAGTTTACCGGACAAAAGGGGCGCCTCACGACAGGCGTGCTGGACGTAGTAGTGCTATCGGAAACCTTTCGGATTGGCCGGCAAAGCAAAAGGGCCGGATCGCTCCGGCCCTTTTGCTTCTTGTTCAACTAATGCGAATGATCACTGCTTGGGCGTCACATGGATCAGCACGCCGGGATTGGCGTCTTCCAGCAGCCACAGCGACCCATCGGGAGCTTCAGCCACGTCACGGATGCGCTTGCCGATGGCCCAGCGCTCAGCCATCTTGGCGCCGCCCTTGCCGTCGAAGATAATGCGATTCAGCGACTGGGTGCCCATGCCGCTGACGAAGCCGTTGCCGTCCCACTGCGGGAAGGTTTGCTTGCCGCGGTAGAACATCAGGTTGCCCGGCGCCACCACC
>DASQJB010000094.1:0-14108 GCA_035631295.1 Bryobacteraceae bacterium | reverse complement strand
CACCATACACCGCGGTTCCCGCGACCACCTGCTCTCGCTCCTGGTAACGATCCACCAAGCGCTGCAGATCGCGATAGGAACGGCTGGCGACCAGAGGCTCGGCAGATTTGCCCAAGCTTTCTGCCAGAACTCGCGAGTGGCTCTCCAGTTCCTGCTTGAGTCCGCGCGTCTCCTGGCGCGTTTGGTAGTCGGCGATAATCAGCGACACGCTCGCGACGCCCAAAATAAGCGCAAGACACAGGCGTGAAGTCAGACTCATACCCGCTCCGCCCAAAAATGGGCAATTCTAGGGCCTGTCCCCCTATGATGTTGAATAGACTAGAGGGGGCGCGCGGCGCATGGGGTGGTTTTTACATGCTTTGCTCAAAAAGTACAATATGGTCAAAGTTACGGCCCGCTCCGCAAGCCGCCTGGAGAGGCGGCTGCGGGCAAAATTGCCCGCCTCGTAAAAATTCAAGTCGCTCTCTGGCGCGGATTGCGTCTTCTATATAGGGAGGACTGCCATGAAACGTACATTCCCATATTTCCTGCTCGGCGCCGGCATTGGCGGTGGAATCGCGTTGCTGCTGGCTCCGCAGCCGGGTAGAAGGCTTCGTGCGCGGATCAGGCACAGCGCGCTTGCCGGTGCGGACTATCTAAAAGATTCCACGGCGGACATTCGGAGCCAGGCAGTGGATTTCTGTTGTCATGCCCTGGATGCCGCCCGCAAGAGCTCCGAGGCGATCGATCTTCAACGCTGCGGGATTATGGCGGCGGTGGAGGCCGGCAGGCGCGCCTATCAGAAAGTGGTGAGCGCATAAGCAGCAACCAGCGCGGCGCCGGCCCGGCGCCGCGCTGGCCACCGAGCTGACTGATGATGCCGGGACGGGACGCATTCGGGGGAACTATAACTTATGGAAGTAGCCCGCCTGTCCCGATAGTCCGATGAATACTTCCTGGAACGCCGACACACTCCAGCATGATACTGTTTGTTCCCTTTTCGGGATCGCACCGCATTCCATCACAACCTATCTTCTTCAAAATAGAGGGACACACCGGAGAACGCTCCGATGCATAAAAGCCTCAAAGTAGCGGACCTGCTGAAGCCGCATTGGAGGGCTTTGACGCTAGGCCTCGTCGCTGTCATTGGCGAAGGCTTGACGAATCTACTCGAGCCATGGCCTTTGAAAGTCGTGTTGGACAACGTTCTGCGATCACGGCCGCTCCCCGAACATGTCGGCCGGCTGGTTCAGTGGCTGGCTGGAAATGATAAGCTGGCGATTCTCGAATTTGCTGCATGGACGGTGCTCGCGATCGCAGTCGCGGGCGCCGTCTGCTCCTATATCGAAAAATCCGTCACCACCAGCGTGGGGCAGTGGGTGATGCACGATCTGCGCCGCACGCTCTATTCCCACGTGCAGCGGCTCTCTCTCTCCTTTCACGATCAGAAGCGCACGGGAGATCTCATCAGCCGCGCGACCAGCGACATCGACGCGATTCAAAGCTTCATTGCCTCCGGCATGCTGGGCGTGTTGATCAACAGCCTCACCCTGGCGGGCATGGTGGCAGTCATGTTCTATCTGAATTGGCGGTTCACCCTTATCGCCCTCTCCGTAGCGCCGGTGCTTTTTCTGGTTGTGTATTCGTACACGCGCCGCATCAAAAAAGCTTCGCGGGAGGTGAGAAAGAAGGAGGGCGAAATCGTATCGGTCATCCAGGAAGTGTTCTCCTCCATCCGCGTGGTGAAAGCCTTTTCGCGGGAGGATTACGAACAGCGCCGTCTGGAGGACGAAAGTCTGGAGGCCGTGGAGACCGCCTTGCGCGCCCGCGGCCTGAAGGCAAAGCTCGCGCCTCTTGTTGAGATCATCGTCGCCGTAGGAGCGTGCCTGGTGCTCTGGTTCGGGGCGCGCCTAGTGCTGGACAACCGATTGTCGGCCGGAGCGCTGGTGGTCTTCCTGATGTACCTCGGCAAGATGTACAAACCGATGCAGGAACTCTCCAAGACCGCCGATGCTTTCTCCAGGGCCGCCGTGGGATTGGAGCGCATTCGCGAAGTGCTAGACACCGACGGCGGAATCCGGGACCTCCCCGGCGCGCGCCGGGCGCCACAATTCCGAGGCAGCATTGAATTCGACAAGGTGACCTTCGGTTATTCCCCTGGAACTCCGGTGCTGCGCGACATAAATTTCAAGATCGAGCCCGGACAGGTCGCGGCGCTCGTCGGACCGACCGGCGCCGGGAAATCCACCATCATCAGCTTGATTCCCCGCTTTTACGATCCCAACTCCGGAGTCGTGAAAATCGACGGCGCCGATGTCCGGCGATTCACACAAAGGTCCTTGCGGCAGCAGATCAGTTTCGTTCTCCAGGACACGGTGCTGTTTCACGGCCCCGTTTGGAAAAACATCGCCTACGGGAGGCCGGACGCCACTCGCTCGGAGATCCTGCGCGCGGCCGAACTCGCCAACGCTCATGAGTTCATAGAGAAAATGGCGGATGGATACGACACCATCGTAGGCGAGCGGGGCCTCACGCTTTCCGGAGGCCAGCGCCAGCGCATCGCCATCGCGCGCGCCGTCATCCGCGATAGTTGCATCCTCATTCTCGACGAACCGAGTTCGGGGTTGGACGCAGCGTCGGAAAAGCTGGTGTTTGAGGCGCTCGACCGCCTGATGGAAAGCAAAACGTCCATCGTGATCGCCCACCGGCTTTCCACGGTTCGGCGCGCCGACATCATTTATGTACTCGATGGCGGGCAGATCGTGGAACGGGGCACACACGCGAGGTTGCTCGAGGCCCACGGGCTGTATTCGGATCTGTATGAGCTGCAGATTGGACCTCGCGCAATGGCGTCCCCCACATCCCAAGCGGGGGGCTAAGCTCTGCTGAACCGCGGATCGATCACAGCGCCGTTTCTCCTCGCTCGTCGTTGCGAATTCTAACCGCGTCCTCTATCTCCGACACGAAAATCTTTCCGTCGCCGATACTTCCGCTTCGGGCTGCCGCCGCAAGTGCTCGGGTGACTTCCTCGGCCCGCGCAGACGGCACCACAAGCTCCAGCTTGACCTTGGGAATCAGGTCTACCTGGTATTCCTGTCCCCGATAGACCTCCTTGTGGCCCTTCTGGCGCCCGTGTCCCCGCACTTCCCAGACCGACATGCCGTCGATGCCGATAGTCTTAAGCGCCTGTCGGACTTCTTCGAGCTTGTGGGGTTGAATAATCGCTTCAATCTTTTTCATTGTTTGCCTCCCAGGACCACCGATCAAGCCTCGAAGTTGTATCCCTCTTCGCCATGCATGCTCAGATCCAGGCCCACGTTTTCGTCTTCTTTGTTGAGACGCACGCCGAACACAGCATCGCAGATCTTCAAGATCACAAGAGTCCCAACGATGGCCAAGCCCCAGGAGATGAGCACGGCGATGAGCTGGTTTACGACTTGTCCGGCGTCACCGTCCACCAGACCCATGGCCTTTCCCATCCGCAGATCGTTCACTTCCTTGGTGGCGAAGACGCCGGTCAGGATTGCTCCCAGCGTCCCGCCGATCCCATGCACGCCGAACGCGTCCAGCGAATCGTCATAGCCGAAGACCTTCTTCACTTTGCTGACCATCAGATAGCAGATCACTCCTGCAGCCACGCCGATGAGTACGGCCGGCATGGGCTTAACGAAACCGGACGCGGGTGTGATCGCCACAAGCCCGGCGACAGCGCCGGAGACCGCGCCCAGTACGCTCGGCTTGCCCGCCATAATCCATTCCGTGCACATCCATGCCAGAACGGCGGCGGCGGTCGCGAAGTGGGTGGCGATAAAGGCGCTGGATGCCAATGCCCCTGCGCTGACCGCGCTGCCTGCGTTGAATCCGAACCAGCCGACCCACAGCAAACACGCTCCAATTACGCTGAGCACGACACTATGCGGCCGCATCGATTCACTCGGGTAGCCTTCGCGCTTGCCGAGATATATCGCACAGATCAAGGCTGAGACGCCGGAGGTGATATGCACTACGGTTCCGCCTGCAAAATCCCAAGCCGGGAATTTACCGCCCAGCGTACCGTTCAGAAAGCCTCCTTTTCCCCACACCATATGCGCCATCGGGAAGTACACCACCAGCGACCACAGCGTCATGAACAGCAGCAGGGCCGAGAATTTCATGCGCTCCGCAAACGCGCCCGAGATCAGCGCCGGCGTGATGATCGCGAACATGAGCTGGTAGACCATGTAAGTCTGATGCGGGATGGTCGCCGCATAGTCGCCGTTGGGCTCCGCGCCTACGCCGTGCAGGAACGCGTAGCGGAAGTCGCCCAAAAAGGGCGATCCTTCAGCGAATGCGAGGCTGTACCCGATGATGGCCCATAAGATGGACACTGTCGCCATCAGAATGAAACTGTGCATCATGGTGCCGAGCACATTTTTGCGCCGGACGAGACCGCCGTAGAACAGCGCCAATCCGGGCCCGGTCATCATCAGGACCAGCGCAGCGCTCGTGAGCATCCAGGCATTGTCACCCGACATTTGTGCGTTCTGAGCGGCCTTCTTCAGGTCGTCCAGGCTCTTCGCAACGTCGGTCCCTGCGGATTGCGCAAGCCCTGCCGCGCTCAACAAAACGCCGAGGACGGCACACCGCGCGCCGCGGCGCAGATCCGGGAATGAGGACCCGCGAATCAACGATCGTTTGCTCTGTTTATTCATTGTCGTCAGCCTCGCCTCCGTAGCTTGCGGTGCGCCTCGCGGAATGCAGGCGTCTCGCCGCCGATCTCGCACGACGCGGTGCAGGAAAGAGAACTCAGTCTAGCGAGATCGTGAATCAGGGTCCAATTCATTGTTTTGATGAGGCGCAAAGCAAGGGTCAGCCGCCAACTTTGGATAGGGTTCACTCGAAACGGACAGATACTGACGGCCCGGATTCTGCCGGCTTTTTGTCTGAAGGCCGCCGGAGACGCCTGGTTGAATAGATTTATGGGCTGGTTTCGATGCTGTCTTTCGATAGCAGCCCGTGCGCGAGATCGAGGATGCGTTGCGAGTATCCCAGGACGCGCCGGCCTGCCTGGGTCAAGACGGCGCCTCTGGAAAAGCGCCGTCTATCGAAAAGCGCGGCTCCGAGCCGGTTCTCGAGGTTTTTGATCTGATGGGTAACATTCGATTGCGAGTAGCCCAGCGCCGCGGCCGCACGCGTAAAGCTGCCGGTTGCGGCAACCATCTGGAAGGTCTGTAGTTGTTGCAGGTCGAGGGCAATGCCTCTTTTGGAATAAAGCCGGTTGGACATAATGGATTGCGTTACCAGATAGATTGCGTTATCAGAGTGATGGCCGGTGACACAACCCAGGCGAGAGTAGCTTATCCGTTCAATTCGCCGGCCGCCAATCAATTCTTTGAATGGGGCGGAAAGCAAGGCCGTCATCCTGCTTTTAGATAGGGGTCAGAATCACTTGAGGCGAATTAGTCAGCCAATTCCGCAAAAGTTCTTGCCGCATGAACGATGGCGATTTATCTTGGAGTCAGTGATCCCCCGATTGCTCAGAGCCAGGAAATCGACGATATTGCTTTGGACTTGCGCACTCGTGATAGGCACGACGGTGGCCGACTGGATATCGGGCAATAACATCTCCCTCGCCGCTCTTTATATCCTCCCGATGATGGTGGGCGCCGTCGTTCTGAAGCCATGGGAAACAGCGTTGTTCGCAGTGGCATGCTCTTACCTGCGCTCGTGGTTCGACATCCCGGGCACGCCGGCCGATCTAGCGCTGCGCTTTGTCTTCGCGGCGCTCGCCTATCTCGCGTCCGGGTTGTTTGTCACGGCCCTGGTTCGGAATCACGAACAGACGGCCCGGCACTTAACCGAAATACGCACCGAAAAAGCGCGGCGCAGCGAGGCAGAGGAATATCTGCGGGTCCTCGCGCAGAGTAGCCCTGCCGCGATCTTTACGGTGGATGGCAGCGGTTTAGTCCTCGCGGCCAACGCCGCGGCGAACCGGCTCTTGTTGCTCTCATCGGACAATCCGCTGCAGGGCAGATCGATTGGGAGCTACCTGCCGTTTCTTGCCGAGACTCTACGTAAACACAATGAATCGCTCGGGCTATGCACGGCCACGCAATGCCAAGGGCACCGGGACAATGGCGAGATCTTTCTCGCCCATATTTGGTTCTCGGCTTACCGGACACTCGAGGGCAAGCGACTGGCGGCGATTGTCGTCGATTCCTCCGACGAGATGCGCGACCGGGAGGAGCGCGGCCTAGATCAACTTTTGACCGGGAATGAGCTTGTGGTCGCCGCAATGGCGCATGAAGTCCGCAATGCGTGCGAGGCAATGGGTATGCTCTGCGAGGATCTTGACGAGCGGTATGGCCTTGCTCACGATAGAGCGTTTCGTGGCCTGGACAATCTCGTTTCGGGCCTGGAAGTCATTGCTTCGCATGAATTGAAGTCCGAGATAGTCGATTTAATGGAAGAGATTCCCTTACGGGAAGTCCTGGATAACCTGCGCATTGTCGTCGAACCCGCCTGGCGCGAAATCGAAGGAACCATTCGCTGGCATCTACCCGACGACATGCCCATGGTCTTCGCCGAACCTCACGGTCTCCTTCAGGCGTTTCTGAATCTAGCGCAGAATAGTCACCGCGCCGTTCAGGAAGAAGCGGTGAGGGAATTAAGCATCAGCGTCTCTTCAAAGGAGCAAAAGGTATTCGTACGATTTCATGATTCCGGTCCAGGAATCCGGGACCCCGAAAGCCTGTTTCAGCCGTTTCAACGCGCCGCGGCGGGCAGCGGGCTTGGACTATATGTCTCGCGTCTTATTGTTCGAAGCTATAATGGCGAGTTAAGCTTCGAGCGGCAGCCGCGTGGGTCCTGCTTCGTAGTTGAATTGGAACAGCGCAGATACGATGGGGCCCTTGCATCATAAGAAATCCCTGCATCTGATTCTCGTCGAGGACCACGAAATGGTGCGCGAGGGTCTCGCACGAACTCTGGAAAAGGAGCCTGACCTCAAAGTTGTCGGCCAGTGCTCTTCCTCCGCCGAAGCCTTGGCGCTCTTGCAGGGCTCCGTGGACATGGTGTTGCTGGACGTCGATCTTGGTGAAGAGCGGGCTCTCGCTTTTGTTGAAGCCGCAAGAAAACAGGATTTCGAAGGCCGCATCCTCGTGCTGACCGCCGGAATCAGCGGTACGGAAGCCGTGCGCCTGCTGCAGGCCGGCGTCAACGGCATCGTCCACAAGCGCCATTCCGGCAAGCTGCTGTGCGAAGCCATCCGCAACGTAGCGGCGGGACAACCCTATCTCGAAGAACAGTATCTTCCCTCGTTGATCCGATCGGTCGACCGCTCGCGTCCACCCGTGGTTCCCAAACTGACGGATCGTGATCGCGCGCTCTTGCGCCATATTCTCGCCGGACTCACGAATCGAGAGATCGGCGACCAGCTTCACATCTCGGAGGGCGCCGTAAAGGCCTCGCTACGCCTCCTGTTTGACAAAGTCAATGTAAAGTCCCGAACGCAGCTTGTGAAAATCGCACTGGAGCAGTATCAAGACCAGCTTTAGCTTGTTGGTAAATCCTCTATCTCCCGCAGGGTGCGGGCTTGGCAGCAGCCTCCTCGGAGTTCGACGTATCCGCCGTTTGTTCAGTTTCTTGCGCGGGCGCAGCCGGCTTCCCCTCCGCTGTCACAGCAGCCGCCGCCGGAGCGTTCTTGCGATGAGGATGCCGGATATCCGGCCAGAATTCGCGCAGAACGTGAATTCCCATATCCACCGCCAGGCTCGTGCCCGCGGAGGAGAAGCCCATGGCGATGGTGCGCGTGCTGGCGGGTTGCCACAGCCGCGAAATCAAGCCGCTCCCGATCGCGCCGGACAACTCGGCTGTGTAAACCGTAGAAGCGCCGGTCGTGGTCTTATGCGTGATAAAGGTGCTCAGCATCGCATATTTCACTCTGGGACCGAACCCGTGCTTGCCGGACGGATGGTAGACCAACTCCTCATGGCGGAAGTGCGCCACGGGATACCGAATGACATTACTCACGATGTGCTTGCCGAATGACGATGCGAATCGCCGGCCATAGCCCGCGGCGCCCTGGCCCCATTCAGCGGGCGTGTTTGTGCCCTGCGTGACGCCCGCTCCGGCGCCAACCATTATGAAACCCGCCGGACCAAACGTACGCTTGACGAATCTGCCTGGCGTGGCATCGTCGTGGGCTTGCTGCGCTTCAACGCACGTGGACGGGTTCTCTGTGGGCGGATTTTGTATCTGCGGGTTCTGGGCTCGCAGGAACGCGGACGCAAAAAGGAACGAAATAGCGCATAACGCAACGCGAAAAGAGTTTCTATCCATGATGCTTCACCACGGCGCCCGAGAAGGCCAATGAAAATGGGCGCTCCATTTGCGAAGAGGGCACAGCACGCGGTAGCGTTACAGCTCACGGAGTTCTCCAATTCGCTCCTCCACAACCTCGGCGAATCGCTCGACTTCTTCCGGCGAATAGCCCGCCGCGCGGAATGCATCGCGAATTTGCGGGGGCGAAAGCCGGGATAGCAGCTCTCCCAGCCAGCGTGCGTCGGCGAGAGGAATATCACGCCCAAGGTGCACCAGACGCAGCCGCAGCCGATACTCCGGATGCTCGAACCAAAAGAACCACGAAGGCCGGGCCGGAGTGCGAGTGTCCACCGAATCGTCCCGGATGGCAGTCAGAAACTTCGAATGCTCGTAGCGTCCGAGGTTGCCTCGCGTTCTTTTCAGCGGCCAAGTGAGATTCGGCGTTCCAAAGCTGGCGCCTAGATCGCTGACCATGTAGACGCGTTCGGGCTTGCCATCCGGCGTCTGCTCCTGGTAAATGGAGTTGTTCGAGTCTTTCAAATCCCAGTTGTTGATCAACGCCATCAACAGCCGAAGTCCGTTCAACTCCCTGGGTTCAGTGAAGGGTTCGTCGTCCCATGCCCAGCTTCCGATCTTCTTCTCGCCCTTCAGATAGCGCTTCAACCGGGCGTTGTGGACGATCCCACCGGCTGATACAAATTTTCGCCCGCGGTGCAAGTGGGACGGCAATCGATCCACCTCGAGTTCGGGAACGAAGTAGTCTTCGTTGGCGAAATATCCGGCGGCCCACACGAGTCGCGATGCCGCGGTTTCCGGCCGCGCCTCCAGGCCGAGTTTGACCTTCCACTTCACTCCGTCCTCGTCCCGCACCACGAACTTGGGATTGGAGCCGTCCAAGTCTTCTTCCACGAATGTGACGCGTCCATGGGGCTGGTGCGCCGCGCCTCCCGGCCCATAGAACAGATCCCGCGAAGCGATATCGTTGGGGTCGCTCCACAACACTGCCGGACCTTCGCCGGTAGTTTCTACTTCCGGCTCCCGCGGCTCATGTCCTTTTTTCGCATGCGATTTCGCAGGAAAGCCGCACAGGATGGCAGCCCCGCAAATGAAAAAGAGTCGTGTCTTCATGTTCATACCCGCCCCCACGCCTTTAAAGCGAAGCGGCTTTTGCCAAAAGGGGTGCACAACGGATACCAGGCTGCAATGAAGAATTACGCAGGGCGCCGGGCGCCGCCCGAAGGGAGGCTAGGACATGAAGCTGATGCTTCAGCCTGGGGACGGACCCACATCAATCATCAAAGCAATCAACAACGCAAAATCCAGCATCGAGATCGTGATCTTCCGCTTCGACCGGAGCGAAATCGAACGCGCGCTGGCGAACGCCATCAAGCGCGGCGTCTTCGTTCACGCGCTCGTCGCTCACGCTAATCGCTCGGGCGAAGACGGGCTGAGAGACCTGGAGATGCGGCTGCTCGCGGCGGGCGTGAACGTCGCGCGAACTTCCAGCGATTTGGTCCGGTATCACGGCAAGATGATGATCATCGACCGCCGCGAGCTCTACGTGTTCGCATTCAACCTCACGTATCTCGACATCGAGCGCAGCCGCAGCTTCGGCATCGCCACCACCAACCCAAGACTGGTGCACGAAGCCGAAAAGCTGTTCGAAGCCGACGCCAAGCGTCTGGTTTACGAACCCGGAGAGCCTCGCCTGGTGGTCAGCCCGGCGAACGCGCGCAAGCTGTTATCGGCCTTTCTCAAGGGCGCTAAGAAAGAGCTGCTCATCTACGATCCCACCGTTAGCGATCCGGTCATGATTCGCCTTCTCGAGGAGAGGGCTATGGCAGGCGTGGAAGTGAAGATCATCGGCCGGCTGGCGCGCAAACGCGATTCGCTTCCATCGCGAAAGCTGCACCGGTTGCGCTTGCACGCGCGCACCATCGTTCGCGATCGCAGTCATGCTTTCATCGGCAGCCAGAGCCTGCGGGAAATCGAGCTGGACGCGCGCAGGGAAGTAGGCGTCATCTTTCGTGACCAGAGAATCGCGCACCGGCTGGTCCAAACGTTTCAGGAAGATTGGGACCTCGCCGGAAAAGCCCAGGAGCAGAAGAAGAGCAACGAAGCGACCGCTGCTGAAAGAGTCGCGAAGAAAGTCGCCAAGGCTGTGGTCAAGGAGCTTCCTTCCGCGACTCCGGTTTTAGAAGCCGCGATCGAGAAAATAGCTCATGTCCCGATTGAATTGAGTGCGGGGGAGGTGGAGGAGACCGTGAAGGACGCCGTCAAAGAGGCTGTAAAAGAGGCCCTGACGGAGGTGGTGCAGGACGCAGTGGAGGGAGCGGGACCGCCGCCGCCCGAAGGCCGGCGCAACCATTCACGGGCGCCGGACGAGGGATCAACGATGGTCCAATAGTCCCAAGGAGAAATATCTTCTTCGGCCGACGAGGCGCCGACACGAGTGTTTGCGCCACTTTGTGCCTTCGTCGAGACCTGCAAAATCAACGTGACGGCGCGGCGGGCTTGGTCGCGGGATCCCAATGCTCAGCGATCTTGCCGTCCTGGAGGCGGAACATGTCGAACCAGGTGCTGGTGTACTTTTGGCCGGTGGAGTCGGTGTACTCCCGCGCCAGCGACAGCGTCACATAATCGCCCTCGGCTTGAATCGCCACCAGGTCCTTTACAAGGTCGGGAATCGGCTGAGGTGCGCCGAGGCGCTCGAAGTAGGCCTTAAAGCCCTTGAGGCCGGTATCGGCGTTGGGATTGTGCTGAATGTAATCGTCCCGCATGTATTTTTCGGCCTGATCCAGCCTCCTGCCTTGCAGAACGATGCGGTAAAAATCGTAGGCAATTTTCTTGTTGGCTGCAAGCTTCGGATCGTTACTCTTGAGCAGCGCGGCCTGATCTTTGGCGGGAACCACGGGAAGCGCGGCGAAAATGGGCGTGTAGCAAATAGCCAGCGCAGCAGCGGCGATGACGGGTCTCATCGGGATCTCCTCTCCGGGACAGTTTATCAATAGGAAGAGTAACTTGCCGCCCGTCTAGCCGCGTTATACTAAGTGGACAGTTCGCAGACCCTGGGAGGTTTTCGCATGAACATCAAGCTCGCTCTGTCAGCCGGCTGCGCCGCGCTGTTGGTAGCCACTGCGCCTCTGTTGGCGCACCATTCCTTCGCGGCCGAGTACGACAGTTCCAAGCCCATCGATATGCACGGAAAAGCGGTCAAAATGGACTGGGTGAATCCCCACTCCCACCTAACCTTCGAAGTGACCACCCCGGACGGCAAGACCGAAATGTGGGGCGCCGAGACCCCTCCGCCCAACCTGCTGTACCGCGCCGGCTGGCGGCAGAACATGATTAAGGGCGGTGAGGAGCTCACGATTCACGGCTTTTTGGCGAAGGACGGAACCAATCTCATGTGGGCATCGAGCGTGGATTTCGCCGACGGCCGGCACATCACCCTGAATTCGGGCCCTGAGCCTCAGCCCGGACGTGGCGGCGGCAAGCAGTAATCCACCCGCTAGGGAGCCGCGGCCGCCAGGGAGCGGTACGGCGAGAGCCTTGTCAAGCCTGATGGAGTTCAAACGGAAAATGACGAATCGTTGGTTAGCGTCTTCAATTGTCGCCGCAGTTATCTCTTTTACTTCCCCCGCGGCTTTTGGCCAAGCGAAGGGGCAAGCGTTTACGGCCGCCCGAACCTGGAACGACCAGCCCGATCTGCAAGGGATCTGGCAGCCCGCCAAGGCCGTCGACAACCTCGAGAAGGGGGGCTTCATCAAGGATCCCTCCAATGGCAAGATTCCCTACGTGGGCGGCGGCGCCGCCAAGCGCGATCAAAATGCCAAAAACGCGAAGGCCGCGGATTTAGTCAATCGCTGCTACATGCCCGGCACGCCGAGGCTGATGTACATGGGCTATCCGTTCCAGATCTTCCAGAACGCCAAGTACATCGCCGTGGTTTCCGAATATGCGCACGTCTATCGCATGATCTATCTGGACGGCTCGCCCCACATCGACTTCCCGGACACCTGGATGGGCGATTCGCGCGGCCATTGGGAGGGCGACGCGCTGGTCACCGACGTGATCAATTTCAACGACAAGACCTTGCTCGATAAAGCCGGAAATCATCACAGTAATCAGCTTCAGGTCAAAGAGCGCTTCACGCGCACCGGCGCCAACGCGCTGCTCTACGAAGCCACGGTGCACGATCCCATGACGTTCACCAAAGATTGGAAGATCAGCGTCCCCATGACCCAGAAAATGGGGCCAACGGCGCGGCTGATGGAATACGAATGTCAGGATTTGGCGATCGGTCAGTAGCCGGCCCTCCTAGGAGATCTCACATGAAGAATGCACTGTTAGGATTCGCTCTGGTCGTGGGAACAACCGTGGCGCTGGTAAGCCCTGTTCCCGGCCAGGATGGCGCTCCGCCGCAGGATGGCAAAGGCGGAGGAAAAGGAAAGGGCGGGTTCGGCCGCGGTAAAGGCGCCCCCGCAGAGCCGGCCGGTCCCATGCCTAAACTGCCAGACGGCCATCCCGACATGCAGGGTTTTTGGACCCCTCCCGCCATCACGGACATCGAGCCCGCGCAGGGGCGCGGCGGTCGGGGAGCAGGAGCGGCCAAAGGTGCTCCGGGCGGCGGCGACGCCGCAAAAGCTCCTAACCCCGCCACGGGTTTTGGTGGCGGCGGCGGCACTCGCATCATCGATCCCGCGGACGGCAAAGTCCCCTACAAGCCCGAAGCCAGAGCCAAGCAGCAGGATATCCTTCAAACTCACATGGCCGACGAGCCTGAGCTGCACTGTTATCAGTCCGGCGTTCCTCACAGCGAATCCAATCAGTTCGGCGTGCAGATCATTCAGACTCCCACATACTTCGTACAACTCTCCGAGTTCATGCACACCGTGCGCATCATTCCCACCGACAGCCGGCCGCACATCGACTCAAAAATCCGCCTGTTCCAGGGCGATCCCGTTGGCCACTGGGATGGCGACACACTCGTGGTCGACACCACCAACCAGAACACCAAAACCTGGTTCGACACCTCCGGCAATTTCAAAACCGAGGCGCTCAAGGTGACCGAAAAATTCATCCCCCAGGACGCGAACACTATCGTCTACGAAGCCACCATCACCGATCCCGAGATCTACACGCAGCCCTGGACCGCCCGCTGGAACATCAACCGCAACCGCACAGCTACGATGTCCGACGGCCATCCCTACGAGCAGATGGAATTCGGATGCATCGAAGGCAATACGGACCTGGAGCACTACACGGAAGACAAAGGCGGCAAGAAGCCGCTGGTCGTCGGCAAGAAAGCGAATTGACTTGACTCCCACACGGGCTTGCCTTTATCATGAAGGCATCACTGAGAAAGGAGGTGGTCCAGTCGAATGTCATCTGGTAGTAATTGTAGTTTCAACGGGACTCTTACAACGCGTGAGGTGGCCGACTCTTAATTCGACCGCTCCTAACGTTCAGGTTTCGTTCAGTGACGAGGCCGTTGCTCCTGTGGACCGGCCCTTCATGCGGAACTGAGCGTCCCAGTTAAATGCAATTGAAAGCCCCGCGGTGGAGCACGTCCGCCGCGGGGTTTTTCCTTGCGGTGCGTGCTAAACTTTTAGGGGAATCTCCATGAAATCAGGCATCCATCCCGCCTACGAAGAGGTCAACGTCATCTGCGCCTGCGGCCATATTTTCCGCACGCGCTCCGCTCATAAGGGCGACATCCGCGTGGAAATCTGCTCCAACTGCCACCCGTTCTTCACGGGGCGCCAGAAGCTGATCGATACCGAAGGACGCGTAGACAGGTTTCAGAAGAAGTATCAGAAGGTGCG
>DASQJB010000093.1:0-8065 GCA_035631295.1 Bryobacteraceae bacterium | reverse complement strand
CGGGGGTTCGAGCCGTAGAGCGGGTCGTAGTCCCGGGTGGGCTTGGCGGCTTTCACCTGCTCCAGCGTCATGTCTTTCTTGACCAGATCCTGGACACGGTCCCGGATGATGGTGGCCATTTCGCGGTAATTGATCAGGTCTCCGGCGTCACATAAGCGGCCATGACCGGGAACGAGCATGGTGCCGCCTTCCTGGCCATAGACGGTGATGACCAGATCCAGAATTTTGTTCAGGCCGTCAATGAAGCCGTTGATTGTTCCGCCAGCCGCGACGTCAATGACGGGGTAGTCCGTGGTGGTGAAGAGATCGCCGGTGGCAATGACGTCGGAGCGGCGGAAGAAGACGACGCTGTCGGTGTCGGTATGCGCGTTGGGCAGGTGGATGATCTGGATGCCTTCGCCGTCGAACCAGAGCTTCTTTTCGTCTTCGATAAAGGTGTCGGTAGGCCAGGCGCCCGACGGCGTGGGAGCTTGCTTGCCGGTGGGCGCGCTCATGCGCTTCATGACGTTGTCATGGGCGATGATTTGAGCGCCTTCAGAGGCGCCGGCGCCCAGGTCCCCGGCAACATTGCCGCCGGCGATGGTGTTGCCGGCTTTGCGCAGAGGTTCGTTGCCGCCGGTGTGATCGGGATCGAAGCTTGTATTGACGATGTAGCGCAACGGCCTGTTAGAAACGGTTTTGATGGCGGTGAGGATTTTGGGGGCTAGGGGCGCGGTTGCGGTGTCCACGACGAGAACGCCGTCCGGGCCTGCCTGGACGGTGATATTGGCTCCCGCGCCGGCGAGCATATAAACGTTGCCCTGCACGGGGAGGACGTGGAATTCGGCATTATTGAGATTGGGCTGCTGGGCCAGCGCCGCGGAACCGAGAACTGCGGCAAGCAGAGCGGTCTTCATTTTGCGGCCTCCTGCTTGGCGGGCGGCTTCGGCATCTTCGCGACCTTCTGCTTGTATTCGGGATACATGGTTTCGGCGCCGCCCATGGCGGCCTCGGCT
Source organism: Bryobacteraceae bacterium (assembly GCA_035631295.1). Lineage (GTDB taxonomy): Bacteria > Acidobacteriota > Terriglobia > Bryobacterales > Bryobacteraceae > Palsa-187. The sequence goes on along the minus strand of DASQJB010000093.1, from coordinate 7,070 downwards.
GGAATTCCATGATTCGCCTGATATTCCTGCAAGTGCGGGTTTGTTCCCGGCAAGTGGTGAGGAATCTGGCCTTTCGGGCGAATGATTTCTGTGACGCTCTCGCACGGATAAGGCGCGATCTGGCCGGTCATGTTGAAGACGTAATCGTGGCTGCGGAACAGAGGCTCGCTGAAATAGGCCGGATCATTGACCACGACGACCCACGTTAGACCGTCGTCGTGACGGATGAAGTGCTCGGTGACCGTGGCGCGGTCGCTGCGGGCGACGCCGTTGCGCCTAGCCCAGCCTTCTTTCAGATGAGTGGTGGTGACAGTGAGAATGTCGCCGTCCCACTTGCCGGTGGAAAAGCCCATGGCGGTATGCAGGGCGTAGTCGGGAGGATGGGGGCGGCCATCCATCCAGATGGTGCGCTCGGTGGCCCAGGCGAAGTGGTGGATGTGAATGGCAATCAGGTCCTGGCTGTCGCGATCGCGTTCCTCCCAGATGCGGATGTCGGCGAAGCTGAAGGCGTAATCGGAGGGGTGAACGCGGCACTGATATTCAGGCAGGGTGATGAGCGACGCGTTCCAGCTTGTGGCGCGAAGACGGTCGGCGTCGTTGATGGGGAGGCCGCCATAATCGCCGAGCTCGGGGCCAAAGAGGCGGTCGGGCCAGTCTTCGTGGAGCTTGGCGGACCAGACTCCTGACAAGTTGACCTGGGCGTGTAAGGAGACGCCGGCGGACAGGGCCGCGAGGAGAATGAGGGGTTTCATTTCGCTTCGTTTAAGTACTCTAGCTTACACCTGGTGGGGGCTGCATGCAGGCGCGAGCGGCGGCTGAAGCCGCCCTTGCAGGCTAGAGCCTGCTCCACGATAATACCGTTGTTATGCGCGTATGGATTTTGTCAGGCGTTTTAGCGACCGCTTTGTGCGGCCAGAGCCGCGTTGCGGTGTTTGAGGGCGCGCGGCTGATTACGGGCGACGGAAGCGTCATCGAGAATTCCGCGTTTGTCATCGAAGGGGACCATTTCACGCAGGTGGGGCGGCGCGGCCAGTTGCGCGTTCCCGCGGGGGCAGTGCGCATCGATCTGTCGGCCAAAACTGTCATGCCCGCTAAGGTCGATCTGCATGGCCATTTCGGTTTCCAGCACGATTGGGACGGCACGATGGCCAAGGAGTACTACACACGCGAGAACCTGATCGACCATTTGCAGCGGCTGGCGTATTACGGTTTCACCGCGACGATCGGCATCGGCGATCTGGTGGATCGTTCGGATTTGCACGGCGGGCGGACGAAGTGGAGCGATGCGCCGCTGCGGGTTCGAGATGAGATCGTTCCCGGCGCGGCGTTGTTCCGCACCGCAGGCCCCGGCATCGCGTGGCCGGATTCGGGAGCACAAGGCCATCCCTCCCGCGCCGATGTGCCTTATCCGGTGACGACCGTGGAAGAGGCTCGCGAGGCAGTGCGGGACAACGCTCGGATGAAACCCGAGTTCATTAAGATTTGGGTGGACGATCGCGGAGGGACGAAGAAGAAGCTGACGCCTGAGCTGTATCTGGCGATTATCGAGGAGGCGCACCGGCTGAACATTCCTGTTGGCGCGCATAACGTGAAGCTGGCGGACGCGAAGCTGCTGATGCGCGCGGGCGTGGAGGGCTGGCTCCATCTTCCGGTTCGCATGGGCGAAGTTCCCGATGACGAGCTGCTCGGGATTATCAAAGAGCGCATCGCGAAGAACGACCGCCCAAACATGTGGTTCAATCCGGGCGCGGGCTGGACCGGATCAAGCCGCGAGGATTGGGACGATCCGCTGCTGCGCGAGACGATTTCGCCGCAGCAGATTCAGGCGCACTGGGGCGGCTATCTGGCGGGACTAACGCCGGAGGCAGTGGCCAAGGCGCGGGCGAGTCTGAGACAGATGGGCACTACCAATGCGCTACGGCTGCGCGATGCGGGCATGAAGATCGTTTTGGGAAGCGACACCGGGCAGACGCGGTTCTTCATCGGGTGGATGGGGCAATTGGAGATGGAGAACTGGGTATGGATGGGTTTGAAGCCAATGGAGGCGATCGTCGCGGCGACTCGGGATTCGGCCAATGCGGGACATTTCAATACGGGGCTTGTGGCTGCGGGAAGGAACGCCGACTTCATCGTGTTGAACGCAAATCCGCTTGACGATATCAGGAATTCGCGGAAGATCGACAAGGTTTATCTGCGCGGGGCAGAGGTGGACCGGCCTGGGTTGCGGACGAAGTGGCAGGCGCGGTGGCCGAAGGCGGAGAAGTAGAACGCGGCGAAACAAATCTCTCGCAAAGGCGCTAAGCACGCAAAGAACTCTTTGCGATCTGCTGCGTGCTCTGGGAGAATCTTTGGCTGCCCGCGCTTGGGCAGGGGTTCAGGTTCCCCGGGCGTAGTAGCCTTGGCGGGCTTGGACGGTGAGGTTCTTGAGCTTCACACCGACTTTGATGGTGCGAAAGCCAGAGCCGGGGCGGTCCGAGGTGTAGCCGAGGCTGTATTGGCTGCGCAATTCGTCTTCTATGCGGCCGTAGATTTTGTTGAGCGGGTCTTTGTCGGAGACTTCGTTGTAGGCGCCGCCGGTTTCTTCGGAGATGCGCTCGAGGACCTTTTTGCCGTCGGGTCGGTTGGCGGAGGGGTAGCCGCCGCCAGGATAGCCGCCACCGCGGCGTCCGCGTCCGCCGCCGAACGGGCCTCCGCCGTAGGGATTCTGGTTGCGGTAGGCGGTGGCGTCGTAAAAGCGGATGGAGTAGAACAGAGTGTCCGCGCGCTGGGCGGATTCGATGCCGCCTTCGAGCGATGTTTTGCTACCGTTGTCCACACCATCGCTGAGCAGGATGACGGCCTTGCGACCCTGCTCCTTTCGCATGATTTCGTTGGAAGCCAAGAGAACCGCGTCGTAGAGTAAAGTGCCTCCGCCGCGCTGGCCCCGGCCGCCGCCTCCCGGATATCCACCGCCACCCCGTGGATAACCGCCACCGCCGCCCGGATTGCCGCCGCCTTGATTGCGGCGATTTAGTTGCGGACCGGAGGAATCCAGTTCGTCAAGCGCCCTTTGCAGGTCCTTCCGCGATGAGGTCAGGTCTTGCAATAGCTCCACTTGCGTATCGAAGTGGATGACGAAAGCCTTGTCGCGATCTTCGCGCAGGACCTGATCGAAGAAGGCGTAGCTGGCGCGGCGCTCTTCGTCCAGCACGCGTCTCTGGCTGCCGCTGGTGTCGATGAGAAGTCCGAGCGTCAGCGGCAGATCGGATTGCTGCGAGAAATATTTGATACTTTGCGGCCGCCCGTCTTCGTCGACGGTGAAGTCGTCTTTTAACAGGTTCTTGACGACCTTGCCCTGCCTGTCGTGAACCGTGGCGAAGACATTCACCACGTTGACGTCGGTGTAGAATTTGGCTTCCGGCTCCTGCCAGGCAAACAGACGGCTTGCCGGGGCCAGGGCGGCGGCCACGCGGAAAACGTCCCGGCGGCTGTACCTCATCGCTACTCTGAGACGAGCGGCGAGGCCGGGACGTTTACAGCGATTTAGCTTTAAGCTTTACGTTTTCGCTCTGAATTGATTCAGAACATGAGCTTTAGCGCAAACTGAATTTGCCGGGACGACGTAGTGGTCGTCGTGATTTTCCCGAAGGTCGGATTGGGATTTCCGCCGCCGTTGGCGGTCTGCACGAATGCGTTTGCGTTGGGCAAGCCGAAGTTGGGGTGGTTGAACAGGTTGAAGAACTCGGCACGGAACTGCAGGTGGACTTGTTCTTTGATCGGCGTATCTTTGACCACCGAGTAGTCGAAGTTTACGATGCCGGGTCCCCATAGAAAGTCTCTTTGCAGATTGCCGAGCGTGCCCGGCGCCGGCAGCGAGAACCCGGCCGGGTTGACCCACTGATTCACGTTACCTGTGATGACCTGGTCCGCTGGCAATATCAGGTTGGGCCGCTGGTTGGCCACTGCGCTTCCGCTCTGGTCAAATCCGGTCCCGAGGATTACGTTCCACGGAGGGCCACTCTGCGCGAGCAAATTTCCACTCATCTGCCATCCCTTGACCAGAATGTTCTTGGTGAACGGCAACGTGTAAACTCCGCTCAGCCGGAAGACCTGGGGCCGGTCGAACAAACACCGTCCGCGGTCGAAGGAGCCGTTCAGCGGATCGGACCAGGGAATACCTCCTTCTAGGCCGTACGTGCCCGAGGCGTCGTCCATGCACTTCGACCAGGTGTAGGAAAGCTGCCCTTGCACCCCGTGCGAAAAGCGCCGGTTCAAGCCTACTTGCAAGGAGTTGTAACTCGAGTCGCCTACGGGAGCCTCGCTGCTCAACGCCGCGGCGGCCGGATTGAGGCGCGGATTGCCAACCATGCCGGGCGTTGCCCCGCGGGGGACGCCAAAGACTTGCACGCCATTAACTACGGTAGGCAACACGGGATTAATGTCGCGGGCAGCATACAAATGCAAGCCTCGCGAGCCGACATAGCCAACCGTCAAAGTGGTGGACTCAAAGAGTTGGCGCTGAACATTGAAATTCCACTGATACATGCGCGGGGTGTTCACGGTGTTATAGTCCACTCCCACGAGTTGTGCCGGCGGCGGCAGAGCGCCCGGGAAGGGATCGGGGAACGCGGGATTGGGGACGAACGCGAGCGCGTAAGGCGGATTGAAATAATAGCCCGACGCGTAACTACGCGCGCGAATGGGATCGTAGAAGATTCCGAAGCCCGCGCGAATCGCCGTCTTGTGATCGCCGAAAGGATCGTAGGCGAGTCCGATCCTGGGATCGAAGTTATGGAGAGACGGATTGGATGCAAAAACGTTGGGCACGCGCTGGTAGGTTCCAAACGGCGGGTTGACGATAGCGTTGAGCGGGTGCACGTTGGTCGTGGGATTAGTTACAAATTCGTAACGGAGTCCGATGTTCACCGTCAACGTGGGGAGCGCCTTCCACTCATCATGGATATATCCGTCCACTTCGACTTCGCGGAAATCGCGATAGGAGTCGGTAAGCCCTGGTTCCGGCCCCTGGAAAAGGCTGGGCGTGCCCTGCAGGAAGGCGGTCAGGCTGGGAAAAGTGTAGAAGCCTCCCCACCATCCTTGCTGCTGGAAGTTGCTCTGGACGCGGCTGAACAAGGCGCCGAACCGGAGGCTGTGCGCCCCGTGGGTCCAGAACACGTCGTCCGCTAGAGGGAATTTGTTTTGAACTTCCAGAAGCGGGGCGAAGATGCTCGTCCCGATCGACGATAAGCCGGTGATGTTCACGCCGCCGTTCTGCCCGCGCTCGGGGAAGAAATCCAGCGCGGGGGTTTGATCCGGTTTGGCTTGCACATCCGTTTCGCGCGTCCGAGTGAAGCTGAAGCGCAGCAGGTTCACCAGGGTGGGTGATATCACACGGCGCTCCTCAATGGTCACGAATTGGTTGCGGGTCTGGCCTACTTCCGGCCATCGCGGCGGCAGCGGCGAGCCGAGAAATGGATTGACGATGTCGCCGTAGTCACGCACATAGCGCACAAACAACGAATCTTTGCTTGACAGCGTGTAATCGACGCGCGCCAAAAGGTAGTTTTCATTGCCGGTTTGCGTGTCCACTTCCGGAATCTGGCCGACTCCGTTCACAGACGTGGCGGGAATCGGATACAAAGCGAGAATGGGCGCGATCCTGGGGTTGATCGGCACGTTCACTCCATTCACGATTCCATTGTGTGCATTGGCGTCGGGGACAAAAGCGACAAAAGTCTGACCCAAGGCCCTTCGTAACTCCTCGTCGTTGACGAAGAAGAACAACTTGTCCTTTTTGATCGGCCCGCCGAGGCTGCCGCCAAATTGATTCTGCCGGAATGGAGGCACTTTCGAGCCGTCGAAAAAGTTGCGCGCGTCCAGGGCGCTGTTGCGCAAAAACTCGTACGCCGACCCGTGTAAAGTGTTGGTGCCGGATTTGCTCGCCGAGTTGACCACTGCCCCGTTGCCACCGAATTGCGCGCTATAGGTGTTGGTCAGCAGAGAAAATTCGGCGATGGCTTCGATGCCGAGCGTGGTGCCCATCACCCCCGATCCGGAGCCGTGGTTCCAAAACCCTTGGACATCGGTGTTGTCCAGGAGATACGCCTGGCCTTCGGAGCGCGCGCCCGAAACGCTGAAGTTGTTCTCAACGCCGTAAAGGAGATTCGCTCCACCGTTGCCGATTTGGGATCCCGTGGAGACTCCCGGCGCCAGCGCGACCAGATCGGTGAAGTTTCTACCATTGAGCGGGAGGTCGTTGATCTGTTTTTGCTCGACGTAGGAGGCGACCGCCGTGGACACGGTGTCGACTTGCGAGACGGTCGCTTCCACCGTCACGGTTTGCTGCGCTTGCCCCACCGCGAGCGAAAAATCCACTACGGATTGCGCTCCAACGGTCAGCGTGATTCCGCGCCGGACAACTGTTTGAAAACCCTGCGCCGAAGCCTGCGCTTCGTAGTTTCCAATGGGAAGATCCGCGACGGTGTAGCGGCCCTGCGCATCCGCGGACGCTTGCTGCGTCTGGCCTGTCCCGACATTCTTTACCTGAACGGAAGCATTTGGAATGACAGCACCGGAGGAATCCGTTACAGTCCCTAACACCGACGCTGTCGAGCCTTGGGCATACAGCGTCCCCGATGCAACAAAGCCCAGCATCAGCAACATGCCCGCAGCGCGGGCGCGGAAAAAGTAAGTAGTTTGCATGATCTCAACCCCTGTGGCGGTAGACTATCTCTGCTGAATGCTGAATGCAAGGGTCGGCTCCGTGATAGTGGATATCACTTTGGATGATAATCGCGGCAGGTTCGGAATTGGCCACGGATGAACGCGGATGGCAATGAGGTGTTATTATGCATTTGATTTAGGAGGTCTCATGCGGCGGAATTTACTGCTTTTATTGGCAAGCGCAGCCGCGTTGCTCGCGCAAGGCAATTCCAACATGCATCGCGAACTTCCCGCGTTTAAAATCGCGGGCAATCTGTATTGGGTGGGAACGGCGGATTTGGCCGTCTATCTGATCAACACGCCGCAGGGGAACATTCTGATCAACACCGATTACAAACAAGACCTGCCGGCGGTGAAGCGGAGCATCG
>DASQJB010000092.1:0-2747 GCA_035631295.1 Bryobacteraceae bacterium | reverse complement strand
GTTCGAACATAAGTGTGGCAATCCGTTAACGCGGCGTGAGGCCTTGCGCCGCGTCGGCAACGGCTTCGGGATGATGGCCTTCGCCGGGATGTTGAACCAGACATTGCTGCGCGCGGGCGTCTCGACCGCCGACGGCGGTGTCATGACCGGCAAGCTCGATTATCCGCAGCGCGTCAAGCGCGTCATCTTTCTCTTCATGAATGGAGGCTGCTCCACCATCGACAGTTTCGATCCGAAACCCGCGCTTGAAAAATACGATGGCCAGCCGCTTCCCGGCGGCGACATCAAAACCGAGCGGCGCACGGGCGAGCTGATGAAGTCCCCCTTCAAGTTCAAAAAGTACGGCCAATGCGGAATGGACGTCAGCGAGCTTTGGCCGCACCTGGGCGAGGTGGCCGACGATATCTGCTGGATCCGGTCGGTTTATACCGAAATTCCCAATCATGAGCCGTCTTGTCTGATGATGAATACCGGCGCCAACCAGGCCGGCCGGCCATCCATGGGAGCCTGGATCACCTACGGATTGGGAACCGACAATCAAAACCTTCCCGGCTACGTCGTTCTCTGTCCGGACATCCCCACCACCGTCGGCCCTCCGCTGTGGAGCAACGGATTCTTGCCCGCCATTTATCAGGGCACGTATATCTCGAATAAAGTGCAGAACGCTCAGGGCGACGGCATGGACAACGCCGAGCCTCCGGCCGAAGCCATGGAAAAAGACAAGGACGGCAAGGACAAACCGAAAAAGGTCGTCGTTGAGAAAGGTTTCGATCCGAAAAAACTAGTCAATTACGTCAATAATCCGAAATTCACGCTCACCGAGCAGCGCCGCGAATTGGACCTGCTCCAAAAGATCGAGGGTCTGCGGATGGAGGAAACGGGAAGCGACGCTCAAGTAGAAGCAGTCATCAAATCCATGGAGACGGCCTACCGGATGCAAACCGAAGCGCCGGAAGTGTTCGATGTCCGTAAAGAGTCGCAGGCCACGCTGGATCTCTATGGCCCCGGCCCGGTGGCTCGCGGCGCGCTCACCGCCGTGCGGCTGGCGGAAAAAGGCGTACGCATGGTGCAGGTCTATTACTCCAAGGGCGACCCCTGGGACGCGCACAATGATATTCTCGCCCACAAGGTCAACGCGAAAAACTCAGACCAGGCCTTCGCCGCGGTGATCAAGGATTTGAAGTCGCGCGGCTTGTGGAAGGATACGCTGGTGGTGTGTGGCTCCGAGTTTGGGCGTACTCCCGTGCGCGAAGTCGGCGGCGGGGGCGGAGCTAAGAAGGGCCGCGATCATAATCCCTTCGGGTTCACGATGTGGCTCGCCGGCGGCGCGGTCAAGGGCGGGATGATTTACGGCGCTACTGACGAGTTCGGCTTCAAAGCCGTCGAAAAACCCGCTCATGTTCACGATGTTCACGCGACGATTCTGTATCTGCTGGGAATCGACCACAAGAAACTTACCTATCGTTACAGCGGCCGCGATTTCCGTCTCACCGACGTTGCCGGCAACGTCCTGCACGATTTAGTAGCGTAATCATCCGTCTTGGGTTGACATCTTACCCGAACTGCCTTATGCTCGGGATGTATGTTCCGGCGGCGCAAGCAGAGTGACTTTAAGGCCGAAATTGAAGCACATCTCGCGTTGGAAGCGAACCATCTTAAAGAAGAGCAGGGATTGAGCGGAGAGCAGGCTCTCAGCGCCGCGAGGCGTGCCTTAGGCAACACCACTCTTATTATGGAGCGCTTCTATGAAGCAGCTCGTTGGAGGTGGTGGGACGCCCTTGTGGCGGATGTTCGATACACCGTTCGTTGTCTGTGCAAGGCTCCCGGATTCACTATGACTGTTTTGGCCGCGCTCGCGTTCGGAATCGGCGCGAATACGGCTGTTTTTACGGTCATTAAAACCGTTCTGTTCGACCGTCTTCCCTATCCGGATTCAGATCGCATCGTGAACATTGGCCGCCCGGGAAGTGATCACGCCACAAACATGCCTAGGTTTGCCTTTTTGGCGAAAAACAACCCTGGCTTTGAAGATTTAGCTGCATATCACGCTGGCTCCAGCATGAATCTGAGCGGCGGCGATCAGCCGGAGCCGGTTAGTGTAATCGCCGCGTCGCGGGATTATTTCAAGCTCTTCGGCGCGCGCCCGATGTTGGGACGAACTTTCACGGCAGCCGAAGACAGCCCAGGCGGCCCTCCTGCGCTGGTTATAAGTTACGGCCTGTGGCAGCGGCGGTTTGGCGGCCATTCCTCGATTCTGGGCGAGTCCATTACGCTCGGAGGCGCGCCCTATTTAATCGTTGGGGTCCTCTCGCCAAACTTCAAGCCATATCCCGCCGCCGATGTCTGGACGCCGTTGCAGCCTGATGAAAATAGCACCAATCTGGCGAGCATCTTGACGGTTGCCGGCCGGCTGCCGCGCAACATCACGCTAGAGCAAGCCAATTCGTGGGTGGCAGTCATAGGTAAACGGTACCTCCAAGCTTACCCGTCGCAGATCGACACATCTCAGGAGATGCAGGTCGCCTTCATGCAGCGCCAAGTAACTGGAGATGTCCGTCCTGCACTGCTGATCCTGATGGGAGCGGTAGGCCTGGTGCTGTTGATCGCATGCGCTAACGTCGCCAATCTGCTGCTGGCGCGCGCCACCTCCCGTCAGCGGGAGATTGCGATTCGCGCGGCAATCGGCGCCGGGCGCCGGCGGATCATGTGGCAACTGCTGACCGAAAGCTTGCTGCTGGCTCTGGCTG
>DASQJB010000091.1:0-12258 GCA_035631295.1 Bryobacteraceae bacterium | reverse complement strand
CGTCCATCACAGCCGAGTGCTGGCCCCGGGGATTTCGTTGGGCATTACCGACACAGGGGACGGGCGCGTGAATGGGTGGATGTGGCTCATGCCCGACCGGCGCACCGTCTGGCTGCGCGATCAGAACGTGCACGATCCCCTGGTGTTTTACAATGCCGGCAAGCGGCATGAAGTAACCATCACGGCGGTCGCGAGAGAAGCGGCAAGCGGTTATCTTTCGCAGTAAGAGGGTGAGCCTGAGTTCGTCGGTTAACCGCTCCCTGACGGTCCGGCTCTGCAACTGGCGTGGACTCAAGCGCCCATGCTGAGCCGCGACCGCCAGGGAGCGGTTCTGCCGAAGTTCGGTGCGTCGGCGCGCTAATCTGGCGGATTGTGGATCGCCGCCTGATCGCCATCGTGGGGCCCACCGGCGCCGGCAAGAGTGCTCTCGCCCTGGACCTTGCAGAAACATTTCAAGGCGAAATTGTGAATTGCGATTCCTTGCAGCTTTACCGCGGTTTCGATATCGGCTCCGCGAAGACCCCACCGCCGGAGCGCCGCGGCATTCCCCATCACCTGCTGGACGTGTTGAATCCGGCGCAGGAATTTTCCGCCGGCGAATACGCGCGCACCGCGCGTGCCGCGTTGGAGGAAATCTCCGCGCGAGGTCGGCTGCCCCTGCTTGTGGGCGGCTCCGGATTTTATCTGCGCGCCCTATTGGAAGGGCTGCCGGAGCTACCCATGCGCGATGACGCGCTGCGGGCGAAGCTCGTACAACGCGAGCGGAAGCGCCCCGGTTCGCTCCACAAGCTGCTGACGCGGCTAGAGCCGAATGCCGCGCGCCGCATCCACGCGAACGATACGCAGAAGCTGATCCGCGCGCTGGAGGTTCGCATTCTCACGCGGCGCTCGCTTCCCGGCGCCGAATCGGCGCAGCCCCTCCAAGGCTACAGCGTTCTCAAGATCGGGCTAGATCCGGATCGCGCCTCGCTGTATGCGCGACTGGATGAGCGCGTCCAGGCCATGTTCACGGGCGGTTTAGTGGAAGAAGTTCGAGGACTGCTGTCTCGCGGCGCGAGCGGACGGGAAAAGCCGTTCGAAGCGCTGGGCTATAAGCAAGCCCTCCGCTACATTCGCGGAGAAAGGACCCTGGTAGAGGCCATCGCCTTCACGCAATTGGAGACCCGCCAATACGCCAAACGTCAGTGGACCTGGTTCCGCCGCGACAAGGAGATCCGCTGGCTCCACGGCTTGGGAGACGACACCGCGATTTGCGAACAAGCCCGCGAGATAACGCGAAAAAATTTACAAAATTCTAGCACGCCCTAAGGAACAAAATTTACTCTCGCGAGTATTAATACACATGGGGAAAAGGCGAACCGCTTGCCGGGATGCGCTGCCCGGAAGGCTGCATCCTGGACAGCGGTTCGTTCATCTGTAGAAATTCAGGAGGCATAACGACCATGAAGATCGTAAAAGAGATAGGTGTGTTTTTTGCGCTGGGGCTTGCGGCATATGGCGGCTCTAGCTATAGCATTCGGCTCTCACAGCCAGCGGAAGTTGGCGGGACGCAACTAAAGCCCGGCGATTACAAGGTGCAGGTGGAAGGCGCCAAGGCGACCATCAAAGGCGAGGGGCAAACAGTAGAAACCAGCGTTAAAGTGGAAGACGGCTCCGCGAAATTTCCCAGGACTTCCGTACGCTATGACACGGCCGACGGCAAATACCGCATGGAGCAAATCCAAGTCGGCGGGACAAAGACCACACTGGTTTTTGGAAATTCCAATTCGGGCTCAAAGACAGCACAGCCCGCCGTGCGGTAACGAAGTAGCGGCAGCCGGCAACCCCGGCTGCCCTCTTTAGGCCTTTTTCTTCACTGTGGCGATCCGCATTCCGTAGAACGAGCGCCAAACAAAGAACAAAGAGATCGCCAGGAACACAACCGCTAAGCCGGTCGACAAGCCCGGACCCTGTCTTCCCGTAAGCGAGACGGCCAAAGAAACCGCGAGCAGGCCGAACAGAGTCGTGAACTTGATGATCGGATTCAGCGCCACCGACGAAGTATCCTTGAACGGATCGCCGACGGTGTCGCCAACGACGGTGGCGTCGTGCAGCGGAGTGCCTTTGGCCTTCATATCCACTTCCACGATTTTCTTGGCGTTGTCCCAAGCGCCGCCGGCGTTGGCCATGAAGATGGCCTGGTAGAGACCGAACAGCGCGATTGAAATCAGGTAGCCGATGAAGTAGTAGGGCTCGAAGAACGCGAATGCCAGCGTCGCGAAGAACACGGTCAAGAAGATGTTGAACATGCCGCGCTGAGCATATTGGGTGCAAATTTCCACGACCTTCTTCGAGTCGGTGACAGAGGCTTTCGTGGCGCCCTCCAGATGGATATTGGCCTTGATGAATTCCACCGCGCGATAGGCTCCGGTGGTGACGGCCTGCGTGGAAGCGCCGGTGAACCAGTAGATCATCGCGCCGCCGGTGATCAAGCCGAGGAGGAATGGGGGATGCAACAGCGAGAGATTTTGCAAATTTGTAGTCAGTCCATTGGTGAGGGCGACGATGATGGAGAAGATCATCGTCGTGGCGCCCACCACGGCCGTGCCGATTAACACCGGCTTGGCGGTGGCCTTGAAGGTATTTCCGGCGCCGTCGTTTTCTTCCAGGTTGTGCTTAGCCTTTTCGAAATCGACGTTGAATCCAAACCTCTTTTTGATGTCGCTCTCGACGCCGGGGATTTGTTCGATGGTGCTCAGCTCATATACGCTCTGCGCGTTGTCGGTCACGGGACCATAGGAATCGACGGCGATGGTGACAGGGCCCATTCCCAGGAATCCGAACGCCACCAGTCCAAAGGCGAACACGGCCGGCGCTTTCATCAACTCCCCCATGCCCATAGTGCTCACCCAGTAGCCAATCGTCATAAGCGTCAGCATCGACAAGCCCAGCCAATACGCGCTGAAGTTACCCGCCACAAAGCCGGAGAGAATGTTCAATGACGCGCCGCCTTCTTCTGAAGAAGTCACCACCTCCGCAACGTGCGCGGAATGCATGGAAGTGAATACTTTCACCAACTCGGGAATGATCGCGCCGGCGAGCGTTCCGCAAGTAATGATCATGGAAAGCTTCCACCACATAGACGTATCGTTATCCAGGCTCGGGATCATCAGGTAGCTCAGGCCAAAGGTGGCGGCGATCGAAATGATGCTGGTAAGCCACACCAGAGAAGTCAGTGGCGCTTCGTAATTCATGTGATCCGCGTTCGCGTACCGGGCTTTGGCTATAGCCTCGTTGATGAAATAAGACAAGCCGCTGGAGACGATCATCATCACGCGCATCGCGAAAATCCAGACCAGCAACTGCACTTTGGTGATGTCGCTGTTCACTGCCAGGAGAATAAACGTGATCAGTGCGACGCCGGTGACGCCGTAGGTTTCGAAACCGTCCGCGGATGGGCCGACGGAATCGCCCGCGTTGTCGCCGGTGCAATCGGCGATCACGCCGGGGTTGCGCGCGTCGTCTTCCTTGATCTTGAACACGATCTTCATCAGATCCGCGCCGATATCGGCGATCTTGGTGAAGATGCCGCCGGCTACACGCAACGCCGCCGCGCCCAGCGATTCGCCGATGGCGAAGCCTATGAAGCACGGTCCCGCGTAATCGCCGGGAATGAACAGCAGGATGCACAACATGATGAACAGCTCGACGCTGATCAGGAGCATGCCGATGCTCATGCCCGCTTGGAGCGGAATTGCGTAACACGGGAAGGGCTTACCTCTCAAGGACGCGAAAGCAGTGCGCGAGTTCGCGAATGTATTCACGCGAATGCCGAACCAGGCCACGCCGTAGCTGCCGGCAATTCCGATCAGGCTAAAAGCCAGAATAATCAGCACGCGCTCGCTGGCTAAACCCTGCAGAAATCCGAAATAGAAAACCATAATCGCGCCGATGAAGATTTCGAGAATCAACAGAAACCTGCCCTGCGTAATCAGGTACGTTTTGCACGTTTCGTAGATAAGCTCGGAAATTTCCTTCATCGATTCGTGAACTGGCAGGTTGCGGAGGTGCATATACATCGCTAAGCCGAACACGAAGCCGAGCGCGCTCACACCCAGGCCGAATAAAAGAATCGTGGGCCCTTGAATAGCGCCGCCCAGGAACGGGACGTCCAGCGACGGCAGCTTCAGCTCCGCTTCGCCGCCTTGAGCGTGCAAAGGAACGGAAGCCGCCACGGCCAGCGCGAGAAAGAAAAGCAGGGACCTGCACTGTGCAAACAGGGGCCTCCCTTGTGCGCGCAGCGCGCGATACACGGCGGACAACGTGGTCAAACACATTACAATCTCTAACGGCCTCCAATTTTGGGAGCGCACAGACCGCGCAATCGACGCGAGCCTTGCAAGAACCTCGTCCCCGGCGTTAACCGAGGGCGGGCCCGTTGTGCGCAATTTCACTAAACAAGAAACTGGACTGTCCCGAACGGGACGACCTACTTATAATAACGTAACTCTTCTGCGAGTCGCCAGCATCGTTCCAACCCTAGGCATACACGGCGCTAGTGCTCATCGGAATAGTTGGAACGGCGCTAGCGGAACAACCGGGCAATGGAGTAGGCTGCCCCCGCCGCCAGACCGCCGATTACCGTGGTTCTTACCGCACTCAGCACAGGGGGCGCGCCGGTGAACCGGCCTTTCACGTATCCGAAAATCGCCAGGGCTACAACGGTGGCCGCAACGGAAAACGGCAGCGCGGTCGCGGCGCGTGCGGCGAGCATGTACGGCGCCAACGGAATCAAGCCCCCGGCGATATACGAGGCCGCGATGGTGGCGGCGCTCCGAACCGCGCGCTTGGGATCCGGCTCCTCCAAGCCGAGCTCAAACCGCATCATCCAGTCCACCCAGACCTTGGGCCGCCGCTCGAAGGCCGCCAGAATCGGCGCGCTTTCTTCGTGTGTCAGGCCGTAGGATTCCAGGATTTCCAAGACCTCATGGCGCTCGACGTCGGTCTTCTCAACGATTTCCGTCTCTTCGCGCTTGCGCTCGCTGGTGTAATGCTCGGCGTCGCCGCGGGCGGCGAGGTATCCGCCAAGGCCCATGGCGATGGAGCCCGCTGCGATTTCCGCCAGCCCCGCGATGACGATCAGGCGCGTGGCGTCGACAGCGCCGGTCAACCCCGCCGCCAGCGCGAACGGCACCGTTAGGCCGTCCGCCATGCCAATCACGACGTCGCGGACGGTGTCGGAAGATTCAAAATGATGCTCTATGTGAGGCGTGGTGGGCATTGAGCTGGGGCCGCGCTACCTTCGGACGACGCTATTTAGTGCGTTCCCAGATCTCCTCACGCGTCCAGGTGATCTTTCCACGAGTCCCCCAGTCGGGAGCGTTGCGCATTCGCTCGACAATGCGTCGATGTCTGGCATCTCGCGAGCCGTCCTCATCGAGCATCTGCCGGATCGCTTCAGCCATCAGGGCACCCAGGGAACTGTTCCGCTGCGCCGCGTATGCTCGAAGCCGCCGCAACAGGGGCTCCGGCAGCCTTAGCGTTATGTTCCGCGTTCTCACGCCTTCAAAGGTACCACGGGCGCATTGCAGCTCTCGAAAGAGCCGCGAAACCTAATTCGAGCCACGGATGAACACGGATCTGTGTTCATCAGTGTCCGTCTGTGGCTAATCCCTTCGCGGCTTCCATCGCCAGCGTCTCGCTAATATCAAAGTTCTGAAGCCCGCGAATACGTGAATCCTCTGCTGGTATGGTCGATCGCTATAGCCACGATCGCCGGAATCCTGTTTCGTCCCCGTAGATGGCCGGAGGCTGTCTGGACTTGCCTGGGCGCCGGCCTCTTGGTTTTGCTTGGCCTGCTGCCGCCGCGGGCGGCGTGGCAAGCCGTTCAGAAAGGCACGGATATCTACCTCTTTTTGACCGGCATGATGCTGCTTGCCGAGTTGGCCCGCCGCGAAGGCGTCTTCGACTGGCTGGCCAGTCATGCGGCGCGCGCCGCACGCGGTTCGCGCGCGCGCCTATTCGCGCTGGTCTATGGCGTTGGCATCCTGGTTACCGTTTTCTTTTCCAACGACGCCACGGCCGTGGTTCTCACGCCGGCCGTCTACGCGGCCGTCAAGAAGGCGAAGACGGCGGCGCGTCCTTATCTGCTGATCTGCGCCTTCATCGCCAACGCGGCGAGCTTCGTTCTGCCGATTTCGAACCCCGCCAATCTTGTCGTCTATGGCAAACAGCTTCCGCCCCTTCTTCCGTGGCTGAAGGTATTCTTCTTGCCTTCGCTCGCTTCCATTTTCCTCACCTTCCTGGTGCTGCGCTGGATTTCCCGCCGCGAACTAAAAGGAAAAGCGGAAGATGCTGTCGGGGCGAGGACGCTATCCTCGGAGGGCCGGCGCGCTGCCTGGGGCATGGTTCTGTTCGGCACTGTCTTGATCTCGGCCTCGCTGCTCGGGATGGATCTCGGGCTTCCGACTTTGGCTTCCGCACTGGCGGCGATGGCGATCGCTACGCCGGGGCGCGGCAAAGCGATCGCCGCAATTGTCGGCGCCGTCTCGTGGAGCGTATTGCCTATGGTTGCCGGTCTGTTTGTCTTGGTCGACGCGCTGCGAGTCGCGGGGGCTCTTCACGGCGTCGACCGGGCGCTCAACGCCTTTTCCAGACTGCCTGCGCTTGCCGGATCGCTCGCCGCATCTTTCAGCGTCGCGTTTCTATCGAACCTTATGAACAACCTGCCGTCAGGGCTTCTTACGGGCAGCGCCCTCCAGGAAGCCGCCGTCCCGGATCACATCCGCCCCGCGCTTTTGATCGGCGTCGACCTCGGCCCCAATCTTTCCGTTACGGGATCGCTCGCGACCCTGCTCTGGCTGATCGCGCTGCGCCGGGAGGGCGAGCATATCAGCGGATGGACATTCCTGCGGGCCGGCCTGTGGGTGATGCCTCCGGCGTTGGTAGTTGCAGTCCTGGCGTTGGTGCTTGCCGCGCGATGACGCCGTCAGGATCCTGCGGCCGTCACTCCCGCCGCCCTGAGATATTGACCGGTGTAGGACTCTTTCACCGCGGCGATCTGCTCGGGAGTTCCTTCGGCCACGATGCGGCCCCCGGCGTCGCCGCCTTCAGGGCCTAGGTCGATCACCCAGTCGGCGCGGCGGATCACTTCCAGGTTGTGCTCAATAATCAGGATGCTGCCACCCGAGCGCAGCAGGCGCTCGAAGGCGTCCAAGAGCTTGGCGATATCGTCGAAATGGAGGCCGGTGGTGGGCTCGTCAAAAATGTAGAGCGTGCCTTCGCTCGTCGCTTGAGCAAGATGAGCGGCCAGCTTCACTCTCTGCGCCTCGCCTCCGGAAAGAGTCGTCGCGGATTGGCCCAGGCGCAAGTATCCGAGGCCGACGTCGTTCAGGACGCGCAAGCGGTCCACGAGACGCGGCGTCCCCGAGAAAAACGAGAGCGCTTCTTTCACCGTGAGCTGAAGCACTTCGTGAATGTTCAGCCCGTTGTATTTCACTTCGAGGATTCCAGGTTTGTAGCGGGTGCCTTTGCAATCGTCGCAAACCAGCTCCACGTCGGCGAGGAATTGCATCTCTACGGTTACGGTTCCGTCGCCCTGGCAGGTTTCGCAGCGTCCTCCGGGGATGTTAAAGGAGAAATGCCCTGCGGTGTAGCCGTGGCGATCCGCTTCTTTCGTCGATGCGAAAAGGTCGCGGATGATGTCGAACGCTTTGATATATGTGACGGGATTGGAGCGGGGCGTCCGGCCGATGGGGGATTGATCCACCAGCACCACCTGCGTCAACAGATCGGCCTTTTCCACTTTGCGGCAGGTTTGTTTTTCGGGCGCTTCGCCCATTTCCTCGAGGAGCGGCGGAGGCGCTTCGCGGTCCATGCGCTTCTGCAACGATTTGTAGATCACTTCGTGAACCAGTGTCGATTTGCCGGAGCCGGAAACGCCGGTGATGGCGACCATCAGGTTCAAAGGAATCGCTACGTCGATGCCTTTGAGATTGTGCGCCTGCGCGCCCAGAAATCGGATCAAGCGCTTGGAATTCACCGGGCGCCGCGCTGTCCAGTGGGATGTCTTCAGCTCGCCTCGCAGGTAGCGCGAGGTTAGCGAGCCCGCGCCATTCTGGATCAACTTCGAGAACGGGCCTTCGAAGACGATGCGGCCGCCGTTCTCTCCCGCGCCGGGGCCGAGGTCGATGATGTGGTCGGCGGAGCGCATTACGTCGGGGTCGTGCTCCACGACCAGGATCGTGTTGCCCAAATCGCGCAGTTCTTCCAAAATGCCGATCAGCCTCCCGGTGTCGCGGCTGTGCAGGCCGATCGACGGCTCATCGAGCACATAGCAGGCTCCCACCAGCCGCGATCCCAGACAAGTGGCTAGCTGAATCCGCTGCGCTTCGCCTCCTGATAGCGTCATCGAAAGCCGGTCCAGAGTGAGATATTCCAGGCCGACGTCATTCAGGAACTTGAGCCGCTGGCGGATTTCCACGAGCACCTTTTCGGCGATGGTGGTCTCTTCGGGTGAAAGCTCCAGAGCTTCGAAGAATTTCAGAGCTTCTGCGATATTTAGCCGCGTCACTTCGGCCAGGTTCTTGCCGCCGACGCGCACCCACAGCGCTTCCGGGCGCAGGCGGGAGCCGCCGCAATCCGGGCAAAGCGTATAGCCGCGATAGCGGCTCAGAAACACGCGGACGTGGACCTTGTATTTCTTATGTTCGATTTCCCTGAAATAGCGGCGGATGTAATCGTAGAGAATCGCACGCTCATCTTCGCGCAGCTCGTAAACGGGAATGTTGAAGCGAACTTTGCCCTTGGAGAACTTGCGGAACTCGGCCAGGTAGCCGGAATGCTGGGGCTTGGTCCACGGGTCCACGGCGCCTTGCTCGATGGAAAGCCCGCGGTTGGGGATCACCAGATCGAGGTCGTAGTCGATGGTGTTGCCGAATCCCTGGCAGCGCTTGCAGGCGCCGTTGGGGTTGTTGAAGCTGAACAGGCCCGGCTCGGGCTCGACGAATTCCTTGCCGCAGCGCTTGCAGGAGAATTTCTCGTTGAACCGCAAGGACTCGCCGCCCGCGGCAGGCTCAAAGATTACTTCGCCGGATTCGCGGTAGCAGATCTCCACCGTATCGGCCAGGCGCTGGCGCATCGATGGGGAAATCGCCAGACGATCCACGAGCGCAAAGACGGGCTTGGCGAAGTCGACATCCAGCAACGATTCAGGAGTGGAAAACTCGAAGACGCGGCCGTTTTGATAGAGGCGATTGAAGCCCTTCTTGCGCAGCTCGAACAGGCGATCACGCAGAGCCTCGGTGGACGTTTCTCTGGGCACGGGGAACAGGGCGTACCAGCGCGAGCCTTCGGGTTGCAAGAGCATATGCGCGGCGACTTGATCTACCGAATCCCGCTGCACCCAGATTTCGCAATTGGGGCAGAAGGTGCGGCCGGCGCGCGCCCACAGCAGCCTTAGGAAATCGTAAAGCTCAGTCGATGTGGCCACGGTGGAGCGCGGGTTGCGCGTGGTGTTCTTTTGCCGGATGGCCACCGGAGGAGCGATGCCGTCGATTTCCTCGACATCGGGCTTTTCCATCCGCTCCAAAAATTGGCGCGCGTAGGCCGATAGGGATTCCACGTAGCGGCGCTGCCCTTCCGCGTAGATGGTGTCGAAAGCCAGCGACGATTTGCCCGATCCAGAGACGCCGGTGATCACCGTCAGGCGCTCGTGGGGGATGGAGACGGAGAGATCCTTCAGGTTGTGAACGCGGGCGCCACGAATGCGGATGGAATTTTCCAAGGCAGGGATTACCTCCATTTTAGCCGCCGCGCGGTCATTGTATGATTGTCGGACGTGGAGGCGTCCCATGAGATGCAACTACAAGCCCGTGGTTTTCGCGCTGGCGGCTCTGCCTGCCGCGGCGCAGTGGATTGGTTACAAGGCTCCGGGGATTCCGCGGCTGCCCGACGGCAAGCCTAACCTTAGCGCTCCTGTTCCTCGAACAGCAGATGGCAAGCCGGACTTGTCCGGAATCTGGAGGGGCGGCGGAGGGCGATTCGATTATGACGTCGCTCAGAGCTTGAAGCCGGAAGACGTTCAGCCTTGGGCCGAGGCGCTGCGGCGCGAGCGGGTCGCGGATTTTCGCAAAGACAGTCCGCTGGCGCGGTGCCTGCCGGTGAGTTTGCCATTCCATAATTCGCGGGATTTGTCGCGGATCGTTCAGACGCCGGGATTGATCGTGATCTTGTACGAGTCGCCCAACAGCCCGCACCGCACCATCTTCACCGATGGCCGCGAGTTGCCCAAGGATCCGAGTCCGACGTGGCTGGGCTATTCCGTGGGCCGTTGGGATGGCGACACGTTGATTGTCGATAGCATCGGATTCAACGAGAGGGGCTGGCTCGACGTAGGCGGGCATCCCAATTCTGAAGCGCTTCACACGACCGAGAGATACCACAGGCGCGATTTTGGGCACATGGATCTCGATATGGTTATCGATGATCCCAAAGCATTTACTAAGCCGTTCACTTTGCATATGCAGAAGGCGTTGTCGCCGGATACGGAGATCCTCGAGGATGTTTGCGAGAACGAGCGCGACCGGGGGCATTTGGAAAGCGGAGTGAAGATTTCACCGGCTGTGCTGGGCTCGTATGCGGGCGTGTACGAGTTTGCGCCGGGGCGTCAAGCAGTGGTGACTATTGCGGATGGGCTGCTTTACGTGCAGGAAGGGAACGCAGCCAAGGTTTTATATGTGCCGCGTTCAGAGACCAAGTTTCTAGCTAGCGTGGTGAATGACGATGCGATCGAGTTCGTCAAGGATACGCACGGCGCGGTAACAGAGCTGGTGAAGCACGCCGGGGGCGCCGAGAGAAAGGCGACGCGCAAAGGCGACCATTAACGGACTGTCGAAGTGATTTCGTTGCCGCGTTACGCCGGGCGGAAGCCCGGCGGCAGGCTAAAAGCCAGACCCCACACCATTCGCAGGAAGCTCGGCCGGTGGTACGAACGCAATGCGCGCGATCTGCCGTGGCGGCGCACGAGCGACCCATACGCCATCTGGATTTCAGAGATCATGCTCCAGCAGACGCGGGTGGCGGCGGTGATTCCGTATTACGAACGGTTTCTGGCGCGCTTTCCTACTGTGGAATCGCTGGCGCAAGCGAGCGAGCCCGAAGTGCTCACGCATTGGAGCGGGCTGGGCTATTATTCGCGGGCGCGAAACCTGCATAAGGCCGCACGAGAGATTGCCGCGGGGGGTTCTTTTCCGCGTGATTATGCCGGCCTTCGTGCGCTTCCCGGAATTGGAGATTACACGGCGGCCGCGATTGCCAGCATCGTGTACGATCTGCCGCACGCGGTGGTGGATGGGAACGTCCGGCGGGTTCTGATGCGGATAGGCAACGACGCGGCGGCGGATGCGCAAGCGCTGGCCGATGGGCTGCTCGACCGCAAGCGTCCCGGGCGGTGGAATCAGGCGCTGATGGAATTGGGCGCGCTGGTTTGTGTGCCGGGCGATCCGCGCTGTGAGGCTTGTCCGATTTCTCGCGAGTGCGCGGCGCACGCGCAAGGGACTCAGGCGGATTTGCCCCCGCCGCGAGTCAAGCCGGAAACCGTTCGACTGGAGCGAACGCTGCTGGTCATCCGGCGGCGCGGTAGAATCTTGCTAACGCCCAGTTCCCGCGTCCACGGTTTCTGGGATTTGCCCGAGGCATTTGAGGGCGCGCGAATGGGGATGTGCATTGGCTCGTTCCGCCACACCATTCTCCATCGTCAATATCGTTTCCAGGTATTCGAAGGCTTTGCCCAGAACGTGCCGCGACCGATGCGGTGGTTCAGGCTGAGGGGATTAGATGAAATCCCTTTAAGCACCGCGGCAAGAAAGGCGTTGCGGTGTTTAGGGGAGGAGTGAATATGGTGAAGCTGGTTCTTTTATTGACGCCCGCAGTGGCGTTGGCTTATGAATATGGACCCGATCCGCGTTACACCGCGGCGCCGGGAGATCATCCTCTATCTTGTGCCAGCGCTCAGTGCCACACGGGCAGCGCCAATGGCGGACCGATCAACCCGGCGGGCGGCAGCGTCACGGCCACGTTTCCGGGCGGGAGTCTTACTTACACGCCCGGCGGGCCGGCAATCACGATCACCGTGAGCGTGTCGGATCCTGCCAACACGGGTTACGGGTTTCAAATGACCGCACGGCTCGATTCCAATCTGGCGAATGGCCAGGCCGGCGACTTTACGGCTGGGGCGAACCAGATTGTGCTGTGCGACGATGGGTCTCCGAAGATGCTAGG
>DASQJB010000090.1:0-8873 GCA_035631295.1 Bryobacteraceae bacterium | reverse complement strand
CCACTTTAGGCTGTGCCGCCCGAGATATTTCGATGCGCTACCGGAAAAGCTTCGCGAATAGAATACGCTCGAGCTCAGCCCTCCTCCGCCGTAGCTTTGCAGATCGCTCATGGTAAGCGCCGGAATGGCATCGTAAGGAAGCTGGCTCACCAAGGACTGGGGGAATCCGAGCGAGACCAGATTGTAGCCTTCGCTAAGCTGCCGTGTGACATTCGGGAAACGGTTGAAGCCCCACCGCAAAGCGACCACAAGAGTGGGCGAGGGTGTAAGGGTGGTATTGGCCTGCGTGGCGTCGACTTTCCGATAGAGAAGTCCCTGATTCGGCGTAGCGACATTCGGGAAATATGTGTAGCCGGGCTCGCGGCTGCCGTAATGAAGATAAGACACGGTGGCGCGCCACCAGCTCGTGATTTCCTGATCGACCTTGAACGTCATCTGATCGGCGCGGTCATATTGATTGGCCGTCGTCGAAAAGTTATTCGCTCCGTAGACGGAATTCGCTTGATTGGGCAGCGGATAAAACGCGGCTAAGGCTACCCCAACCGGATTTAGCCGGCTCGTCGGGATCACGTTTCCGGCAAAAGCCTGGCGGGTATAGCCTCCGCTGGCGTTCACAACCGTGCTGAGGGGATCATATATGGTTTGCAGAGAACCGTTCTTGTAATGGCTTTGAGAAAAATCTCCTGCACGCTCGAGCGCCGTGGGCACCGCGACGAAAGTGGAGGAAGTCTGGTTCTGCCGGTACGCCTCGCCGGTGAAGAAGAAGAATGTCTTGTTCTTGCCGTTATAGACTTTCGGGACCACTACAGGCCCGCCGATAGAGCCTCCGTAGTTCTTGAACATCTGCGGGATTTTCGGCGTACCGGTCGCGTTGGCGAAGAAGTTATTCGCGATCCAATCGTTCATCCACTGATATGCGAGCGCGCTGGCGTGTAGATCGTTGGTTCCGGATTTGAGGAATAGGTTGAATGTCCCGCCTCCCGTGCGGCCCACTTCGGAGTCATACGTGTTCACCTGAAGCTTGATTTCCTGCACGGATTCGATGGTGGGAATAATGACGGCGCGATTGGTGGAATCGGTGATGGCGATGCCGTCGAGCATGTAGTTATTGCCCGTAACAGGCCCGCCGGCGATGGAGATCTGCGACGATCCGCTCTGGTCCTCCATGCGATTGAATTTGGGATCGCCGCCGGGCGTGACGTTCTGCGAGATCTTTACGGTTTGATAGAACGGATTGCGGCCCATGTTAGGGAGGTCGCTGAGCTTGCGATTGTCCACAACTTGGCCGGTTGAGGCGTTGGTCGTCTCAATGGCTGTGACATCGGCGGTGACGTTCACGCTCTCGCTCACTTCACCGACTTCCATCCGCAGGTCCACGCCGAGGAACTCCTGCGTGTTCACGACGATTCCCTTGCGCTCAAGGCGTTTGAATCCAGGCTTTTCCGCAACAATCGTGTATGTGGAGGGGTTGAGGGCGCTGAAAATGTAGCCGCCATCATCGCCGGCTACAGTAGCGCGCGCAATACCCGTCGACTCTTCAATCAAAGTGAGCTTCGCCAATGGAATGGCGGCGCCCGTGGAGTCGGTCAAAGTGCCACGGATGCCTCCCTGAAAGTTTTGTCCGGGCATGGATGCCGCGAAGAAACACGCAAGCACACACGCTATGAACTTGTTCGAGCGCATATCGGCCTCCCGAATTTTTGGTGATTCAGAAGCGCGAACGTGGGGCGATGGGCGTGCTGTGAAGAGGCGGCCCGGAGTTCGAAAGTCCGGCTATGAGGAACCCACGAGGGAAGAACCGGCCGCTATCAGAGCGATTATTGACCGAACCGGCCGGCAAGTCAAGAAAGTATTTCCTATGGGGCGTAACACCAATTCCTATGAAGGCGATGATAGCGGAGCCACGGAGGGCGTTCTGGTTCCTTCCCAGCGGAATTCGAAGTACGCTCCTGGCCGGACGTTCAGAACGAGTTTTGGGCGGAAGCACGCGATGCATTCGCCTCCGGGGTGCCGGACGCTGCGAAACACCACGCCGTTCGATCCGCCGCGGAGCAGGGAGTGGGCCAACGTCTGGGAAGCTTCATAGCTCATGGGGTCGTGGACAGCGTGAATGTCCCGAACATCGTGAAAGGGGGCGTTGAAGTCCGCAAGATAGAGGCGCATCTGCACCCGAGTCTCGAAGACGCCGACTTCCGCCAGTTCCTGGGTGCGATGATAAGCGATCTCGGCTTGCGCGGCTTCGAGTTTGCGGGCGGCGTACCAGGCTCCACGACCCGCGTGGTTGAACCGTCCCCCCGCCGGGCGCGGATGGCAATAAGCCGCCATGACGACGGTCGCCTGTGGCCCAGTCACCCATTCACCTTCCGGCAGGCGGTGCAGCACGCCTAACTCGGCGGATATTCGATCGTTTGTCCAGGATTCGAGCTCGAAGACGTAAGGGAGATCTTGCGGGCTCGCGACCCGGTCGAGAATACCCGTGGAGGGGTACCGGCTGGGGATCAGGCGGCAGGTATTTCTCCAGCGGACTCTTGCAATCGGCGTCGCAGACGGCTCGCTCAGTTCCAGCCGCCTCGGCGCGAGTCCAGCAGCCGCCGCACCTGGTAAAGACCATCCATGCCGCCATCGACCATCAGGGAGAGCGCCGGCTTGCCGCCGAACAGCGCGTTGCTGTTGGGAAGCTTCACCCAGCGATCCGCAAGCTCAGGTTCGGGGTATAGGATATGCAGGTCTTTATAGATCCCCAGCACCAGGGAAATCCGCGTCAGCATATCGAAGGAAAGCGCGCCAGGATCACCGCCTTTGTACTTGAAAAAAGTCGATTCCGGGGGCCATCCCAGCAATCCCCGCTGCTCCTCGTTTGAGAGACTCCAGGCTTGGGCGACGTTGAAGAACGTCCGAATCGCGGGACCCGACATTTGGCGGCGTACGGCGGGATCGCGCCGGCGTTCTTCGGGCACAGGCTCAGTAAGCGAAACATTCTTAGCCGCGCTTTGCATGAGACCGTCTCCTGGGTTGGTCCACATCTGTAGTGTAAGATGTTGGTCCACATCTGTAGTGTAAGATGCAGATATGAGAGAAGTCAAGGCTTATGTGCTGCTATATTGAAAACTAAGGCTTTTCCCCGTGACTTCCTCTTCCCATCCCACGCTTGTGGACGAGTCGGAACTCGTCTCGCGCGCCCAGGCGGGCGAGGACGAGGCTTTCTCCGAACTGGTAAGCCGCTATCAAAACAAGATTTACCGGCTTGCAAAAAACATCACGCAAAACAACGAAGATGCCGAAGATGTATTGCAGGAGGCGTTTCTGAAGGCCTATTCGCATTTGAAGGGCTTTCAGCGCAACTCCCGTTTTTATACCTGGATCGTGCGCATCGCTGTGAATGAAGCGCTGATGAAGCTCCGCAAGCGAAGAAGCGACCGAACCGTTCCTCTCGATGAGCCGGTGGAAACGGGAGAAGAAGCCGTTACGCGGGAGATCGCGGTTTGGGATGACAATCCCGAGCAGCGCTATTCGCACGAAGAAATGCAACAGATTCTGGATGATGCGGTGGAAGACCTCAAGCCTGATTTTCGCACCGTTTTCGTGCTTCGGGACATCGAAGAATTGAGTACAGAAGAAACGGCGGAGACCCTGGGTATTTCGATTCCGGCGGTCAAGAGCAGGCTGCTCAGAGCGCGCCTGGCGTTGCGCGAAAAACTGACTCGAAAGTTCAAGCGGAAAGGGGAAGACGTCTTTGCTCACTTGTAAACAGTTCCTGGAGGAACTCAACGACTACCTGGATCCGAGCATCGATCCGGAGACCAAGCGCCACTTGGAAGCTCACGTATGCGAGTGCCCCAACTGTTTCGTGATCGTGGATACGACAGTGAAGACGCTTCGCGTATTTCGTGGCATGGAGCCGCAAGCCATCCCGGAAGACCTAAAAAACCGGCTCTGGGCTGCGCTCGAGCGTAAGATGGCCGCCAAGAAGCGGAGTGCATAGCCCTCCGAAAAATCCGCAGCGGCGGCATTGCTTTCCGGGCTTCATGGGAAACTCGAGAGCGTTCTGAGCCGCGGCAAGAGCGCGGACCGCAGCACGGGCTGCTTCCAGTCGCTCAGATTCGAGACCGATTTCAACGGAGCGGGCGGACCGGACGTAAAACACGACGGCGCGATCCGGAAGCCTTCCCACGTAGCGCTCCAGGGCCAACGCGTAGAGCCTCAACTGCAGATCGTACCTCCCGTTTGACGATTCCTCGCGATCGGTTTTGAAATCCACCAAAACCAACTTCCCCTCCTCCTCGAACCACAGATCGATTCGACCGCTCAGGATCACGTCCTCCACAGCGAAAAGGAAATCGAACTCACGCTCGATCCGGCTGGCGCGGGCCGCGCGCCGTCCAAGATCGCTTGCATGGAATTGTTGAGCGAGCGCGCGGGCTTCTTCAGAGAACGCTTCTTCGCCTGCCAAAGCGCGATGGACGTCGAGACCCAGTTCGATGGCTCCGGAGCCCGGAGCGTCGGAGTCCGGCTCCAGCCCGAGATATCGGCCTAGATAATATTTGCGGGGGCAAACATCGAACAGAGCGATGGATGTCACCGGCGTGGGGGAGTCATATTGGCCGGAGATGCTCACGACAGGAGTGGGAATCGCTACGGCGCGAAGCAGCTCGCCGTCGGGAGACGTCGCGGCCGCCGGCGCCGCGATCTCTTCCACTGAGGCAGCCAGTTTCATCCAGCGGCTCGATCGCGGACGCTCGGCATAGGACAGGATCAACCGATCCTCGGCGCGGGTCATCGCTACATAGAGCAGGCGGTTTTCCTCAGCTTCCTCCTCGCCAGTGCGGAGTTTTGCCAGTTCCCGGTATGCCGCGCTGGGCAGGCCGCCTCCGGTCACGGGATTGCGCCACTTGATGCCCAAGCCGCGATTTGGACCGAAAAGGATCACCGGCAACCGGCGCTCGGGACCACGATGCATCGCGCTGAGGAAAACCACGGGGAATTCCAGTCCCTTGGCGGCGTGAATCGTCATGATCCGTGCTGCCTCGGCCGCTTCCGGCGGCGGGGCTTCAGCCTCCGCCTGAGTCTCGCGTAGATCCTCCAGATCCTCCGCCAGTTCCACCAGAGGCCGGGGCCGGCGCCGCTCCTCGCGTCGGATCCAACCGAGTAGCTTATCCACGTTAGCTCGGGCTCGGTCTCCCAAGCCCGCGAGGTAACCGCATTCATCCAATTTCTGGGCCAGCAGGCGGTCCAGAGGAACAAAGCCGGCAAGCTTCCGGACTCGTCCGAAGAGGCGCTCGAATTCGGCTTGCCACCCTTCGTGCGAAGCAGCCATGATCTGCTCGTCGCTCCAATTCACCAGAGGGCTGCGTAGCACAGTAACGACCGCGACCTCGTCCAACGGGTTGGCGAGCGCAGTCAGCAGTGCCATCAGATCCTTGGTTTCGCGCGCCTCCAAAAATGTGCGGCCGCCGCTTAATAGGAAGGGAATTCGTAGCCGGTCGAATGCCTGCTCAAAGGGCGCGGTCGAGCCGAGGGTGCGCACCAGAACCGCGATGTCCCGATACTCTCTTTCGCCTGCATCCACCCAGGCACGGATCTGCGAGGCGACCATATCGCCTTCAGCCTCGGCGGCGCGCGGACCGGCGCCAGTGATTCGCGCCACCACCGGCTCACGGCTCGTCGCGAATTCACGGCGGGCTTGAAGATCGCGCGTCTCCACGCCGGGCTGCCCATCCAAAAGGCGCGAAACGGCATTCAGAATCTCAGATCGGCTGCGATAGTTTTCGGTGAGTTCTTCCACGCAGGCATGCCGGCGGTAGTCCTCAAACACGGTTGGATCGGCGTGCCGGAAACCATAAATGGACTGGTTCACGTCGCCGACCGCGAAGAGATTTCTTCGTATCAGATCGATAAGGCGCCATTGCAAGCGGTTGGTGTCCTGCAACTCGTCCATGAGGACATGGTCGAAGCGGTTGGCGATGCGACGCCGCAAGTCAGTGTCCGATTCCAGCAGCTCGATGGCTTTTTCCTCCAACCCGGCGAAATCAACCGCGCCTTGCCGCCGTTTCTTTTCCTGATAGCGCGAGTCCACTCTGCTCAACGCGTTTCCTATCAGCTCGGATAGGCCATCGTGCCAGCGCTCCACCCATTGCGCTTCAAGTTGCGGCAAAATCTCCTTCTTCAGACGGGACGCGGCTTGATAGGCGGGGCTGCTCTTGGGCGTGATCCGCGTGAGATTGACGCTGAAGCTTGCGAGTACTTCCAGATGCTCGCGCGCCGCAGCCTCGGGAAGAGCCAGGAAGCGCTCGGCCCACCCCGGCAGCGATCCCGCGGCAGTGCGCACCAGATCCCGCGCCTCAGGAACTAGATCCGGCGCCGGCGTCGGATCCGGCAGTTCGCGGCGCCCCGACAGCCGCATGGTTTCGTAAGCGTCGATCAGGCTTTGCGCCAGATCCGGTTTGCGCGCATCATCGTCGGTGGACAGGTCGAGCGCCTCCAGGAGCCGCCGCATATTGGCGGGATGCTCGGCGAACATCTCATCCAAAATTTCCTCGGCTGCGTCACGCAGGAGGCGATCGGCCTGCGCCGGCTCCAGCACCTCGAAATCGGGTGGCAAGCCGGCTTGAATCGCGTGCTCGCCCAGCAGCCTGGCGCAAAAAGCGTCGATGGTGGAAAGCCACGCAGTCTCGATCCGTTCGCGATGCTCCGGCGAATCGGCGAAGCGCTTGGCCAGCCGCCGCTTCATCTCATTGGCGGCCTTTTCGGTAAACGTAATAGCCAGAATGCGGCCGGGATCGACGCCGCGCTGCTCCACCAGCCACGCGAAGCGCTCGACCAGAACACGCGTCTTCCCCGAGCCAGGTCCGGCCACCACGCAGACTTCGGGCGCGTCCCGCTCGACCGCGGCGCGCTGTTGGGGAGACAGAATCATTGGCCGGTTAAGCGACGATCGAACCATTACCAATAAAGCATGACCGCCGTGATAGCTTGAGCTCATGCCGCGGTGCTATGCCAGTATGCCTGCGCAGGACTCAAATACCCCGAAAGGATGCGATTAGCGATGTTCATGTTCCGCCCCTGGGCGCTCGCCTGGGCTTCGTTCGGGGTTGGATTGGTAAGCTTTGCCAGTGTAGGATGCCGAAGCGCGGTAACGAAAACGGGTGTGCCGTCGTTCGATACCCAATACCAGGCGGTCTTGCTTGACACAGGCTTGGTTTACTACGGCAAAATCAGCGGGCTGGATACGGACTATCCGATTATGCGCGATGTTTATTATGTTCAACAGACCACCGATCCTCAGACCAAGCAGGTGAACAGCGTTCTAATCCGCCGTGGGAACGAATGGCATGGGCCGACCATGACCGTGCTGAATGCTAGGCATATCGTGCTCGTGGAGCCAGTCGGCGCCAATTCAAAGGTCGCTCAACTGATCGCGCAGGAGCAGGCGAAGCAGGCTAAATAGGAGCTGCGAGACTCTGGCCGGGAGAGCGGCTACGTGCAGCAAACCAGATTCGAAGAATCAACTCCGCACTTTTCTGAAGAACGCCCGGACGTCTTCGACGAACAACTGCGGCTGCTCCAGGCATGCGAAGTGGCCGCCGCGAGGCATTTCGCTGTAATGGACAAGATTGAAGTCCTGCTCCAGGAATCGTCGCGGCGGCAGGAAGAGCGGCATTTCCTTGGGAAACGCCGCGAAGCCCGTGGGGACGCGGATTCCGGTGCGCGGAAGACTCGGTTCATCTGCGTTGCCGCGATAGATCCAAGTGGCGGAGCCCGCTGTGCCGGTAACCAGGTAAAACATGATGTTGGTCAACAATTGGTCCTTGGTGAACGCGCGCTCGATGCCGTCACCTGAGTCGCTCCACACCTTGAATTTTTCAACGATCCAGGCCGCCAGGCCCAAAGGACTATCGGAAAGGACAAAGGAAACCGTCTGCGGCTTGCGCGACTGCTCGCCGAAATAGTCGAGCTCGGTCTGCCGGTATGCGGCGGATTTGCGTACCCAGGCTCGCTCTTCCTCGGTCTGCTCAGCTTCGGGCAGCGGTCGGGCAGTGGTCCCGTTGAGATGAATGCCGGCGAGCGAAGCAGGGAACTGCGCCGCCAGTTGGATAGCGACGGCTTGTCCCCAGTCGCCGCCCTGCGCGCCAAAGCGCGAATAGCCGAGCCTCTCCGTCATGAGTTTGTGCCAGAGCTTGGCGATGGTGACGGGCCCGACCGGCTTGTCCTTTGGCTTCGCAGAGAATCCGAAACCCGGCAGCGATGGAACGATTACGTCAAACGCATCTTCGGCCGATCCCCCATGCTTGGCCGGATTAGCCAGAGGATCGATCGCTTCCAGGAATTCCACCACGGAACCAGGCCAGCCGTGCGTCAGAATGATCGGAAGCGGACGAGGACCAACCCCGCGCACGTGATAGAAGTGAATATCGAAGTCATCCACACGCGCGCGGAATTGCGGGAAAGCATTCAACCTGGCTTCGGCCTTTCGCCATTCGAAGCGAGAGATCCAGTAGTCCGCAAGCTCCTTCATATAGCTCCAATCGACGCCATACTGCCAGGGGCTGCCGTGCAACTGGTCGGGCCAGTGAGCGCGCCGGACGCGGTCGAGGATGCCGTCAATCAGCTTCTGGGGGACGGTGACGCGAAACGATGCAACAGCCGAATCCGAGGGCGCAGCCATAACGGGAATAGACAAGGATACTGGAAGTAAACGCAAAAGCGAACGCCGGGAGGAAGCGCCGTCAGGATTGGGCATCGTTTTCAGCAGGGATCTGGCCGATGCGGTCGAGCGCGGCGGCCAGCTCGGGCGATTCCGGCATGCAAATTCCGAAATCCGTTTCGAGGCAGGAGCGCAAGGCCGCAGCGCTGGCCAGATGACGCTTCTCCGTTTG
>DASQJB010000089.1:0-3992 GCA_035631295.1 Bryobacteraceae bacterium | reverse complement strand
CCGAACAAGATGCCAGAAGAGTTAATCAAATACTGTTCATCGCTAAGCCTCTCCACCAGTTCGTCGGGAAAGGGAGAGATTTCGCTCTGCAAATACTTGGCCAGCTCACGATAGATTTCCCGCCGTGCGTAAGGCGCTAGTTCATTGCGGCGTCGCAGGGCATCTTGAATCAAACCAGCGAGTTCTGGCGTTGCCTCTCGGCGGAGATGCACCGCGATTGTGGGATACTCCTGGAAGGAGTTGTACTTCTGCCGCATCCAGGATTCCTCCGCCGGCACGGCCAGCGGGGTTTGGCGCACAACGAGCGTGCCCGCCACGCGGTCGCCGAAGCGTTGCATCAGAGGGCTGCTCAGTACGGAAATGCCTCCCATCAGATAGGCGAACGGCAGCGCATCAAAGACGCGCATCAAATTCCGTACCCACGCCTGTTCGATCCGTAGCGGAAGTCCGGCCTGGTCAATTACGCGCAAATGGAATAGTCGTTTCCCAATCGTCTGCCCGTTCCAAAAACCTTCGAGCAATGCGCCGTAGGCAAACCCAATTGCGAATTCCGCGAGGGTGATCACCATGAAGCCAAATCCCGGTACTTTTGCGAAAATCACGTAACCCAGCAGCCCGATTCCGTTCACCGTTCCGAGAACGATGACGATATCGACCAACATGGCATAGAGGCGGGACGCAGGACCGGCCAGGGGCAATCGAAAGAGCACACCCTCGGGCGTCGCAATGGTCAGTTCGACCGATGTGGAAGCTCCGGTTGGCTGAGTCATCCGTTTCTCCGAAACCATGTCTTAGCGCGCTTTCGCGCCAGTCTCTCTTCGTCCGGTCAGTAGCAGATAGATGGTCAGCAGCGCGAGTTCTGCTACGGCAACCGCAACCTTAAATTCATACGGCAGAACCGGCGCGTGATGCTGAGAAAAAAACGCCTCCATGATTCCCGCCCACACCAGCATCATCGCCAGCCCGGCGACCAGCACCAACCAGTCGCGCATGGATTGACGAACGTTGCGATCCTCGCGCCGATGCAAGAGCAAGCGCGCCAGGTAAAACCCTGCTTGCCCGGCAATCAAGATCGATGGAATCTCAAAAACACCGTGTGGCAATAGCCACGCCGTCATAAACAGTCCAAAGCCCTGTTGCGTGTAACGAACCGCTACAGCCCCGAGCATTATGCCGTTTTCGAAAAGCAGCAGTGCCGTCCCAATGCCAAACGTTACGCCGAGTGCCGCTGCCAGCAGGGCCACCTGGATGTTGTGCCGGATCAGTTGCGCCGAGAATGCTGCTTCGGTCTGTGCCGAGTTCCGGTGCTCCCCCTGTCCTTGCTCCTCTTCATGCACGCGCTGGCCCGGATTGCGCAGGTAATCTGCCGGAAGCAGCACGTCCACGGAGGCGGGGTCATAGCGCACGGCGAGTCCGCCCAGCGCACAACCCAAAACCGTGACCAGCACGGCCAGTGCGAAATAGCGGGACTGCCGCCGAAAGGTTTCGGGAAACGCCCGGAAAATCCTTAACCAGCGGCGCGGCTGCCAGATTTCCGAGCGCGTCGGCGGCGCGTAATACAGCTCCGCATAAGCTCGCGCCACCAGTCGCTCGAGGTACTGCCTTAATTCAGGCGCCAGGGCTCCGTGGGTGACGCGATTCAAATCCGTGGCCGTCTGGGCATAAAGCTCCTGCAGTTGCTGCGCTTCCGCTGGATTCAAGCGGCGGTCCGGCCGGCTTTCGAGCGCGCCTAACAGTGATTCGAGGCTTGTCCAGCGCGGCCGCGCCTGGACCTGAAATCGTTCGAGATTCAAAATCACAGGCGTTGCTCCCGCTTGCTCTCCAGATATCCTTCCACCGCGGTTCGCAAGAATCGTTCGGCAGGAATATACCGGAGCTCGACGTCCAACTGGCGCATTTGCCGCGCTAAGGCACCGAGGCGCTGGTTTTCTTTTTCACCCGCGAGCGCAGCATACACATCCTGGTCGCTGTCGAATTCCTCGCCTGGCGAAAATGCCGGCCGCGCGTGAGCCGGCAAGATGCTGGTCATTAAGACGGCATGGGAAGAGCGGACCAGGGCAACTCCGCGGCCCAGGGAGTGCGAAACCGAGCGCTCGGTCAAATCCGCCAACAACAGCAGGTAGGCTCGCCGCCGCAGCCGTACCCGAATTTTGCCAAACAGCGCTTCGTAATCCGCCGTCGTGGGCAACGGCTCAATATTCAACAGGCGCTCGCGGAATTGGCGAAAATGGGCTTGACCGCTGCCTGCGCGGAGCCAGGACTTCGGCTCATCCGCGTAGGTGACCAGCCCGAACTCATCGCCGAGCTCAAGCGCAACCGTCGCGCCCACCAGCGCCGTCTCGACTGCCAGATCCAGCAACCGTCGCGGCGCGCGGCTTGGTGGGACATCACTCTCGGGAGCAGCGGTTCGATCGAGCGCTAGCGCGGATGCCCGGGATTGGTCCACTACGAAATAGACTTCCTGCTTCTGCTCCCACTGAAAAAGCCGCGTGACCGGAGCGGCGCGACGCGCCGTCGACTTCCACGCGATCTCTGAGTAGTTATCGCCAGGCTGGTATTCGCGCAAGCGCTCGAAATCGCGACCGTGCCCAGTCCAAGGCGTCTGTTGCGAGGCGATAAGCAAGCGGTAAACCGGGCTGCGCAGAATCTCCCGTCTCCCGGATCGTAAATCCGCCTCGATTCGCAAAGGCTCGGGCACATCAAACCATTGCCGCAAGCGCCAGATTCGGAGGGGCGACCAGCGCTCGATTCCAACGCGCGGTCCAGGCCAGAGCCCGCGCCGAAGCAAAGCAATCTCCGGCATCCATGGCCAGAGCTGGAGTGGGGCGGTGTTTCCTTGAGCCGATATTCCTTCGGCCGAATGCAACGGCTCAAGCTTCAGCCGCTCAGGCTCTCCCTTCACTCGAATCGCGGTTTCGCTCTCTGCGGTTGTGGGCATGATTCCCACACGGACTTCGCGCGGCCCGCGTCGCCCCAGGCCAGTGAGCGCGAGCGGAAGCTGGATGGTCTCTCCTTCGCGTCCGCGAAGGCCTTTCTCCGGCTCGAGAAGAACCGGTGCACATTCTTGGCGGGCGAACCACAGGGCGAGCGCGTCGTAACACGCCAGCAGTCCCACAGGCGTCGCGATCAGCCCGAACCATAGCCAACCGCGCTCGAACCATGGCACAATGCACGCCCCCACGCCGAGCAGTCCTATGATCCAGACCAGCGATTCCTGCGGACTGAAGAGCAATCCCGCGGGGCGGAGTGCGATGCGCCGACGAAATCTGTCGCCGCGAAGCGGGTCATCCAGTCTCGGCGCGGCCGTAGCCGCGACCTCGGCAACGATGACTGTGCCCTGCGCAGCCACGCCTGCTTGCTTCCTATCTCCCGGGGTGATTTCGCCCACTTCGAATGCCATCCTTTGCCGCGCACGAGATCGCGGCTTACCGCGGTACTTCCACCGCCTCCAGCACCGTGTTGATAATCTCGCGAATCTCGACGCTTTCCATTTCGAAATCCGGTCGCAACAGGATGCGATGTTCGAGCACGGGTACAGCCAGCGTCTTTACGTCCTCAGGCAGCACAAAGTCGCGTTCCTCGAGCGCCGCGAGCGCCCGCGATGCCGACAGTAACGCGAGCGTCGCCCGCGGCCCCGCACCAACCCAAACGGCGGCGTGCTGACGGGTTTGCCGAACCACGTTGACGATGTACCTGCTCACAGCCTCGCTGACGCGTACACTCTCCGTCGCTGCCCGCAATTGCTCGAGTTCGTTCGGCTGCAAGACGGGTACGCGTAGTTCCTCCGCCAGCCGGCGCTCCGGCGCTTCCCCTTCCGCCACCAACCTCGCCAGTTCGTTCTCTTCTTCCGCCGCGGGATAGTCCATGCGAATTTTTACGAGAAAGCGATCCTTCTGGGCCTCCGGAAGTGGGTACGTTCCCTGATGCTCGATCGGGTTTTGGGTTGCGAAGACCACGAAGACGGGCGGCAGCACGCAAGTGGCGCGATCAAT
>DASQJB010000088.1:0-4389 GCA_035631295.1 Bryobacteraceae bacterium | reverse complement strand
GCCGGGCTCACCCGTCTGCTCGCCAGCCAGCTGTTCGGCTTGCAGCCCGGCGATCCCACCGTTTATGCCGTGGCCACCGCCCTTCTTGCCGGATTAAGTTTGCTCGCGGCATACCTGCCGGCGCACGGCGCAAGCGCGGTGGACCCCAATGCGGCCTTGCGGCACGAATAATCAGTCTTGGTTTCTGATAACTGATAACTGACGACTTTTGGCTCATGCTAGCATGATCCGGTGAAGCACCTCTCCGGTGAGAGCAGCGCCCGGACCATCTGGGACATTCTCGAATTCACGGCGTCGAAATATCCTGAATCTATTGCGCTCCAGCAGCCCACCGGGGGCGGACAATACCGCTCATGGACTTGGCGCCAATACGCCGATGAGGTGCGCCAAATCGCCGTTGGTTTGCGGGCGCTCGGAATCCGCAAAGGCGACATCGTCGCGCTGCAATCGGAAACGCGCGCGGAGTTCTACCTGGCCGATCTTGGCGTGATCTCGTGCGGAGCGATTGCCGCCGCGCTTTACACCAGCCTTCCCTATCCCGGCCAGGTTCGCACTTTGCAAGCCTGCGACGCGCGCTGGCTCCTGGTGGAAAACGAAGACGCGCTGCGCAAGTTGCGCGACGCAGGCGCGGATCAACCCTCGATTCTGCTCACCGGCTCCGCTGCTGGAAGGCAAAGCCTTGATCATGTCCGTTCCGAAGGCCAGCGCATCCTTGAAGCTGATCCGGCCGCTTTCGATCGGATCCGCGAAGAATTCGACGCCTCGGATAACGCAGTCCTCTACATGACCTCCGGCGCCACGGGTGAGCCGAAAATGGCTCTGGCGTCGCACAGCGCTCTCGTCGCCAACATGGATATGGGGCCGACAGTCTTGCCTCTTTCCCCCGCCGACGCCACGATCGCCTTTCTGCCTTCGGCCCATATCGCGCAGCGCGTCGTCGTGGAGCTGTTGCCCATCCGCGAAGGCGCTTGCGTCTGGTTTTCCGAGAGCCTGAACAAGCTGCCGCACGAAATGCGTTCCATCCGCCCGACGTTTTTCCTCGCCCCTCCGCGCGTCTGGGAACGCGTGCACGCCTCCGTCGCGGCCGAGATCCGCAAGCGGCCGGCCCCGGTCAGGAAGTTATTCTATGGGGCCGTCGGGCTCGGAGCCAGAGCCGCCCAGTTGCGCCAGCAGGCCAAGCCCATCCCCGCCTGGATGCGAGCTTCTCTGCGCCTGGCCGACCGCGCCATGTTCGCCAAGATCCGCGAGCGCCTCGGCGGACGCCTTCGCGTCGCTGCAAGCGGCGCAGCGCCCCTGGGAAAAGATTTGGCGGAATTCTACGCCTCCATCGGCCTGCCCCTGATTGAAGGCTACGGGCTCACCGAAGGCGGCGTCGTGGCCCTCAATCCGTTGGACCGGCCTAAGGCAGGCAGCATAGGCAAGCTCCTTCCCGGCGTTGAAGCGCGCATCGCCGAAGATGGCGAGCTGCTGCTGCGCACTCCTTGCGCTTTCGCAGGCTACTATAACGATCCCCAGGCGACGGCGTTGGTGCTCAGCGACGGCTGGCTCGCGACGGGAGACATAGCGGAAGCGGACGAGGAAGGCTACTACTACATCACCGGCCGCAAAAAGGAAGTGATCGTCGCTTCCAATGGAAAGAAAATTTACCCCGCGCGCATCGAGGCCATGCTGAGGCGCGAACCCCTGATCAGTCAGGTCCTGTTGATCGGCGACCGCTTGCCTTATGTCACCGCGCTGCTTACGGTCGCCGGCTCGCCGGAGCAGGCTCATTCGCATGTGGAGCGCGCGATTAAAGCAGCCAATCGCCACCTCGCCCAATTCGAGCAGATTCGCAAATTCAAGATCCTCGACCGCGAATTCTCCATCGAGCGCGGCGAGCTGACCCCCACCATGAAGCTGCGGCGCGACCAAGCCATCGAAAACAACCGCGCTCTGATCGGCGAAATGTACGCGGGACGAACCGATATTTAAAACTGTGCCGCACCTTAAGCCGAGCCGCGACCGCAAGGGAGTGCATCAAAGGCGCACGTGGGGCCCGTGGGCTGCGGCGGCCTCTCAGGCCGCCACCGCGAGCCACCAGCGGGGCCGGGGGCCCCGCGTAGGCTACGGGCCTGCCCTACAAAGCAGCAGCTTTTTGACAAAAGCGGTTTTTTCTAAGGAGCCCCTTGCCCCATCAAGTTACCCTCATTCCCGGCGACGGGATCGGTCCCGAAGTATCCGCGGCTACGCGCCGCGCTATCGAAGCCACGTGCGTCCAAATCGACTGGGAAGTCGCCCAGCTAAACCCGGAGATCATCGTCAAAACCGGGCAGTCCGTCCCGCAGTATGTCATAGACAGCCTGGAACGCACTGGAGTTGGCTTGAAAGCGCCGGTCACCACCCCCGTCGCCGGAGGCTACACCAGCGTCAACGTCGCGCTCCGCAAACGGCTCGACCTCTACGCCAACGTGCGGCCCGTGCGTGGGCTGCCAGGCCTGGTCACCCGCTTCAGCGACGTGCAAATCGATATGGTGATCTTTCGCGAAAATACGGAGGATCTGTATTCCGGCCTGGAACACGAAATCGTTCCGGGCGTCGTCACCAGTTTGAAAGTGATTACGCGCGCCGCGTCGATCCGCATCGCCGAGGCCGCCTTCAAATTCGCCGCCTCCGCCGGCCGGAAGAAAGTCGCGGCGATTCATAAGGCCAACATCATGAAGCTTGCCGACGGCCTGTTTTTGCAATGCTGCCGCGAAGTGGCGCAACGCTACCCCTCGATTTCATACGAAGAACTGATCGTCGACAACGCTTCCATGCAGCTAGTGATCCGGCCGGAGCGCTTCGACGTCCTGTTGTTGCCCAATCTCTACGGCGATATCGTCTCGGATTTGGCCGCCGGGCTGGTGGGAGGGCTGGGTGTCGCGCCCGGCGCGAACATGGGCGAGAAGACCGCGGTCTTCGAGGCCGTGCACGGCTCCGCGCCCGACATCGCCGGAAAAGGCGTAGCCAATCCCACGGCCATGATGTTCTCTGCCGCCATGATGCTCAGCCACCTCGGCGAGCAGGAGGCGGCCAATCGCCTCCGCGCCGCGGTGGAGAAAGTCTATACCCGGAAACAACGACTGACACCCGATGTCGGCGGGACAGCCACCACCACCGAATTCACCGATGCTGTAATCGCGGCTCTGTAACGAGCGTCAGCGGGGCAGGCCATGCGCAGTTCGCATCCGTGCCGGATCGGTTTCTATGGCGTGCCTACCCGCGGCGCGAAGAGCCCCGCGCACACGACAAAAGCCGGTGCGCCACTTGTATACGGATTATTGTTGTATCGTCAGGTGGACGGGTTCGGCCAAGGCCGCGTCCACTCGAACCGAGGTTGAGCGCTGCCACAGCGCCCGGAGCGCCCCGCTGGAAAGAGAGGAAACGTCCTTCTCGCGCAACGCGACCACTGAGTAAGTCTCCGGGCGAAGTCCGGTAAACGCGAAACTTCCGCCCATGCCGGCTATGACCCAGCGGAATGGTTCCAGCTCGGCGCCCACAGGAGGGAACAACAGCACTGCCGCGCCTTCGCCGGAATCGCCATTTGAAAGATCAACGATCGCGCTCAACACATGTTTCCCAGCTTTTGCCATTGCGTCTCGATGGCATCCACAAAGCTCATCCAGATCCAGCCCTATGCGTATCGCCTCCACCACCAGCTCTTCTACTTCTGTTTCAGCAAGCGCTTGCGATCGCCCGGGCGGGCGGGCGGCCGAGGTGCAACCACCGTCCCTACCCGGGACGCGCTTCCAGCCACCGCTCCTGGATCAAATGCTGCACTACTTTGTGCGCCGTATTGGGATGGATTTTCAGTTCCGCGGCCAGGCCGCGCACCGAGGGAAACGGCTGTCCGGGCGCCAGCTCGCCGCTGATGAAAGACTTCTTGGCCGCGTAAATTGCCTGATCGAATATGGATTGGCCGGCACGAAGGGCCAGCGGGAATAGTGTCACATAAGTAATGTGACACTTGTCGCGCTATGTGTCAAGCCGTCGCAGTTTAGACTCGGCGGCCGCAAGAGTAATAGAGCGCCAAACGGAACCGCGACCGTCAGCGAGTTGTTAACAAGCTCCGTACCGAACCGCAACCACGAGGGAGCGGTCCATCGGCGCGTTCGTTAACAAACTCTCAGTTGGAATCGAACAGAATTGAGCGAACCCGGAGGGGGGAGTGGATCAGCTTTGCACCTTGGCCTTCCGATACGCTTCCCAGCGCTTCCGTTGAGCCTCCGCCATCTTTTTCCGAGTGGCCGCGCTGAATACCCGCGTCGAGCTTCCCCCCGTCACGCCTGATAACCAGCTTGGCGGCCGGCCCCGTCCTCGCGGGCCAGACCGGGCGATCCGTTCGAGAACCGCGATCGCCTCGTCCAAAGC
>DASQJB010000087.1:0-7789 GCA_035631295.1 Bryobacteraceae bacterium | reverse complement strand
TCGTTTGGGGTCCCGTAGCCGATCCCCGGCCTGTCGTCAGCAGGCCGGGGAAATTCCCATCCGGGCGGAAAGGAGACGGCAGTGGACCAGTTTTCTGATCGCTCGCAGTATACACCGCCGCTTGGATGGAAATACTCCATGGGCGGGCGATGGGATAGGCGATTCCCCTCTCTTCATGCGATTGAAAGTCGCCTGAAGGAATCTCGTGGCGCGAGCTTTAGCTGGCCGCGTCGGGCGTTTGATCGGATCACCAGGCGTCGAGAAGAGTCTCGACGCGGCACGCAAGAGTGCGTGCGCCACGTTCAGCCGAAGGTGACAATCGCTGGAAGCCGTTCGCCCGGGGCTAAACAACGCGCAAGAGCGTCCGCCTGTGAAACGGATTCAAGTCGCTGCCAAAATACAGGCGCACCCAAAGCGGCGCCTTGATGTCGCCGGTTAAATAGAGCTTCCGCGCGCCCACCGGTGCGACGAACGAGAATGAGGATTTCACCGGCTCGCCTGGTTTGACGATCGCGTTTGTCGAGTTCGCAAGAATCGGGAAGCGCCGGCCCTGCTCGTCCACCACATAAAAAGGTGGATTCGATTGGTCCTTCAACTCGAGTTGGGCGGTAGCAGAATCGACGGAGATTGACACTTCGGCTGTGTAACGGATGTTCTGACCCTCCCGGCCGGCATTCACGTTCTGGATCCCGAAGCACCAGAGGTCCCAGCAGTAGCTATCGCCGATGCTGACAATCGTTCTCGGCGTGAGCAGGGACACCAGCACGATCGCCGCCATGTAGGAACCAGCGACGCAGGCGAAGAGCCAACGCGCCCGCGCCGAAGCCAATGCGCCGAGGCCAACAGCCGCCATAATCATCAGCACCAGAAACTCCAGCAGAGCGCCTGGAGTCGAATCCATGCGAAACACCTGATGAGCGCCGGGCGTGACGTAGGGCCGCTGCCCTGCCCACCATGACGTTGCGAGAAGAACGGATGTTCCCGACAGCGCCACGATCCCAATTTTCATCCACCGCTGAACCTGCATAAGGATGGCCCCCTTGACAACGTCAAACACTATCCGCCGGCTTACGCCCACATCGTCTAGTAAGGCTTCGAACTCGTCACCGTAGCGGTCGAGCCATGCTTTGGGATACAGTTTCGCGGCAAAGCGAATGAGGTGTTTCATAGACTCTATTTCGCGTCACGTAGTATCGTAATGCGTAATAACCCCCGCGTCAACCGTCGTTCGCCGCAGACTTGTGACATACTCGTTACCAAGGTGAAGGGCCGAGCCACAACGCGGTTGCTTACGCTCCTGCTTGCGTTGATAGCGTGCTTCACCGCTCCCGTGGCCACGGCCGAAATGCGTCGCGCGCCGCAGGGCATCGTTTGCGTCAGCCAGCCAGCTGCGGAGCGCGGTGAGATTCACGAACGGAGCCAATCTGCTTCGCGGCCCGAGTCCGAAGCCTCACCGGTTGTTGCTAAATACGAATTCCTTCGCGCAAAGTCCGTTCTAAGTCGTCCGCTGTTTCAGCGTCCCCCACCCTCTTTCTTCCGTTTCTGACATTCGCTCAGTTTTTTGAGGAAAGGAGGCGTCCATGCGCCGATTCTTGGAATCTATTCTTGCTCCATCGCGCGGCGACAGAGCCGAAATCCGCC
The DNA here is from genome assembly GCA_035631295.1 of Bryobacteraceae bacterium. GTDB lineage: Bacteria > Acidobacteriota > Terriglobia > Bryobacterales > Bryobacteraceae > Palsa-187. The sequence continues at coordinate 6,148 of DASQJB010000087.1, read as the reverse complement.
GGATTAACGAGATGCGATCTCGGTTTGGAAACCTTCCGGACGACGAGTTGCGACAAGCTGCGCTGGAGGCGGAGGAGTTGCCGCGATGGCTGGCCGCGACGGCCGTGATCGCGGCGCGCGTGCTGGGGCAGGAGATGTTCGACGTCCAGCTTCACGGCGCGCTGGCCCTGGCGCGCGGATCGATCGCGGAAATGAAGACCGGCGAAGGCAAGACACTCGCTTCGGCGCCGGCTGTGGCTTGGTATGCGCGGCAAAGGCAGGGCGTGCATGTCATGACTGCGAACGACTTTCTGGCGCGGCGAGACGCCGCTTGGATGGGCGGAATTTATCGGTTCCTTGGTTTTTCCGTGGGATTTGTCCAGCAAGGAATGAGCGCGAGCGAGCGCCGCGCGGCTTATGCTTGCGACATCACCTACGCGACCGCCGACGAAATCGGCTTCGATTTTCTGCGTGACCGGCTAGTGTTGGAAGTGAGCGAGCAGGTGCATCGGCCCTTTGCCGTGGCCGTCATCGACGAAGCCGATTCGATCCTGATCGACGAGGCACGCGTTCCGCTGGTGATCGCGGGAGGACCAGGGGAAGACGATGGGTGGGCGCATGCGGCCGATCGCGTCGTTCGTGGGTTTCGGCGCGAAGTGCATTACACCGTCGACGTGGGCGCGCACAATGCGGCGCTCACCGACCTGGGGATTCTGGCCGTGGAAAACGCGTTCGGAATCGGCAATCTCTACGACGGAGAAAATCAGCCGCTCTTAGCGGCGATTCACGACGCGCTGCACGCGCACGCGCTGCTTCGTCGGGACGTCGATTACGTCGTCAAGAACGGCGTCATCGAAATGGTGGACGAGTTCAAAGGGCGGATCGCGGAAAACCGGCGCTGGCCTGCCGGGCTTCACGCCGCCGTCGAAGTGAAAGAAGGCGTCGCGGCGAAGCAGCAAGGGACGATCCTCGGGTCGATCACGCTGCAGCACATGGTGGCGCTGTATCCGCGCGTTTGTGGGATGACGGGCACGGCCGCAAGCGCCGCGCTGGAGTTAGAGAAGATTTACAGCCTGCGCGTCGAGTCGATTCCGACGAATCGTCCGATGATTCGTGTGGATCACTCGGATGCGGCGTTCGCGACGCGCGCCGAGAAGGAACGCGCAGTGGTCCAAGAGATTCGGCGCGCGAACGCCGAGGGACAGCCGGTGCTGGTGGGGACAGGAAGCGTGGCCGAGTCCGAGGGCCTGAGCAGCCGGCTCAGCGATATCCCTCACCAGGTGCTCAATGCGCGGCAAGACGAGCGCGAAGCGGAGATCATCGCACAAGCGGGCCAGCGCGGAGCCGTGACAATCTCGACCAACATGGCCGGGCGAGGGACAGATATCGTGCTCGGCGAAGGAGTGGCTCAATTGGGCGGCCTCTACGTTATCGGGACGCAGAGGCATGAGAGCCGGCGCATCGACGATCAGCTTCGCGGCCGCGCCGGGCGGCAGGGCGACCCGGGCTCTTCGCGGTTCTTTGTTTCGCTGGAGGACGATCTCATGGTGAAATACGCGGGCATCGACGGCCGAGGCAATCCGGAGACCGTGCAGCGGCTCGTGGAGGGGCGGCATTTAGACCAGCGGCTTTTCTTGCAGGCTTACGAGCTTCCGGCGGAAGGCCAGCGGCATCGCATCCACAGCCAGCGGCAGGAAATGCTGGAGCGAAAAATCGCGTTTTCCTCAGAGCGCGAGCGTCTGATCGCACTTCGGACCATCGACGATCTATGGTCTGGATATTTGGCGCGGCTGGCGGAATTCCGGGTGGGTCTGCCGTGGCTCTCATGGGGTCTGGCCACGCTGCCCTATGCGGGATTTGGCAGAGACACGTATCACGAATACGCGCAGAAGATTCATCAGTGGTTTGCGGAGTTGGAGGCGGCGATTCCGGAAGAGGTCGCCCGGCGCATCGCGCAAGACGAATCCGGAGGCCCGGATCCGAGGGAGCGCGGCGCGGTATGGACTTACATTACGACGGACGAGCCGTTTGGTTCGTTTACTCAGCGGATGCTGCGCGGACTCCGCCGGTCAAAATCTTCGTGAGTTTTCCGCCATCCTGCTCGACTATCAGAAAGCCGGATTCGTCCAGTCCGCGTGTGACGCCGATCATTTCGCCGTCCTCTTGCTCCACCCGCACCCGGCGGCCACGGGCGTAGCTGGACGAGGCTTCGAACATACGCAAAATGGCGGCGGCGCCGTCTTCCATCAGCACGGAGCACAGACGATCGACCGCGCCGGCGAGCGCGGCAAGCAGCTGTTCGCGGCTGACACGCGCGCCCTCCAGCAGCAACGATGTCGCGGGGGTGGCGAGGCCGTGGGGAAAGCCAGTCTGCGAGACGTTGATGCCGGTGCCCGCGATAATCGCGTCTCCTTCCAACTGCGCCAAAATTCCGGCGCATTTGCGGCCGCCGATCAGGACATCGTTGGGCCAGCGGAGATCCGGCGCGAGCGAAGCCGTTTGAGCGATGGCTTCCTGCGCCGCAAGCCCTAACGCGAGCATGACTACGGGCAGCGCGCGGGATTCCACGGGCAAGCGAAGCACCATGGAAACGTACAGCCCCTCGCCTTTTTTCGAATGCCACGAGCGGCCCTGCCGCCCGACGCCGGCTGTTTGTTCATCCGCGCCGACGATGGTTCCGTGAGGGCACCTTTCGCGCGCGAGCGCGGCGGCGCGGATCATCGTGGAATCGATGGATTCGAACCACTCGATGCGGCGGCCGGGGATATCGGGGGCCATCGGATGGCGAGGCTAAAGCCTCGCGCGGGCTAAAGCCCGCCCTCCAGCGCCGCGCGGTTTTCCGCCAGCTTCTTTTTATATTCGGCGAGTTTGGCGCGCATCCCGGCAACCACCTTTTCCGGCGCCTTGGCGAGGAACTCGGAATTGGACAACTGTTGGTCCAAAGCCGCTATCTGCCTTTCGAGTTGCTCGTTCTCTTTTTCCAGACGCGCGCGGTCGACCGGAATATCGAGCCGTAGCCTGCGCTTCAGAGCGGGATCGTAAATCAACGTAATGTTGCCGAGCCGCTCGATCATGGCCTTGCGTTCGCCGTCGATTTCGAAGTTGTACTCCGCATCGAGCTTGCGGCGCTGATCGATTTTGTTGTCGGCGCGGAGGGCGCGAGCCTCGGTGACGATTTCCTGCACGAGGTTCATGCAAGCTTCGGCTTCCCGATTTTCCTGGGCGGGATCGAATTGCGGATAGGCGGCAAGCGCGATGGATTTGCCAGGCTGGTCCAATCGATGCCACAGTTCTTCCGTCAGGAACGGCATCAACGGATGCAGAAGCCGCAGAGCCTTCTCCCAGGCGACGTAGGCATAGCTCCAGTCGGCCTCGAACTTCTTCAATTCCAGGTACCAGTCGCAGAAGTCGCCCCACCAGAAGTGATAGAGCGATTCCGCAGCTTCGTGATAGCGGTGCTGTTCAAAAGCCTTATTGGCGGTCGCGGCGCAGGCGTTCAAGCGGCTGCCAATCCAGCGATCCGCCAGAGAACCAGGTTGCCCCGATCCCTCGCGAGGCTTGCTCAACAGAAGGCGCGACGCGTTCCAAATCTTGTTCGCAAACGCTTTCTCTGCGTCGATACGGTCTTCGCTCAAGGCGATGTCGTTTCCCGGCGCGGCGCTGACCAGCAGCGCGAAACGCACGGCGTCGGTGCCGTATTTGTCGTTGATCACCAGCGGATCGATGGTGTTCCCCTTCGTCTTGGACATTTTCTGGCGCTCGGCGTCGCGCACCAGGCCGTGGATATGGACCTGGCGAAAAGGCACGTCGTCCATCATCTCCAGACCGAACATGATCATGCGGGCACACCAGAAGAAGATGATGTCGAAGCCGGTCACCAGAAGCGATGTGGGATAGAACGATTGCAGATCGGGCGTGTCGTCCGGCCAGCCGAGCGTGGAAAAGGGCCACAGGCCGCTGGAGAACCACGTGTCCAGAACGTCGCTCTCCTGCTCTATTCGAGCCGATCCGCAATGCGCGCAACGGTCGGGGTCTTCTCGCGCAACGCAGACCTCTTTGCAATCGCCGCTATACCAGACAGGAATGCGATGCCCCCACCAAAGCTGCCGTGAAATGCACCAATCGCGGATGTTATACATCCATTCGTAGTAGGTTTTGGCCCAGTTGGCGGGCACGAACTGAATCCGCCCCTCTTCCACGGCCTTGATGGCGGGCTCGGCAAGAGGCTTCATGCTCATCCACCACTGCTTGGAAACCAGCGGCTCAACGATGGTTTTGCAGCGATGGCATTTGCCCACGCTCAGCGAATAGGGCTCGACTTTTTCCAGCAGGCCGCGTTTTTCCAGCTCTTCGACTACGCGTTTTCGGGCTTCAAAGCGGTCGAGGCCGGCGAACTGGCCTGCTTCGGAGGTCATCTTCGCGTGCTGGTCGATCACCTGAATGCTCGGCAGATTGTGGCGGCGGCCGGCTTCAAAATCGTTGGGATCGTGAGCCGGCGTGATCTTCACCGCGCCTGAGCCGAAGCCCAGCTCGGCCATCTCGTCGAGCACAATCGGGATCAGCCGCTCCATTAACGGAAGGCGCGCGAACTTGCCTTGAAGCTCGGGGGCGCGTGGATCTTTCGGATTAATCGCCACCGCCGTATCCCCCAGCATCGTCTCCGGACGCGTGGTGGCCACCACCAGCTTCACGTTCGATCCTTCCACGGGATAGCGGATGTGCCAGAGATGACCTTGTGTCTCCTCGTGCTCGACTTCGAGGTCGGAAAGCACAGTCTGGCAGCGCGGACACCAGTTGACGATATAGTTGGCGCGGTAAATCAGGCCCTTGTCGTAGAGGCGCACAAAAGCCTCGCGCACGGCGCGCGAAAGTCCGGCGTCCAGGGTGAAGCGCTGGCGGGACCAGTCGCAGCTCACGCCCGCGCGCTTCATCTGCTCGACGATGCGGCCGCCGAACTCCTCTTTCCATTTCCACACGCGCTCGACGAATTTCTCGCGGCCAAGCTCGCGCTTGCTCATGCCTTCTTTGGCGAGCTGGCGGTCGACCATCAGCTCGGTGGCGATGCCGGCATGATCCGTGCCCGGAACCCACAGCGTGCGGACCCCGGTCATGCGCCGCCAGCGGATTTGGGCGTCGATGATGGCGTGCTCGAACATGTGTCCCATGTGGAGCGAACCGGTGACGTTGGGCGGAGGGATGACCAGCGAAAAGTAGGGTTCGCCCGGAGCCGCTTCGACGTGGAAGAGTTGCTCATCGACCCACCAGGTAGCCCAATGCGGCTCGAACCGCTGGGGTTCGTAAACTTTATCGATTTGCATGGGAAATTACGATTTTATCAAGGGGGCTAACAAGCCCCCTGGCAGACGTCTGAGAACCCATTCCCCGGCAGGGGCTGAAAGCCCTGCGGGTTCCGCTTGCTAAGCGGCACGGCTCAAGCCGTGCCCTGATACATGCCTCTCCCCAGACCGTGCTCTTCTCAACTTGCCCGCTTCACTACCAAATCGAGCGGCATGCCCATGATGTCGATGGTGAACTTGATCTGGTCCTTATCGACGGCTCCGGCGTAGTTCAACGTAAACGGCATCCCGCCGAAGTCAAACGTGATCGAGAACGAGATCTTTTCTCCATCCACCTTGCCGTTTTGGATTTTGACTTCGCCGCCGTCCGGCCCCATGGTGGATCCGTTCAGCGTGGCTCCGTCCGCCTTGAACGAGAAGTTGACCGGAAAGTCGCCGTTGGGCGTGCTCAGGGTTCCCGTCCATTTCCCATCCACGTCCGCCGCGAAACAGGATGCGGCGGCGAGCAACAACCCGATTGCAATAGAGCGAAACTTCATAGCAAATCTCCTTTGATTTTTTGACGGGCCGATCCGGTGATCACGAGCCTGAGAGCAGGGGCCCCGGCCTGCCTTAGGTGAATTGTCTCACGTCCCTGACAGGCCGGGCCGCCGTTTTGGAGCGCCCTGGCGTTGGCCCCGAGCCCCGGCCGGTGATTCCGCGCGACTTCCCGAGTGGAAGGCGAACTGCACTTTCCTCCAAGGGGAGAGCGTATGAAGTTTCGGATCCTTTTGGCGGCAGTCGCGTTTGCCGGGTTGGCCGCCTCGATCTTGGCGCAGGGCTTCCCGCGCAGCGCCAATATCACCGGCCGGAGATTCAGCGATCATGACCGC
>DASQJB010000086.1:0-5006 GCA_035631295.1 Bryobacteraceae bacterium | reverse complement strand
GTCACCTGCAATTGACGCTTATGTCACGCAGAGTTGACGCAGCGTGGTTGACTAAAGCACCTGTGAGATTGTTTTGGCGCAACCTTCCGGCTTGAAGACACGCTCCGCGGAAGCCGGATATTTCTCCAGTTTGCTTCCGGGACGACGAGGACGAGCGACGAGTTCACCACCACAGTTTGGGCACTTTCCGTCTAACACGGTATCCGCACAACTCGCACAAAACGTGCACTCAAACGAGCAGATTCGCGCTTCCACGGACTCGGGCGGAAGATCTCTATTACAGCACTTGCAGTTTGGACGCAACTGAAGCGTTTCTATTGCCTCTCTTGATTAAGGATCATCCACGTTCCGCGTTGGCAACGACACCCGCCAAAAACCTCGTACGGCGCCAGGGAGGGATCGCAACAGTCAGACGCACTTCGGCAGCATGCGCTACTTCTAATAAGCGCGCTACGCCGATGCGGCGGCAGCCTGATCGGAAGCCTTAAAATTTGCCTGAAAGTGGCGCTTTAATCTTAGAAATGGCCGCTCGATCAGGACATAGCAGCCATCCAGACCAGCCAGGTGGCCCCGACCAGAAATGGGATGTTGACTAACTGCGGCAGCGCGTTTTCCGAAGGCCTTTTTCTCGGCGGCATAGACCAAGTGGGCCGTGTGCTGGCGCCAGACGCACGCCGCATAGCTGTACTTCCCGGCCGTTCTCATGAACGATCCCCTTAGGGCCCTCTGAAATCGGAATGCGGAGCCAGCGTCAACCGTAATCAGGAAACCGGACAGCACAAAGAAGAGATGCAAGCCCGTCCATCCGAATTTGTTGAACGGGCTTCGGATCAGGTTCTGGATTGGGTCGTGCGCGTCCAGCCTCGAGCTGAAGTGACCCCTGTGGGGTCGCTCGCTGTAATTTCCTCCGACGGTTGAATGTCTCACACCGCGGCGAAAGGGAAGAATATCGTAGAAAGATTACGGTCGGACGACGATCGCCGCGGGCGCCGCGCTCATTGGGTGTGGTTGCTGGCGCCGGCCGCCGCTAGCGCACGCGGAGTTAGTACACCACCACTCAATCGAAACCTAAATGCTTTCAGAACAGTCTGTTAGTATGGCATCGTGCGGGCCCCCATCCGTATCCGTGTCCTTTTCTTCGGCGCTCTGCGCGACGTCGCGGGCGTGCGCGAAGATTCGGTGGATGTTCCCTCAGACGCCCTCCTGAATTCGGTTTTCGACTTATATGCGGCGCGCTATCCGCGGCTGAAAGAGATGGCCGCGAGCATCGTCCTGGCGCTGAATCGGGAGTTTTCCCCGCTCTCGGCGGCGCTCAAGGATGGAGACGAGGTAGCGTTCCTGCCACCCGTGAGCGGCGGCTCCACCCCATGCCAAGCCCGCTACACCCACGAAATTGCCGACGCCGCTACCGGGAATTTCTTCGCTTTAACGCGCGAAGCCATCGAAGGCGGCGCGCTCGCTAGGCGCCTGCTGCGGGGCGAAGATGGCGCGTTTGTGAATTTTGAGGGCGTAGCGCGGAATAACACCAAAGGCCGCTCGACCCGCTATCTGGACTACGAATGTTACGAGCCGATGGCCGTGAAGATCATGGCGCAAATCGGCGGCGACATCGCCCGCGCCTTTCCCATTGGGCGCATCGCTATGGTGCATCGGCTGGGCCGCATCGAGATCGGCGAAACCAGCGTCGCCGTCGTGGTGACGGCGCCGCATCGCAAGCCTGCCTTTGAGGCCGCGCTCGAAGGCATCAACCGCCTCAAACGTCTCGTCCCGGTTTGGAAGAAGGAATATTTCGCCGATGGCGAAGTATGGGTGGACGGGGAATGGGACGACGCTGTCCTCAAAGCCCGATCATGAAGTTCTTGTGGTTCCTCGCGGCCGCGTTGCCGCTGGCGGCTCAGCAGCCTCCACCCAATTTCAGAGTGGAGACGACCCTGGTGCGGCTCCTTGTGACTGTCAAGGACGCGCTCGGAGCCCTGGTCGGTTCCCTCGATGTGAAGGATTTCAAAGTCGAAGATTGCGGAGTCCCACAAACGATCGCGGTTTTTGAGCGTCAGACCGAAACGCCGCTCTCGGTCGCCGTACTGATCGACACCAGCGGCTCTACGCGCAAGGACCTCCCTTATGAGACCACCTCGCTCGAAAAATTCTTCAAGGCCCTGGTCGCGGAAGGCAATCCCAAGGACGCGGCATCGCTGTATTCCTTCAACTATGACGTCACTTTGCTTCAGAACTTCACTCGCAGGCCGGGACGCCTTGTAGAAAATCTGAAGACTCTAAGACCAGACGGTGGGACCTCCGTCTACGACGCGATAGCCCTGTCTTCCCGCGAGCTGAGCCGCCGGGAAGGCCGGCACGTGATTGTCATCGTTACCGATGGCGGCGACACCACCAGCCGAACCAGATATCCCGAGGCCCTGGAAGCGGCCCATCTGGCCGATGCCGTCATTTACCCGATTCTTGTGGTCCCCATCACCAACGATGCGGGCCGGAACCTCGGAGGCGAGCACGCTCTCACGACTCTAGCCGAGTCCACCGGCGGCCGCGTCTTCGAGCCCAGCGTGGGAGCCCTGCTCGACCAGGCGTTCACCGACATTCTCCGCGACCTTCGCACGCAATACTTGATCGCCTATTATCCCCGCAATTTGCCCAGTGATGCCCCGCGCTTCCATCCCCTCCACATCGAAGTGTTGCGCCCGAATTTGCGGCCCTCCTCGCGCACCGGCTATTATGGGACATCGACCCCCTGACCTTGGCCACCAGCAAAACCAAAGCGCCGGAACAAACGTTTGAAGAGGCGAAGTACCTGCGGCGCCTGGCGGAAACCCAGACCCGCGTGCGCGTCCGCCTGAGCGACAACCAGGAAGTGGAAGGAATAGTGGAGTTCTACGATGCCAACTTCATCCGATTGACGCGGCAAGGGGACCCGAACCTGTTTTTGTTCAAGCACGACATCAAATATCTTTACGAGCTGAGTTAACCTGCGCGTGGCGTCGTTTCTGGAGACAGCGGTAGAAATCGCTCGCGAAGCGGCCGGACTGATCGCGGATTCCCTGGAGCGGCGGTCGAGCGAGCGGCGCGAAGCCGGGAAGGGCTTCGAGCTGAAGGGCGAGCACGACCTGGTGACCGAAACCGACCGCGCCAGCGAGAGGCTGATTTTCGATCGGCTCCACAGCCGCTATCCGACGCATGCGATCGCGGCTGAGGAGGGCAGCGAAGCGGCCGGCAGCTCGGAATATCGCTGGCACATCGACCCCTTGGACGGCACCACAAACTTCGCCCACGGTTTTCCGTTTTTCAATGTGTCGATCGGCCTGGAAAAAGCCGGAGAGATCATCGCCGGCGTGATCGTCGATCCCATGCGCAATGAGATATTCACGGCGGAAGCGGGAGCCGGCGCCTATCTCAACTTCCGGCGAATTCACGTTTCCAGCACGGCGGCCATCGACGATTCACTGGCCGGCACGGGTTTCCCTTCGCGCAACCGGCATAAGAACGTAAATGTGCATTTCTACTTTCAGCTCGCCATGTTGTCGCATGGAGTGCGGCGCGCCGGCGCCGCGGCGCTCGACTTGGCCTATGTCGCTTGTGGCAGGCTGGACCTGTTCTGGGAGTTTTCGCTGAAGCCGTGGGATATGGCCGCGGGAACGCTTCTGGTGCGCGAAGCCGGAGGAGTCGTGACCGACATGCGTGGCGCGCCGTTCCACCTGCGCTCGCCTCACGTTTTGGCGGACAACGGACTGTTGCACGAGGAGACGATCGGGCTATTCGGCGAGATTTTCGCCGGAAAGTACCGGACGCCGCTGCCGCAGTCATAGCGAACTGTACTACTAGACCTGAAAATCTTCGCGCGCCGCGTAGTTTCTGGTGGGGCCTGGCTTTTAGCCTGCCGTCGGGCTTTGCCCTGCGTTCGGCGCCCCACGACGAAAGCAAAGTTTTGAGTACTAGCCGAACTTCGTCACAACCCGCTCGGTTGAAGCCGCTTGGGGTGGCCCGCAGGGCCATGCGGACACTCCCTGGCGGTCGCGGCTCGGAATGGGCGCTAGATCATCGGGGCCAGGAAATGATTTCGCCGCCCGTGAGGATCATGTCGAGGATGGCGCGGCTTGCCGGATCGAATTTCACGGGCGTGGCGCGGCCCCGATAGGGCTTCTGGACTTCAAGGCGCTGCAGGATCGAACTGGGTTGCGGCTCGCCGGCGGCGCGGATTGCGTTGGCGACAGTTGCGCCCCAGGCAACGAGCACCTCTTCGCGGTTGACCGTCACCGGCAGCAGAAGATTTACCGCGACATCCTTGGGAATCGTCGCGCACCAACCGCCAGGCAACCTCGAACAGGCGGCCGGACCCGCTTCCAGGACGCGGCTGCGTTGCTCAAGCTCGGCGCTGCTGTCTGCAGCGACTATAAGCGCGGTAAAGTCCGTCTGATCGGCTTCATAGAATAAGCGGTAAAATCCGGCGGCCGCGGGAAATCGAAAGTAGTTCACGGCTGGGCTATCGCCGTGGCGGACGTCACTGCCAATGCGCGCTTCGGCGGAAAGCGGCACGATGATCGAACCGGCGGCGCCTGGCCTGGCTTGAACTTCATACCACGCGATCTCATAGCCGAGGAGGTTGTCGGTTGATCTGAACGTGAGCGTCAGCTGATGGTCGTCTCCGGAAACAGATGAAGGGCTAACAAGGATTGGCGCCCCCGGTTCCCGCACGATCGGACTGAGCACGTGAAGGCGGCTTCGGGGAAGCACATCCAGCTCGCCGGTAACGCGGTCATTGGGGTACAGCAAGCGGAACGCTGCGTTCAGTTCAAGCGGAAGCGATTCCACAATTGCCTGCGCGAGCTTTGCTCCCTCACCGGGCGCGACGCATCCTTGCGATTCCAGTTCGGCGGACCAGCGGCTGAGCCAGCCCGGCGATTGTTTAGCGAGAGCATCCACATCCACGCTAACCCGCAGGCGCATCTTGTGCGGTTGAATTGCAACGGGTCCCGCGACGGGGCAGATGCCGCTCCCTT
>DASQJB010000085.1:0-4074 GCA_035631295.1 Bryobacteraceae bacterium | reverse complement strand
GTTCAACCGGGACGTAGAGGACTATAACGCCGAGGCCGAAAACCAGCAGCGCAAAGCCATGGACGGCCTCACCGGCAGGATGAAGCAGGTGATCGACCTATACGCGAAAGATCACGGATGCGCGGTGGTGTTCAACGTCGCAGATCAGAATACGCCGATCGTGTATGCCTGCGATTCCTGCGACATCACCACAGCGGTGGTGGATATGTACGACAAGACGCAGTCGTCCGGAAAGGCGGCGCCGGCGAAGCCGGCTACGTCGACGACTCCTCCGGCCGCCAAGCCTCCGGTCGGGAGCACGCCGGCCGCGCCTGCTACGGCTACTCCGCCGTCGGCGACGAAGAAGCAACCGTAGCAGCGGGACTAAGTCCCGTGCAGGCTAAAGGCCGATGTCGCCTAGTTTTTGCGCCCCGGGCATAGGTTGTTAAAGCCGCAGGTCTCGACACGAGCGTCGAGACGGCAGGCAAAAGTGCCTGCGTCACGACAAAGGCTAAAGCCTGCCCCAGCGCGGCAAATAGACTCTCGCGATGCCGATGAGCGCGGTCGCGTATGCGTAGCGCTGGTAGAAGAAGAACCGATTGTCGCGGAAGCTGTAGGCCATCATCACGGCCGTTAGCAATAGCAGCGCGCCGGTCAAGCGGCTCCACCAGCCGCCTTTTTTCCATAACAGGCTCGCCATCAAAGCTAGCGCAAGAGCGGCCAGGCCCCACTTGGCCGCGCTCGCCCGGTGGATCGCATTCATCATACTGGGTGTGGTCGCGACCAGTGGAACATCCAGAATCCGCAGAATCGCCACATCCAGCACAACGGTAAAGACCGCGGCGGCCGCCGCACAGACGATCGCCGCCGCGGCCGCGACGGGCGCCCAGCCGCCTTGGCGCGACAGCAAAATGGCCAGGACCATCAACAAGGCTGTGTGCGACGCGAGTAAGCCGAGGTCGAGGTACTGCTTGAAGCGCATCACTTCGCGATCGAGACTGGGCGCATCGCCGAGAATATCGTCGATCTCCTCGACGCTTCGGGCCACCTGAATCGCGGCTTCCGAATCCGGAATTCCGCGCGGAGGGCGGGATGCGTTCGTGAAGTAAGGCTTGCCTTGAAGCAGAACGAAAAAGATGAAGGATAGGATCGCGAGCGCCGCCGCCAGCCTCTCGAGGTTACGCAAGGAGGCGCGCGGCATCTCGGGCAAAATAGGTGAGAATAATCTGCGCGCCGGCGCGGCGGATTGAGGTCAGCGTTTCCAACATGGCGCGCTCGTACTCGAGCCATCCGCGCTCCACCGCCGCCATCAACATGCTGAATTCGCCGGACACTTGATAAGCGGCCAGGGGCACGGGGAACCGCTCACGCGCCTGCCGGATGAGGTCCAGATAGGGCAGGGCGGGCTTGACCATGAGCATATCGGCCCCCTCCTCAAAGTCGAGCGCCATTTCGTGCATCGCCTCGCGGCCATTGGCTGGGTCCATCTGGTAGCTGCGGCGGTCGCCGAACTGCGGCGTGGATCCGGCGGCTTCCCGGAAAGGGCCGTAATAGGCCGAGGCGAATTTCGCCGCGTAGGCGAGGATCGCCGTCTTCTGGAAACCGTGTGTGTCGAGCTTTTGGCGGATGGCGGCAACGCGGCCGTCCATCATGTCGGAGGGAGCTACGATATCGGCGCCGGCGCACGCATGAGATAAGGCGGCCTTGGCCAGCCACTCGAGCGTCGCGTCGTTATCCACCTCGCCATCCACGATTTTGCCGCAGTGGCCGTGGCTGGTGTATTCGCAGTTGCAGACGTCCGTGATCACGAGGAGCTTTGGCAGCGCCTGCTTGACGGCGCGCACGGCTCGTTGCGTGATGCCGTTTTCCGCGTACGCCTCGGACGCTTCTTCGTCTTTCTTATCCGGAATTCCAAATAGAATCACGCCGCCGAGTCCTGCGGCGCGAGCGGTTTCGCATTCCTTCACTAACTCGTCGATGGAAAGCTGGAAATTGCCCGGCATGGAGCCGATCGGGCGCCGAATTCCCTCGCCGGGACAGACGAATAATGGAAGCACAAACTGCGATGGCTCCAGGTGCGTTTCGCGGACCAGCCTGCGCATCGGCTGCGACACGCGCAGCCGGCGCTTGCGATGAACGGGGAAGGGCATGGGTTTGACCTGATTGTAGCGCCGCGCGAGACGCGATTCAGTGATAAAATTGGATTTCGGACAAGAGCAGTGAAGTTCGCCCTTTAAGGGAGGCGGCTGGATGCGATCCCGCGCGGCGCTCGCAGCAAGGCAATTCGCGGTTGTTCTCGTCTCGGTAACGGCCTCCACGCTACTCTCCTTCGCCTTGAAGCCTTATCTTCAGGGTCAGGCGCATTTCCTACCGTTCACGCTGGCGGTGATCGCTTCTGCCTGGTATGGCGGCTATGTGCCGGGGCTCAGCGCCACTGCGCTGAGTTTTTTAGCCGCCGATTATTTTTTCGTCGATCAGGGCTTTCTGCCGGTTTCCGGCGCCCATTTTGCTTTGTTTGGTCTTTTCTTGGTGGTGGGCGTGTCGATCAGCGTGTTGCAGGGCGCGCTCAAGAAGAGCAACGCGGCTCTTCGGGCGACAGTCGAGCGGCTGGACGAAGCGGTTCACCGCTCCGAACTCGCGTCTCAGCAAGCCGAGATCGGCTTTCACGAATATCTTGCGATAGACGACCGGCAAATCTGGACGCCGGAAATGGAGCGCTTATTCGGACTGGCTCCGGGAACGTTCGAGGGCTCCCATGCGGATTGGATCAAGCGGATTCATCCGGAAGACCGCGAGAGAATCAAGCAGGATCGATGGAACTGCATTGCCCGGCGCGCTCCTGACTGGAAGGACGAGTACCGGGCTGTGCTGCCGGACGGCAGGATTCGATGGCTGGAGAGCCGCAGCCGGCTGTTTTATTCCGAACGGGGTTCGCTCAAACGCATCCTAGGGGCGACCATCGACGTCACTGAGCGGCGCGAGCTAGAGGAGAATTTGCGGGAGCGGTCGGAGCAGTTGGCGCGCTCCAATCAGGAATTGGAACGATTCGCATCCGCGGTCTCCCATGATCTTAAAGAGCCATTGCGCGGGATTACAGCGATGACGGAGCTCTTCCTCAGCCGCGCCCGGGACACGCTGGACCCGGATTCGCTTCGCATGTTGCATTTTGTCCTAAGCAGCGCCGGAAGGATGAAGCGGCTTATCCAGGATATTCTCGAGCTGGCGTTGGCGGGAGCGAGTGGGGTGGAGCGGAACGCGGGTGTGAAGGCCGGCGCTGTTTTCGAAGCCGCGATGCAGGATTTGAAGGAGGCGATCGGCGAATCGGAAGCCCGTATCAGCGCCGGTCCACTGCCCGTGGTTCGGGCTAACGAGGCGCAACTGTTGCGCTTGTTCGAAAACCTGATCGGCAACGCGATCAAGTACAGAGGAAAGGAACCGCCGGAGATTCGCGTATCCGCATCGGAAGGCGGCCAGGAATGGGTGTTCTGTGTGAGCGACAATGGCTCGGGCATTGATCCTCTGAACCGCGAGCATGTATTCGATACGTTCTGGAGGGGCCCGCAGGCGCCACGAACCGACGGTACGGGCCTGGGTCTGGCTATTTGCAAGCGCATCGTGCAACAGCATGGCGGGCGTATTTGGGTTGAGTCGGAGCCGGGAAAGGGCTCGCGATTCTATTTCACGCTACCGAGAGACGCCGCCGATGCGGCCTTAGCGGGAGCCGCGGCCGATGGGATGCCGAGCCCAGGATCCGGCGCCGCGCCGGATCGGAGCGCGCAGGACGTGGCGGCGTCGGTCTGAGCGTAGGTGCGGAGCCGCGCGAAAGCGCGGCTGCAGGCTAAAAGCCAGGCCCCACAATCCTTTAGGATTCCGCCGAGCGGTAGGATTCCGCCGAGCGGCAATCGTAAGATAGAGATAAGTGGTCAGCACAAGCATCTTCTGGCTTCGGGCGGCGGTTTGTTTCTATGCCGTGGGCCTGTTGCACTCAATGCTGGCTCTGCTGGGCAAGCGGACCAGCCTCTACCCGGTTGCGCGTGGGACGTTCCGCATCGGCGCCATCTTGCAAGGCGTGGCGCTCGTGGATCTGGGCATGGC
>DASQJB010000084.1:0-18916 GCA_035631295.1 Bryobacteraceae bacterium | reverse complement strand
CCTACGGCCGGCGACTACGTGGAAGGGGACGATCCCGCAGTTCGGCGCGCCGCAGTAGACGCTCTTGGGAAACTGAACGGCGCCGTGGTGGTGGAGGATCCCTTCACCGGCCGGGTTCTCACCATCGTCAACCAAAAGGTCGCCCTCAAGAACGGCTTCCAGCCCTGCTCCACGATCAAGATCCCCGTCGCGCTCGCGGCGCTGAGCGAGAGCATAGTGGACCGCACCACCCTCATCCGCATCTACGGCGGCACAACCATCTCCATGACGGATGCGATCGCGCGATCCAATAACGCCTATTTCGCTAGCCTGGGCGAAAAGCTAGGGTTCGAACGAGTCAGCTATTACGCTCGGCTGTTCGGATTGGGCGAAAAAGCCGGTCTGGACATCGACGGCGAGCAGCCGGGTATCCTGCCTCCGGAAACTCCCAAGAGCGGTATGGGCATGATGACCAGCTTCGGCGACGGAATTTCCCTCACGCCTCTGGAGTATGCCGCGCTGATCGGCGCGGTGGCCAACGGCGGGACGTTGTATTATTTGCAATACCCGAAGAGCCAGCCGAGCGACGGCGCGCTCATCCCGCAAATTAAGCGGCGCTTGGATATTGCGGATCTGATTCCTGAAATAAAGCCCGGGATGATGGGCGCAGTGGAGTACGGCACAGCCCGGCGCGCGATCTTCGATCCGAACGGGCCGATGTATGGAAAAACGGGAACCTGCACGGACTCCCGCACGCCCACGCATTTGGGATGGTTCGGATCGTTCATGGAAGCCGGCAATCAGAAGGTGGTCGTGGTGGTTTTGCTTACTGGCGGTGGCGCGGTGAGCGGTCCGGCGGCGGCGGGAGTCGCGGGCCAGGTATACCGGAACCTCGATGCCCAAAACTTCTTCGCGCAGCGTTTCTTGACGCAGCCCGGCGGGCGGGCTGCGCTCGCCGCATCTCAGTAGCGGCGCTCTCCCGTGAGAATCGGCCGCTTGGCGCTGGTGCTAGGCGGCGTACTGTGCCAGTTACAAGCCCAGACCGCGCGCGATCAAGCGCGGCTTCAGGATCTGGGCTTCGTCACGATGCAACTGTCCAAGTTGCACGCGAACTTCTTCTTCCAACTCGACCAAGCCGCGTTTGCTCAGGCCGCAAGCACTCTTCGGACCCAGGTTTCCACGCTGAGCGATGCGCAGTTCTACGTGGGGCTCGCGCAGCTCGCCGCCATAGCGGGCGACGCCCACACGTTCCTTAACCTGAGCGACAGCGCCGCCGCCAGCGCGGGATTCCAAACGTTCCCGCTTAACTTACTCTGGATGGACGACGGCGTTTTCCTCATAGGCGCAGCCCCCGGGTACGCGCAAGCGATAGGCGCGCGCCTGGTGCAAGTCGGAGCCACGACTATCGATCAGGTGGTGCGCCGGTTGGGAGCGGTGATCCCTAGCGAGAATCCGCAATGGCTCCATTATCGCGTTCAGGACTATCTTCGCGGACAACAAATCTTACAGGGCCTTGGCGTTCTGCCACAGGATCCCACATCACCCCTGACGTTTTAGAATCTGGCTGGAAACGAATTCACGCTGCAAGTCTCGCCCGGCGTTGAGTCCATAAAGTTCGCCCCAAGTACGAGCCAAGGTCCCGAGAGTCTGTATATCGCGAGCAATGCGGGCCTCTTGAACAGCGGGCAAAGCTATTCCTTCAACTATGTGTCCGCTCTGCACTTGCTATATGTGCGGTATCTGCGCTGTCAGAGCGATCTCGCCAATCCGTTTCCTTCGTTTGCGGCCGTCGTGTTCCAGGCGTTAGACGCCAGTCCAGTTGACGCTTTTGCCTCGATTTGCGCGACAACACAGGCGGAGATTCCAGCATCATCAACCCCCTGCTCAACGGCCTCGCGCAGCGAGCCTCCGCGCTCGTATCCAACCCCAACTTCCGCTTTTACGAAATCATCAACAAAGGGACCTTTTACTCGGGACTAGACGACGCCATGGGAATTAAGTCGCTGGTCCTTCAAATCGACGCGCAATATCCGGCTTAGGCATCGGCGCCAGATTCCTCGTGATTGGGTAGCCGACGGGCGGAAAGCCATCCCGCTACGGGACGACGGCCGGCTTCGCGCTCCCCGCTTCTCATCTTACCGGCCAGTACTCGACGCGGTTTATCTCGGCGCCTTGCGGCATCCCTGACGGTCCTTCCTTTAATCCGGACATATCCTGGGGACGCGCTCGACAGACTTCTTCGCGCGCTTCGATCCGGAGATGGGGGCGACTGTGGCTCGCTTTACGGGTGCGGCGGCGCCGCCATCGGGCGCCGCCATTGTGGTTCACGGCGCGAGCTTTCGCACAGAGCAAGGCGGGGCGCCAGGATCGTTCGCTTCTGCGTTCGGGAGCTTTGGGCAAACGCCGGATCAGGTGCTGGTAGCCGGCGCAAGCGGGCGAATCATAAGCGCCTTCGTCGGTCAGGTCAATTTCATCGTGCCGTCGTCGTTGGCGATTGGCGCCGCCGCAGTTTCCGTTCGAGCGGGCGTCGTCGAGCTGGCGGCCGGGCAGCTGACTATCACTTCTTCGTCGCCTGGACTTTTCATCTTGCAGCCTGCCGATCCGGGGCAGCCCGGCGCCGTGGAGAATCAGGACTTCTCCGTGAACAACCAGGCCAATCCGGCCGCTGCCGGATCGGTGATTCAAATCTTCGCAACGGGCTATGGCCCGCTCGACGCTTCGGGCGCCGCGCCGGTTAACGTCTACATCGCCGACGCCCCTGCGAAAGTGCTCTTTAGCGGTCCTATCGCGCCTGGCCTGTGGCAGATCAGCGCGCAGGTCCCTCCGATGCTTTCCGGGCAGCGTCTTTGTACCTGGTCTTGGGAAATGCAGCCAGCAACGCGGTTACGATCTGGGTTCAGTAGCGGCCTTACAACTCCAAGACCATGTGCTCTTCGTCGAAATACCGGCCGTCTACCGCAAGTGCGCTCGGCTCCGTGCCGAACGAGCGGAAGCCCAGGCTCGTGTAGAGACTCCGCGCGGGCGATTGGGCCGCGGTGACCGCCGGCGAAGCCGCGAGAGTAACCGAGAGATAGACGTTCTTAAGGTCCGGTAGTGCGCGGATGGACTCGAGCAACGCGGTTAGGACAGCGCGTCCTACCCCGCGGCCGCGGTAATCCGGAGCAACGTAGACACCCCAAACTGTGCCTTTGTGATGCCGTTTTGCTCGCTGTTCGCGATAAAAACCGGCGGTGGCTACCAGCGCCGGGCCATCGAAGGCGCCGTAGACAAAATTCTCCGCGCTGCCTCGAAGACGCTGAGCGATGGTATCCAGTGGAGTTTTCAAGTGCTCTTCCACGGATTCGCCGAAACTTGCCGGCTCGCGCTCCAGCGCCTCGCGCCGGAGCCGGAAAAACTCGGCCGCATCGGCATCCGTCAGCCGGCGAATTGCATCTACGCTGTGGCGCCGCTGGTCGCCTCGATTTGAGCTGAAAGCTGTTCCCATTCCGCTACCCGCGCGTCCAGGTCCTTACGCCTTTCGTCCACCAGCGTTGTCAGCCTCACGGTCTCATCCACGCTTTTGAAGTCCGCCAGGGCGGCCTCGTGTTGGGCGATTTCCGATTCGAGAGCCGCCACCTCCTGCTCCACTTCTTTGAGCTGATCACGAAGCTTTTTGAGCTTCATCGGATTGACCCGCTTGCCGTTTTCCTGATGCGCGGGAACGGCTGCGGGGGCAGGCGCGGGTACCGGCGTAGGCAAATCGTCCTGCGGCAACGCGAGAGATTCCGGTCCTCCCTGCTTGCGCCACAGGTAATCTTCGTAGTTTCCCGGATAGGCGTGGACGTGCCCGTCTTCGATCTCGATTACTCTGGTGGCAAGCTGATCGATGAAATAGCGATCGTGGGAAACGAAGACCACCGTTCCGGAGTAGGCGCGCAGCGCTTCGAGCAAGACGTCTTTGGCGCGCATGTCCAAGTGGTTGGTAGGCTCGTCGAGCAGGAGAAAATTCGAAGGCGCCACCAGCATTCGCGCCAGCGCGTAGCGGTTGCGCTCGCCTCCACTCAAGACGCCGATGCGTTTGAAGACGTCCTCATCGCGGAACAGGAAGCAACCCAGCAACGTGCGCAGCTCGGTTAAAGTGGCGCGGGGAGAGGCGCCGCTCAAGTCGTACAGCAACTGGCCGTTGGGATCGAGCTCCTTGTATTGATCCTGCGCGAAATAATCTGCGAGCACATTGTGTCCCAGCGTATAGCTTCCAGAAGTGAGCGGCTCCGTCCCGGCCAGCAGCTTGATCATGGTCGATTTGCCCGCGCCGTTCACGCCGACAAGAGCGATGCGGTCGCCGCGTTCAATGACGAAGCTCGCGTCGCTGAAAACGTGTTTGTTGCCATAGCTTTTGGAAACATCCTTGAATTCCGCGACGATCCGCCCGCTAGGCTTGGGCTGGGGAAAGGAGAAATGAATCGCCGGCTCTTCCGGCGGAATCTCGATGCGCTCGATCTTTTCAAGCTCCTTGATTCGCGATTGCACCTGCTTGGCTTTGGTGGCCTGATACCGGAAGCGGTTGATGAAGGCTTCGAGCTGCTCGATCCGCTCGCGCTGATTTCGGTACGCGGCCTCGAGTTGTTCTTTGCGCTCCGTCTTTTGCGTTAAATATTTCTCGTAATTGCCGCTATAAAAATTCGCTCTCTTGTTCCATATCTCCACCATGCGGTTGACGGTGACGTCGAGGAAATAACGGTCGTGCGAGATGAGCACATAAGCGAAGGGGTAGTTGGAGAGATACGATTCAAGCCAGTTGCGCGCTTCCAGATCGAGGTGATTGGTGGGCTCGTCCAATAGCAGCAGGTTCGGCTTTTCCAGCAGTAGTTTCGCCAACGCGATGCGCATCTGCCAGCCGCCGGAAAACTCTTCGGTCCGGCGCGTCCAATCCTCTTTATGGAATCCCAGGCCGTCGAGCACGCTTCCCACCTGCGCCTCGATCGCGTACCCGTCGCGATTGCGGAACTCGCTGTCGATTTCATGCAGGCGGTCGGCGGCGGCGGCGTACTCCGCGCCGCTGGGATCAAGCTCGCCAAGCTTGTGGTGTAGAACCTCCAGCTCCTGCTCCATATCGCGGAGATCGGAAAAGACGGTCATGCACTCGTCAAATACCGTACGGCCGGAGAGCGCGAGTCCATCCTGAGGCAGGTAGCCGATGCGGATGCCCTTCGGAAATGCGATCACGCCGTAATCGAGCGTCTCGACTCCGCACAGAATCTTGAGCAGCGTCGTTTTGCCCGTGCCGTTGGCGCCCACCAGCCCTGTCCGCTCCTTGGGCGTAATCAGCCAATCGCAGTTTTCGAACAACAGTTTGTGCCCGAAGCGTTTTCCGGCGTCTTGAAGCTGAATCATGGGAGGAATCCGCGTCAGGCGAATCTAATTCGATTTTAGCGGACGGTACGTCTCATAATAAGAGCAAACTGGCATGAGCGTGATGGAACGGAGCGTCATCCTGGAGCGGTTGCGCGAAAGGATCGTGCGCTACGCGGCATGTAAATTAAGGGAGGGCTCGGCGGAGGACGTAGCCCAGGAAGTTCTGTTGGTGCTGCACGAGAAATATGCGGCGCTCGACCGCGCCGAGGATTTGCTGCCGGTAGCGCTGGAAATTGCGCGCCTCAAGATCTGGGGGGCGCGGAGGAAGATGCGCCGCCGCGGCGAGGACGCGCAGGTCTCCGTCGATAGCCTGCCTCTTTCCGGCTCGGATCCTGATCCATATCAGCAGGCTGAGCGGCGCCAGCGCCTGGAGCGCCTGGAAGCGGCGTTATTACAGTTGGGCGAGCGGTGCCGCGAATTGTTCCGGCTGAAACTCGAAGGCTACACCTTCCCTGAGATTCGCAAGCGCCTAGGCGTCGAGTCCATGAACACGCTTTACACTTGGGACTTCCGGTGCCGCAAGCAGCTTTGGGAGCGGCTCGGCGGCTGGGAGGCTCCGGTTGAGAAGGTGGAGGCAAGCCGTAAATGACGCCTCTGGAGATTCGCAAGTTGATCGGCGGATACGCCACCGGATCGCTGAGCGATGCGGAGCGCCGGCTATTGTTCGAGGCCGCGCTCGAGGACCAGGAGCTGTTTGACGAGCTCATGGGCGAACACGCACTGAAGGAGTTGTTGGACGAACCCGGCGCGAGGGCGAAGCTCATGGCCGCGCTGGCGCCCGCGGCTGCGCCCCGGAAGCCGTTCTTGATTCGCATATGGCCGTGGGTGGCCGCCACTGGGGCTACGGCCGTGGGAGTTGTCCTTTCCTTCGGGCTGCTCCGGCCGTCTCCGCCGAAGCTGGTCGCCCGGGCATTTCATCCTCCGGCAGTCGTGCTGGATTCGGTGAAACCCGTGCCTTCGCCACTCCCGTCGCCTCCGGAGCTGCGGATCACGCCGCCGGCGGAGCCTAAAGTGGAACCCAAAGGCGTGTTGCCCGCGCCCGCGACGCCCGAAGTGCAGCCACAGTCCCAATCCGCCGCCGTTGCGACTGCGGCCGAGGCGCTCGCGGAGCCCGCTCCCGCGCAGGCGCCCAAGCCCCGCGCTGCGCCATTCGCCGGTGGTTTTGTGGCGGGGGCCAGCCAAGGCGCGTTGGCGGCTCCCGATTTCTATTACTCACTCTCCGATGACGGAAAACTGCGCATCACTCCATTTGTCAACGGCTTCCTTGCTGTAATCGCGAATACGGATCGGATTGTAGCGTCAAATCGCGCAGTGCAGGCATCCATCGCCGTGGAAATCGCGATTCCTCCAGACGCGAACCTGGTGACAGTCTTTCTGACCCCGCAGCCGACCCCGCCGCTGGCGCCTCCAGCGGATGTAAGAATGACCAGGATTCCTGTGAAACCACGCCAGGAAAAGTAGTTATTCCAACGATCGCGCCCGCTTGATGTAATCGAGCTGTGGAAACCGGGGCACGATGTATTCGTTCGCTTCGTTCTCCGCACGGCCCGCGTCCGGGCCTTTGCCCTTTGGTCCGAGTTCGCCATATCCCGAATACAATGTGTCGATAATGTCCACGCCTTCCACGATCTTGCCGAAAGGAGTAAAGCCCTGGTCGTCAAGGTCGGGATTGTCCTTCAAGTTGATGAACACCTCCGTGGCGCGGGTGTTGGGCCCGGATTGGGCGAATGTGAGCGTTCCGCGCAGGTTCTTCTCCTTCGATGGATCATCTGCGATCACCAGTTCGCGCCACTTAGCGTGTACATCGAAGTCCTTGTGAATCCCGAACTGCGCGATGAATCCCGGCAGAACGCGGAAGAAGCGGCCTTCGTCGAAGTAATACATGCGCAGCAATTCATGAAAACGATCCGCCCCACGCGGAGCCCAGGCGCGCGTCACCTCCACCACAAAATCGCCTTTCGTCGTCTCAAATTTTGCGCGGTATACATCAGGCACGACGATTGCCTTCGGCGCGGGTTTGCTACAAGCGGTCAGGGCGACCGCCAGCGCCAGAACACTATTTCGCATCCCGCCAATTATCCCCGACTTCCACATCCACCAGCAACGGAACTTCCAGCTTCTGCACGTTCTCCATTTCCGACTTCACCATGGAGCGCAGCTCCGAGACTTCTTCGGGCGGCGCCTCCAACACCAGCTCGTCGTGAACCTGAAGCAGCAGTTTCGCCTGCATGCCTCTCAGCCTTTCGTGAATGCGTATCATGGCGAGCTTGATCAAGTCGGCAGCGGTGCCTTGCAATGGCGTATTGACGGCCGTCCGTTCGGCGAAGCTCCTGGCGGTGAAATTGCGGCTGTTCATATCGGGGATGGGACGCCTTCGGCCAAACAGGTTGTAAGCGTAGCCGGTGCGGCGCACTTCTGCGATAGTCGCGTCGATGAATTTACGCACGCCGGCGTAGCGCTCGAAGTAAGCGCGGATGTAGATTTCGGCCTCCTTCCGGTCAATCCCCAGAGATTGAGCCAATCCGAAGGGCGATTGCCCGTACACAATGCCAAAGTTGACAGCCTTGGCGCGGCGGCGATGATCCGAGGTCACCATCAGCGGCGGGACGCCAAACACTTCCGCGGCGGTGCGCGTATGAATATCTTCGCCGTTGCGGAAGGCGTCTACGAGCACCGAGTCGCGGGAGAAATGAGCCAGTAGGCGAAGCTCGATTTGCGAATAGTCCACGATAATGAGCTTCCAGCCGGGTTGCGGAATGAAAGCCGCGCGAATCTCGCGTCCGACCGCTGTGCGGATGGGAATATTTTGCAGATTCGGATCGGAGGACGCTAATCGCCCGGTCGCGGCGCCTGCCTGGTTGAATGTCGTGTGAAGGCGGCCAGTGAACGGATCGATCAGCGCCGGCAGCGCGTCCGAATACGTCCCCTTAAGTTTGGCGAGCTGTCGAAAATCCAGGACGCGGCGCGCAATCGGATATTCTTCGGCCAGTTCCTCCAGCACCCCGGCCGCGGTGGAAATGGTTTTCCCTTTCCCGTATTTGACCGGCGCAGGCAATTGGAGATCCTCGAAAAGAACCTTTCCTAACTGCTGCGGCGAATTGATGTTGAAAGTCTTGCCCGCCAGCTCGTAAATTTCGGCCGATAGCCGCGCGATCTCTTCTTCCATGCGGCGGCTTAGAACAGAGAGCTGTTGCGGATCGATCAGGATCCCGGTTTCCTCCATGTCCGCCAGCACGCGAACCAACGGGAGATCGATCGTTCGGTAGACGTCCGAGAGCCGGCCGCTTTCCACCTCCGGGCGCAACTTGCAGAAGAGCTTCAGCGTGGCGTCGGCTTCCGCCGCGGGGCCCGCTTCCAGCGATTCCTCCAGATAGCGTTCGGCCAGCGCGTGCAGATCGCACGCGCCCGGGTCCGCGGAGAGCAGAAATCCATATAGCATCACGTCGTGCCGGAGATTCGGAGCGTCGCCGAAACGTCGCAGAAGCGCTTTCATGCCGTGACAGACCGACGCCCGCGCAGGAATTCCGGCGTGATCGACGGGCGCATAGCGCGCGACGCCCGGCTCGGCGCAACAGGCGATCACGGTTTGGTCCATCATGTCGCCTGTCGCGACTGCGACCGGCCTATCGGCGGCGAGTCCCGCGAGCCATTTGTCCAGAGCCGCGGCGTCCAGAGCTTGATAATCTCTCGGTCCGCTCGGCTTGGCGGGACCCAAATCGCGCAGCAGGGAAGTGAACTCCAAAGTCCGGTAGAGCTGGCGCAGCGCCGCCTCATCCGGCTCGCGCGCCCCCAGCGCCTCCAGATCCAGGGGCACGGGAACGTCGGTATGAATGGTCGCCAGCCGTTTGCTCAGCAAAATCATGTCGCGATTCTTCTGGAGGCTTTCGCGATAGGTTTTGCGCTCGACTTCCGCGGCGCGCTCCAGCGCATTCTCCACCGATCCGAAGCGCGAGATCAAATCCCGCGCGCCCTTTTCGCCGATGCCGGGCGCGCCAGGGATGTTATCCACAGTGTCGCCCATCAGAGCCAACAGATCCGCGACCTGGGGAGGCTTTACGCCCATGAATTGTTCCGTGGCCGCCGCGTCATACCAGGCATCGTCCTTCATCGGATTGAGCATGCTGGTGCGGTCATCGACGAGCTGAAGCATGTCCTTATCGCTGGAAACGACCACAACGTCGATGTCCTGGCCCTCGGCGCGCCGCGCCAGCGTGCCGATTACGTCGTCGGCCTCGAAGCGGTCGTATTCCAGAATCGGGATACTCATCGCCTCCAGCGTTTTGCGGATCCATGGAATCTGGTCGAGCAAATCTGGTGGCGTTTCCGTCCGCGTCGCTTTGTAATGAGCGAAGGCTTCGTCGCGGAAGGTGGGGCCCGTGCTTTCGAAGATCGCCGCCAGGTAATCGGGCTTGTGCTGCGTACGGAGCTTACGCACCATATTGTGAAAAATGTATACGGCCTCCGTAGAAATTCCGGAAGAGGTGCGCATGGGCGGAGCGCCGGAGCGCGCGCGAGCATGATAGGCGCGGAAAATGAAGCCGAACGAATCGATCAGGAACAGGCGAGGCACTGGAACTATCTTAGTTCCGGCGCGGGGGAAGACGGCTGTTTAAGCCAGCACTTCTTCGACTCTCTCCTGAGTGGCTTCGGGCCTGTAGCCGTGACGTTTCCGGTGTTCCACCGAATCGAGATAGGCCCGGTCCAGCGTCTCCGCGGCTCGTTGCCGCTGCGCTGTTAGGGCGGAGTATTCGTCCAGGTCGGAGACTCCCGCATACTTCAGATGCGTCAGGAAATAACACCTCAGCTCGGTTTCAGCCCGATCCGCGGCGATAAGCGCTTCTAAAAACATCCGCTGCTGGCGCTGGCATTGTTCGCATTCCATAGGCATCCCTCACTGGTGAACTTGCAATCCGGGGACCACCACGGCGGTCGAGGCAACCCCAATTGATGTTGTCTCCATCCGCTTCAACTGCCCGCAAGCCGCGTAGACATCCAACCCCCGCGGCTTGCGTACGAAGCAGGAAAACCAGCGCCGCACAATGTTCTGAAACGACGCAACCCGCTCCGGAGAAGGGGTTTGATAGGGAATCCCTGGGCCGGGATTCAGGGCGATCAAGTTTACCTTGGCGTTGAGGTTCGCCAGCAGTTTTGTCACGCGTTTGGCGTCGGCGTCGGAGTCGTTGAAATCCTTCAGCAGCACATATTCGAAAGTAAGTTTCTCCCAGGGGCGCAGCGGATAGGCGCGGCACGCTTCCATCAAATCGCGCAAATGATACTTGCGCGTAATCGGCATGATCTCCTGGCGCTGCTCTTCTGTGGACGCATTCAGCGAAATGGCCAGTTTTGGCCGGGCTTCGGCCCGTCCCAGCTCCGCGATCTTCGGGACGTTTCCGGCGGTGGAAACGGTGATCCGGCGCGGGGAAATCGCCACGCCTTTCGGGTCGGTGAGCAGGCGCGTGGCGCGCAGCACGTTCTCCAGATTCAATAGAGGCTCGCCCTGACCCATCATCACGATGTTCAGCCGATCCTCTGGAGCCTCGATTTCGCAATCCTGGCAAACGCGAAGCACTTGCCCAACGATTTCTCCGGCCGTCAGATTTCTTTCCAATCCCATCAACGCCGTGAGGCAGAAGCGGCAATTCACCGGGCAACCGACTTGGCTCGAGATGCAGATCGTGGAGCGGCCCGCTTCCGGCATCCACACCGTCTCCACGGTTTTTTCGTCGGAAAGGCGCAGCAGGTACCGGCGCGTGCCATCGGCTGAATCGAAGCGACGCTCGATTTCGGGCCATCCTATGGCATGTTCGGTTGCAAGCTTAACTCGCAAAGACTTAGGAATGTTGGATATGGCATCCATCGCCGTCACGCGCCGCCGGTACAAAGCCTCATATATCTGGCGGGCCCGGAATTCGGGCTCGCCAGCGCCAAGCAGGGCGTGCAACCCAGCCACATCCATTCCCAACAAGTTATTCTGAATAGGCGCCAAGCTATAACCATCATGACGTACTCTTCCGGCGCCGGCCAACAAAGCGAATGCGAAATCCGGCGGGAGAATCTTCTATCGCCCGTTGCGAATTCACTCATTCAAAGCCTCAATGCCGAGCTTTCCCGGCGCTATCCCGAGGAAGGCGCCAACCACTTCCGCCTGGACCCCGAGGAGGTGGCCGAGGGACGCGGGGCGTTCTACGTGGCCTATAGGGAAGGCCAGCCGGTAGGATGCGGGGCGATCCGCTTGCTAGACTTGGACACGGCCGAAATCAAGCGCATGTACGTTGCGCCCGAGGCGCGCGGGCTGGGCATCGGGCGCTCGCTGCTGGATTCGCTCGAGTCGGAGGCGCGGCGCCTCGGAGCGCGCCGGCTGGTGCTCGAAACCGGCAATCGTCAGCCAGAGGCCCTGGCGCTCTATGGCCGCTCGGGATTCTCCCGCATCCCCGCTTTCGGCGAATATAGGGGTTCTCCGCTAAGCGTCTGCATGGCAAAGACGCTTCAGAATCAATAGCTGAACGCCGCCAGCTTTTTCATAGTTTCTTCAGAGTGGAGTGCTTCACTGGTAAATGGATAAATCCATTGATGAATAAGAAGAGATTGATACTATCGTCTCTCGCTGCTTTCGGGCTGCTAACTGCCTGCGGCAAAAAAGAAAAAGAAGCCGAGGCCGGCGGTGGGGAGCAGGAGGCGCCTACGCACGTCCTGGTGGAAACCGCCGTGCGAGGCGCGCTAGACCACGTCGTGGAGGCGGACGCCGTGCTCTACCCGATAAACCAAGCCAACGTAATGCCCAAGATCACCGCGCCCGTGAAGCGCGTGCTGGTGAATCGCGGTGATCACGTGCGCGCCGGGCAACTATTGGCCGAATTGGAGAGCAGCGACCTCGCGGCTTCCGCAAACGAGAGCCAGCACCAGTATCAGCAGACTCAAGCGCAGTATCAAGCCCTGACAGGCGCGACGGTTCCGGAAGACCGCGTCAAAGCTCAGGCGGACGTGCAGACCGCGCAGCAGGCGTTCGATGCCGCCAAAAAGCTCCACGACAGCCGCGTGGACCTGCAAAGGCAAGGGGCGCTAGCGCAAAGACTCGTGGACGAGGCCAAGGTTGCAATGGTCCAGGCCCAGAGCCAGCTTGAAACGGCGCAGAAACATTTGGAGGCATTGAGCCAGGTGAGCCAGCGCGAGACGATCCGCGCCGCTCAGGCCCAGGTGGACGCAGCCAAGGCGCATTACGAAAACGCGGCCGTTCAACTGTCCTACGCGCGCATCGTAAGTCCCATCAGTGGCGTTGTCGCGGACCGTCCGGTCTATCCTGGCGAGATCGCCGCGAGCGGATCACCCACGGTTTCGATCGTGGATGTCTCGCAAGTGGTGGCGCGCGCCAATGTTCCTGTAAAAGAAGCCGAATCGATCCGCGTGGGCCGTCCTGCGCGCATCGCTGGACCGGAGGGAGACCTGCCAGGAACGGTCACCGTGGTCAGCCCCGCCGTCGATCCCAGCACGACCACGGTTGAGGTTTGGGTCAAGCTGGCGAATCCCGGCGAGCGGCTAAAGCCGGGCGGCACGGTGCACGTGTCGATCATTGCCGACACCATCCAGAACGCGATCGTCGTTCCCGCTTCCGCGCTGCTTTATTCGGATACGGGCGGCGCAAAAGTCATGGCGATTTCGAGCGACAACACCGCTCATGAGCGTATGGTCTCGCTTGGAATCCGCCAAGGCGAGCGCGTGCAGATTCTGGGCGGGGTTCAGGAAGGCGAGCAGGTGGTCGTCTCCGGCGGCCTCGGTCTGGAGGATAAAGCTAAGGTTATCGTCGACCAGCCCAAGAGCGAAGATGAGGACGAGGACCAGAATCAGTGAGTGAAGCCAGCGCCATCCTTCCGGCCGTTACGGAAGCCGGCTCACAACATTGGACAGCGCGCTTTTCCCGGCCGGTGATCTTCGTCCTCGTGACGCTGATCGCCGTTGGCATTTACCTCGCGTTCTCCATTCCAGTATCGGTTTTTCCCAACACTAATTTTCCATTGATCATCGTGGGCGTGGATAACGGAGTATCGCCCATCAATCAAATGCAAGTCACCGTCACGCGCCCCATCGAAGAAGCGATGAACAGCGTGCCGGGATTGGAGCGGGTCCGCTCCACCACCAGCCGGGGCTCGGCCGAGATCGACCTCTTTTTCAACTGGAACGTGGATATGTTCCAGACCTTGCAATACGTCAACGCGGCCATTGCGCGGGTGCAGCCCAACCTGCCTTCCACGGCCAAGGTGACGGCGAATCGCTTGACATTCGCCGTATTCCCAATCGTCGGTTACAGCTTGACGTCCGAAAGTATGCCGCAGACGCAACTCTGGGAGCTGGCCAATTACAACATCAAGCCCCGGCTGAATCGAGTCAACGGCGTCGCCTCCGTGGTTCTTCAAGGCGGCAATGTCCCCGAATTTCAAATCGAACCCGATCCCGCGAAATTACTCGAGTCGCAAGTGACGGTGCCCGCGATCCTGGACGCCGTGGCCAAGACCAACATGATCGATTCTCCGGGCCTTATCGAGAATAATCACGAGCTTTCGCTGACTTTGGTGACCGGCCAAACGCGCGATCCGTCCCAGATCGCCAACATCATCGTACGGACCACGGATAAGGGCGTGCCCATCCGGATCGGCGACGTCGCCACGGTGAAGCCCTCCGTGATGCCGGTCTACACCATCGTGACGGCCAACGGAAAGCCGGCGGTGCTATTGAACATCGTCCGCCAGCCGGACAGCAACACCGTGGCAGTGGCGGAGGCCGTCGGCAGCGAGTTGGATTCCATTCGCAAGAGCCTGCCGCCCGGCGTGACCATACAGACGTTCTACGACCAATCGCAACTGGTGCGCGATTCCGTCGCCAGCGTGCGGGATGCGATTCTCATCGGGCTGATTCTCGCCGCCATCATTTTGGTTTTGTTCCTTCGCGATTGGGGCAGCTCGCTGGTCGCGGGCCTGGTGATTCCCGCAACCATCGCCATCACCTTGATCTTTCTCCACGCACTTGGCCAGAGCTTCAATCTGATGACGCTCGGCGGTCTCGCCGCCGCGGTGGGATTGGTAATCGACGACGCCATCGTGGTGGTGGAAAATATCGTTCTGCATCGCGACTCAGGCCAAAGCCGCGCTCAGGCCGTCCGCAGCGCGCTACGCGAAATCCGCATTCCGCTGGTCGGCTCAACGATTACCCCTATCGTCGTGTTCCTGCCCTTGATCGCCATCACGGGCGTGACGGGAACGTTCTTTCGCGCACTCGCTATCACGGTGGGAACGGCGCTGCTCACCTCGCTCGCTCTCGCTCTTACCTGGACTCCGACCCTCAGCCATTACCTCTTGCGCCGGCGGCGAGAGTCCGAGCGACGCCATGCGGCTGGGCGCTTCATGAGCCGTCTCACCAGCGTCTACGCTCGTGCCTTGCGCTTCGTCCTCGATTACCCGCTGGTGCTTTTAGCCGGCTGCGCCGCCCTGATCGCCGTCTCCTACTTTTCCTACCAGGCATTGGGAACCGATCTGCTCCCCGCGATGGATGAGGGCGGATTCATCCTCGATTACCTGATGCCCGCCGGATCGTCACTCGACGACACGAATCAAGTCCTGCTCGGCGTGGAAAAAATTCTTCAATCCACGCCTGAAGTTGCGGGGACTTCTCGCCGCACCGGTTTGCAGCTCGGCCTTGCAACGGTCACCGAGGCGAATAATGGCGACTTCAGCGTCCGGCTAAAGCCGGGGCGGCGTCGCTCGATCGATGAAGTCATTTCCGACGTTCGGGCCAAGGTGAATGCGAAGTACCCGCA
The DNA here is from genome assembly GCA_035631295.1 of Bryobacteraceae bacterium. GTDB lineage: Bacteria > Acidobacteriota > Terriglobia > Bryobacterales > Bryobacteraceae > Palsa-187. Next base: position 3,738 of record DASQJB010000084.1, on the reverse strand, counting down.
GCTCGACGTCGAATTCATTCAACTCCTTCAAGACATGATCGGCGACCTGACCAGCTCGCCGGAACCGATGGAGATCAAGCTATTTTCCCAGGACCCCAGCGTATTGAAGCAATGGGGGCCAAAAATCGCCGAGAAGGTTAAAAAGATCAAAGGCGTGGTGGACGTGAAGGACGGAATTGAAAACACCATCAGCGGCACGGCGATCACCATGAGCGTCGATCCCGCGGTCGCCGCGCGCTCCGGCTTCACTCCGCAAGAAATCGAACTGGACGCGAGTGCCATTTTGCAGGGCGAGCCCGCCACCGCGCCGGTGGTCTTGAACGACCGCGCCTATACCATTCGCGTGCGCTTCCCAGAGCGCGTCCGCGCGAACCTGGATCAGATCCGAAACACCATCATCACTAGCAGCTCCACAGGTAAGTCCGCCACGCTCGGCTCGGTGGCGCAGTTCTCCACGGAGCCGGGCCAAACCGAGATCGTGCGCGAGAACCTCCAGCGCCGCGTTGCGGTCACGGGCCGCTTTGAAGGCATGAGCCTGGGCGAGGGCATGGCGCAAGTGCAAAAGACGGTGGCGGACATGAACGTTCCTTCCTCCATCCGCGTAGTCTATGGCGGCCTTTACGAGCAGCAGCAGAAATCGTTCCGCGACCTGCTGACAGTGCTGGCGTTGGCCGTGTTGCTGGTGTTCACGGTCTTGCTGTTCGAGTTCCGTACTTTTGCCGCGCCGGTGGCGATTCTTGCTTCGGCGCTTCTATCGACCTCAGGCGTATTTCTCGCGCTGCTAATTACCGGCGTGAGCTTCAACATTTCGTCCTTCATGGGCTTGATCATGGTGGTGGGCATTGTCGCCAAAAACGGGATTCTGCTGTTGGACGCCGACCAGCGGTTCCGGGCGGAAGGTTATTCGGTGCATGACGCGATGATGCAAGCCGGCGAGCGCCGCCTTCGCCCGATTCTGATGACCGCGCTCGCGACCATGGCGGGGATGATTCCGCTGTCTCTCGCCGTCGGCGCCGGCTCGCAGATGCTGCAGCCGCTGGCGATCGCGGTGATCGGCGGCCTTCTAGCCTCTATGGTGTTGTCGCTGATCGTGACGCCTGCAGTGCACTATTACTTGAGCCGGCATAGCCCGGCCGAATAGCGCCAACGGCTCTCACCGCGATCCGGCATACTGCGCGTAAGATACAGCCTCACCACTGCGGTTAGCACCGCAGGCTCTGAACTAGCACCGAGCCTGCGTGCGCGGGAATGCTTTCCAGCAGACACCGCCTGCGCCCTTCACGGGCCTCCACCGTGAGCTTGCCGTTGCGCTCGGCCACGCGGTAGACAGCGCGTGCGCCAAATGATGGAGCGCTAGCGAATCGAGGGGCAATCGGAATTGGCGATCATATGGATTCCGCCGTCCTGGCCGATGAGGATGGTCATTTCCGAGCAGGCCTCGCCGCGCGCCGCCGCGGCTTCGGCTGCGTCGAGGATCTGATGGGCGCGCTCCGCAAATCGGCTCACGTGAGGCTTATGGGGTGGTGCGCGACGAATCTTAGCCTGTTCGCTCTTGCGCGCCGTGCCGGGGCGGTGATACGTTCTAGCCGTAGGAGGCCTATGCGACCTATTGCCGCGTTCATCCTGGCCGCTGGCGCTTGCGCCGCTCAGCAGACTCCCATCGGGGTGCCCGTGCCGACACTGGGCGCCGGACCCTTCCTCTTCGACACGGCTGAGCAGCACAAAATCCGGGTCTCCGTGGCCGCCAGGGGCCTATCTCACCCCTGGAGCATGACGTTTCTTCCCGATAGGAGCATCCTGATCACGGAGCGGCCAGGCCGGCTTCGCATCTTTCGCGATGGAAAGCTCGATCCCAAACCAGTGAGCGGAGTGCCGAAGGTCTACGCGGTGCAGCTTGCCGGGTTGATGGACGTGGCCCTCCATCCTAAATTTGCCGAGAACAAGCTGGTCTATTTGACCTACAACAAGCCGAGCGAAAATAAACAGGTCGCCACCGCTCTCGCCCGTGGGCGGCTGGAAGGCGGCGCGCTCTCGGAAGTCCGCGATATCTTCGTGGCGGATTGGCTTCCGGAGAACGCAAACGGGTTCAACTCGCGCATGGTGTTCGGTCGCGACGGCTTCATCTATTTGACCAACGGCGCCTCCAACAGCGACAGCTCCCAAGATCCTCATAGCTTTCGCGGCAAGGTGCTGCGCCTCCGCGACGATGGGACCGTGCCACCGGACAATCCCTTTGTCGGCCGCGCCGGCTACCGGCCGGAGATATACACGATGGGGCATCGAAACACGCTGGCGCTGATCGTAAATCCGGTCACGGGCGAGGTGTGGAACAACGAGAACGGCCCAAACGGAAGCGACAAAATCAATGTCATTTTGCCGGGCAAGAATTACGGGTGGCCCGTGGCGAGTTACGGCCGCACCTACGAAGGCCCACGCGTTTCCGACGTCCCGTGGCGCGAAGGCATCGAGCAGCCGCTGGTGTTTTGGGTTCCTTCGATTGCGATATCCGGCATGGCTGTTTACACCGGCGAACGGTTTCCCGCCTGGAAGAACAACGCCTTCGTGGGCAGCATGCGCACGGGCGAGATTCCCGGCACTGGACACCTGGAGCGGATCGTCTTCAACGCAAAATGGGAGGAGCTACGCCGCGAAAGCATGCTGACCGAACTGCACCAGCGCATCCGCGACGTTCGGCAAGGGCCGGACGGGCTGCTCTATCTATTGACGGACGAAGATGAGGGCGCGCTGCTCAGGATCGAGCCGGCGCCCTGAGTCCAGGCACGTTCCGCCCGCTTCGACTCGGCGAGTCTAACGGGTGTTTGCTAGGTGAGTCCGCGGTTCGCTGACTTTCGACCGGCGCAACGCCGATCAGGTAAAGCGATCACTGATCCGCAGGCTGGAACGTTTGGGACTTCCGGGCAATCGTTAAGGATGAGTCCCCGACGGGTTCAACGCCAGATTGAAAGTATTTTCGAGCGAGAACCATTGTGTTCGGCCGGATAGAGCGGCCGCCCGGCACCCACAGAAAAATATAAATCCACTTGTGTGGCGTCTGCATCTTGCAAAGGTTCGACGCGGGTCACTAAAACGCAAAGGTGAAGTCGGCAGAAACCGGCCGCGGTGAGGTCGCACCCAAGCTGCCGGTGAATAGTCGCTTCGGGTGCGGCGTTTCGGAGAGGAGAATTGATGACCCTGTATCACAAAGTCAAACAAACAGCGACGCTGGCTGCAGGAACGGCACTGATGCTTAATTTGCTATCGACGCGGCTGGCTGCCCAAACTACTACGCCGAACAGCCTGGACTGGCCGTCTTATGGCAACGACTTGGGAGCCATGCGCTTCGTCAACGTCGATCAAATCAACCGTTCTAACGTGGCATCTTTGCAGCCCGTATGGATCCTCCACACGAACGTCATGAACGCCAATACTTCGTTCGAAAGCCAACCGATCATCATTGGTGGAGTCATGTACGTGACTTCGCCGCACGGCCACGTGTTTGCCTTGGATGCCACGACGGGCGCCATCAAGTGGACTTTCAACCCGACGATTCCGCCACTTTCCGAGCTTGCCATCTGCTGTGGGCAGGACAACCGGGGGGTTGCGGTGGGGAACGGGAAGGTCTTCGTGTCGCAACTCGACGCCACACTGGTCGCTTTGGACGCCGGAACAGGCAGCGTCGTATGGAAAGTCACCGTGGACCGGTGGCAGGACAGATGGACGGAAACTATGGCGCCACTG
>DASQJB010000083.1:0-11434 GCA_035631295.1 Bryobacteraceae bacterium | reverse complement strand
GAACCGCGCCGATTCCGACGTTCCGGCCGCCGTGGCGAAGGAAATCCCCGCTATCGCTCGGGTGGTGGACGCGATTTCGTCAGCGCTCCAGAGCGGTGGGAGACTCTTCTATATAGGCTCGGGAACCAGCGGACGACTGGGCGTTCTGGACGCCGCCGAATGTCCCGCTACGTTCCACGCTCCGCCGGAACTGGTGCAAGCAATCATTGCCGGAGGAGACGTCGCGCTGCGGCGCTCGGTGGAAGCCGCTGAGGACGATCCCGCGGCCGGGGCGCGCGATCTGATCGACGCAGGCTTTTCCAAAAACGACGCCCTGGCAGCGATATCCGCCAGCGGGCGTACGCCGTATGTGCTCGGAGCCGTGGCGGAAGCGCGGCGCCTTGGGGCGTTGACCTGCGGCTTGAGCTGCACCGCGAATTCGGAGCTATCGCGCGCCGTGGATTATCCGATTGAGCCGTTATCCGGCCCTGAAGTCCTCACGGGATCGACGCGGCTGAAGGCCGGCACGGCCACCAAGCTCGTGCTCAACATGATCAGCACCGCTGTCATGGTGAAATTAGGCGCTGTTTACGGCAACCTCATGGTGAACGTCGAGCCTTCCAATTCCAAGCTCGAAGACCGGGCGCGCCGCATCATAAAACAAGTAACGGGTGTAAGCTTCGAGCGCGCCTCGGTGCTGCTCGAGCAAGGTGGACGGAATGTGCGTACTGCGATCGTCATGGGAAAAAAGGGCGTGCCTCGACAACAGGCGGAAGAGCTGCTCGCCCGCGCTGGGGGAAGACTAGGGGAGGCGCTAGGCTAGGAGCGCACAGGCTGCCCGTGCCGTTGTGCGCGTTAGGAAAACATGGACCGGTTTGTCATTCAAGGCGGCGTGCCGCTGGAAGGAACTATTGAAATCAGCGGCTCGAAGAACTCTGCTCTTCCCGCGCTTGCTGCGTGTCTGCTCACCTGCGATTGCGTCGCGCTCAACCGCGTTCCGGCGGTCCGCGACATCCGCACCATGCTGGATCTCCTGCGCCACATCGGGGCGCGAGTTCAGCCTAACGCCGAAACCGGCGCATTGACCATCCACGCCGGCGCAATCGACCGGCCTGAAGCGCCTTATGAGCTGGTAAAAACCATGCGCGCCTCCAGCCTCGTGCTGGGGCCGCTGGTAGCGCGCCATGGCCGCGCCCGCGTGTCTCTGCCCGGCGGCTGCGCCATCGGCGCGCGGCCCATCAATCTGCACGTGGCGGGCTTGGAACGGCTTGGCGCGCGGATTCGGCAGAAACACGGCTATATCGAGGCCGAGGCTCCGGACGGGCTGACCGGCGCCGAAATCTCTTTCGAGCGCAGTACCGTCACCGGCACTGAGGACTTACTCATGGCGGCTGTGTTGGCGCGCGGCGAAACCGTTATCGCCAATGCGGCGCGCGAGCCCGAAGTGGTGGATTTGGCGGAATTGCTCAATGCCATGGGCGCGCGGATCGAAGGCGCGGGGACGTCGGAGATCCATATCCGCGGCGTGGACGCGTTGCAGGGAACCTCCCACACCGTCATCCCCGACCGTATCGAGGCCGGCACTTTCCTTATCGCCGGAGTGCTCACCGGCGGCGATCTGCAAGTGACCCGCTGCGCCCCCGACCATCTGCGGGCGCTGATCGCCAAGCTCCATCAGGCGGGCGCGGAAGTGAAGGAGACCGCGCCGGACGCGCTGACAGTGCGGGCTCGCCGCGCGCTCAAAAGCGTGGATGTCACCACGGAAGAGCATCCCGGCTTCGCCACCGATCTGCAAGCCCAATTCATGGCGCTGATGACCCAGGCCGGCGGAATCTCCATCATCACCGAAACTATTTTTGAGAACCGTTTCATGCACGCTCTGGAGCTGGCGCGCATGGGGGCCAACATCCGGCTCGAAGGGCGACAGGCGATCGTAGCCGGGCCGACGCCGCTGTGCGGGGCGCAAGTGATCGCCAGCGATCTGCGCGCCAGCGCTTCGCTGGTCCTGGCCGCGCTCGCCGCGCAGGGGGAGGCCGTGATCGATCGCGTGTATCACATCGATCGCGGATATGAGAAAATTGAGACGAAACTGGCGGGCGCGGGCGCCCGCATTCGAAGGGTCGTTTCAAATTCCAAAGCCGCGCACTGAGCTTCTATGGCCCACAATCCCGGATTTCTCGCCCTAGTGAACGACGCCAAATCGCGCGTCAAGCAAGTGAATATCGACGAGTACAGCAAGATGCCGCGCCAGGGGCACGTTTTGATCGACGTGCGCGAGGACAGCGAATGGCAGGCCGGTCACGCCGCCGGCGCCGTGCACCTCGGCAAGGGCGTGATCGAGCGCGACATCGAAACGCGGATCCCCGATAAGAATACGACGCTCGTCCTCTATTGCGGCGGCGGATTCCGCTCCGCTTTGGCCGCCGATGCCCTCACCAAGATGGGCTACGCCGACGCCATCTCCCTTGACGGCGGCTGGCGCGCCTGGAATGCGGCCGGGCTGCCCGTAGAGAAGCCTTAACATGAGATTCGTCAAACCGCTCCGTCGGGATCGCAGCTCAGAATGGGCGCTTGCATTCACAGCCACTTACAGAGCCGCGACCGCCCGGGAGCGGTTCCGTTAGTCGTGCCGGACGAGTTCAGTCGCGCCGAGTGGCCGCCACCCAAAGCGCTCCACAATTTCATCCACGCTGCCCTCACCCGCCACTTTGCCGTGCTCGAAAAACACGGCCCGCGTGGCGAGCGAGCGGGCAAACTCCACGTCGTGCGTCACCAGGAGTTTGGCTTGCGGCAGGCTGGCCAGCAGCTTCGCCAGCCCGCGCTGCGCCGGCGGGTCGAGGAATGTCGTAGGCTCGTCAAGCACCAGGATTTCCGGCTGCATCGCCAGTACTCCGGCGATCGCAACCCGGCGTTTTTCTCCCGCGCTCAGGTGATACGGCGCCTTGTGCAGCGCGCCGCCCATGCCCACTTGCTCCAACATGGCTTTGGCGCGGGCGGCCGCTTGCTCGGGGGCTAGGCCAAGATTCGCCGGTCCGAAGGCTACGTCTTCCAGTACCGTCGGCATGAAAAGCTGCTCGTCGGAATCCTGAAACACCAGGCCGGCTTTGGCGCGAATGGCCGCCAAGTTGTCTTTCGTCACCGGCATGCCGCAGACTTCCACCCAGCCTTCTCCTTCCAGCAGACCGTTTAGATGCAGAACGAACGTAGTTTTGCCGCTTCCATTCGCGCCCAGCAGCGCAACACACTCTCCCGCGTCCAGATGAAAATCGACTCCATCCAGCGCCTGAGTCCCATCCGGATACCGGTAATGCAAATTGCGCACCCTGACAACTTCAGCGCCTCTGTCCTCTGTCCCCTGTCCCCTATCCGCTGACTCCTGTCCCCTACCCCCGGTCGCCTTCTCAAACCCCCGCGCGAGCATCGCGTTGTAGATGCCGTCGGCGCGCTCCCAGGATCGTGCAAACAGCACGCCCACCGCGCCGGCGGCAGCTTGAAAATGCAGAACCCGCCCGCCATTCGCCCCGGAGCGCGATAGCGCCGCCAGCCGCATATGCTGTGCCTGCTCGGAAATGACGAAGAGATAGCGGTATAAAAACTGGATCGCCAGAATCAGCGCGCGCGGCGCACGCAGCGTTTCCATCGCGCCCAGGAAGCGCCCCATCGGAGTCGTGGCGATCAGCAGCAGCGCCGCGAGTCCCGACAGGAAGCTCTTCTCCGCCAGACCTGCCGCGCGCAAGGGCTGGCCCGACCACCAGGTGACTACCGCAAACGTCGCCGAAAAAGGCAAAACGAGCGCCGCCCGCCTCGCCAATCCACCGAGCGGCAGGCGCGAAGCGGCCATCGCTGCCAGCAGGAGCGCGGCATAGGCGGCAAATGCGAGTTGGGCGCGCGAAGGCGTGGCGGAAACGGCAATGAGAAACACCAGCAACACACAGAGCTTCGCGCGCGCGTCGAGCGAATGCAGCGGACTCGCCTCCCGGCTCCAGCGCTCTACAACGACGTGATGCACTTAATCCCTTGTGGCACAGACTTCAGCGTGTGAACGTGGCACAGGCTTCAGCCTGTGAATGGCTCTGCCCGTGATCGCACACGCGCCATAAACCAGCGCCAGCCCCGCCAACGCCGCAGATGCCCGTCTGAGCCATCCGGACCCCACGCCCTTCCATTCATAATCGGCCAAAGGCGCGTGCATCCACGAAGGCGCGTGTGCTGCAATCCCGAAACTGCCCGCCAGTTTTTCCAGCACTTCCGGCGCGGCCGATCCCGCCAATATTCCCGCGGCCACCAGCACTACAGCTGCAACGGCCACCGCTCCTAGCGCCCGCGAGCCGCGATGCGCGTGAGCCGGCGTCCACCGCGGATTCAGCCTCTCGATCGCGCGAACAGCGGCCAGAGTGATGGCCCCTTCCAGAATCCCGTTCACCGCAAAGAGGCCCAAGGAGAGCCAAAGCAGCTTTGCCGGCATCGGTACTCCCGAAACGGCCAGCTCCGACAATGCCAAGCACGCGCTCACCAGGACGCTCAAGCAACCGGCGGTGAAAATCGCGGCCGAGCGCCACTGCGCTCCCCACAGCCGTAGCGGAACATAGCCCGCGAGGATTCCCGCGAGCGCCATGTTGACCGTGTTCGCCCCCAGGGCCATGATGCCGCCGTCTTGAAACACCAGCGCCTGGATCACCAGAATCGCGGTCATCACCACCGATGCCGCCGCTGGACCCAGCACCACCGTGAGCAGCGCCCCACCCACCAAATGTCCGCTGGCCCCCAACGGGATCGGGAAGTTGATCATCTGGGCCGCGAAGACGAACGCCCCCATCACCCCCATCAGCGGAATCTTGCGGTCTTCCGCGTCGCGCTGAGCGCGGCCCGCCGTCCACGCAACGGCGGGCACGCCCAACACGTCCAGCGTGGCCCACACCGGCGGGCTTAAGAATCCGTCAGGGATGTGCATCTTCAGCTATTATCAGACATCGTTACCGAGCCGCGACCGTGAGGGAGCGGTCAGTGAGCTAAATGAGACTACGTATATCGGACGGAATCGGATGATCATCGGTACCGGCATCGACCTCTGCGAAGTGGACCGCATGGAAAAAGCGATCGCCGCGCACTACGGCCGCCGTTTGGTCGAGCGCGTCTTCACGTCTCTCGAGATCGCCTACGCCGAGAGTAAAGCCAACAAATTCGAGCGTTACGCCGCCCGCTTCGCGGCGAAAGAGGCTGGCATGAAGGCCCTCGGCGCGGGCTGGCGAGGAGGCCTGACCTGGCGCGATCTGGAGGTCTCCAATCTCCCCTCCGGCCGCCCCACTCTGCGCCTTTACGGAAAAGCGGCCGAAATCGCCGCCACGCTAGGAGTCCGGCAGATCTCGCTGTCGATCACCCACACCGCCTCGCAAGCCATGGCGCTGGTTGTTTTAGAGACGTAATCGTCGCTCCCTATATCCGCTCCGTGAGGTTGCAGCAATCGCTTGCGGATCCGCGACCGCAGGGAGCGGTTACTTCCGGCCTCCAGTGACCAACCTGGGTTAGAATAAGCCGACCCCGCTGTTGCCGGATTCCCTCGGAGACCATCATGTCGAATAAGATGACGTTCGCGGTGCTGCTCCTGGCCGCTGGCGCCTCGCACGCTGCGGCCCAGCCCAACGCCGACCCCAACTATCGCTCCCTCCGCGACGCCGCGCCCTCGCAAACCTACCGCGTCGAAAATGTCGAGCTTAAGCGCGATGTGGGAACTCTCACGCTCCGGACCGGGCAAATTACGTTCCTCGCCCCTGTGCTGAACCGGGTCTCCATGGCCGTTTTCAACGGCGAAGGCCGGTTGCATTTGAAGCCCGCCATCGCCATCGAAGAGCGCCACCTCAATAAGCTGACCGGCAAGACGGAAGTGGACGAGATTATCGATTCGGCGCTGCTCGCTCTCAGCGACAACACCTTTGACGAAATCCGCGGCCAGGCCCGAGTCGGCGAATTGGATCCTCGCGCGGCCGAAATGCTGAAAGACTACCGCCGTATGTTGCGCCGCCCCGCCGAAACCCCGCACAGCCAAACCGAGGCGATGTTTTCGGAATGGGCGCCGAATCTCGAGGCGGAATTGCTCGGGGAGCTGTACAATCCCGCCCAGCGCGGCGCGTTCCGCGCCTTCCTCCACGGAAAACAAGACCAGAATCTGCGCTTTCTCGTAGTTCCTCGAGGAGCAATCCCAGCGATGCCTTCTCCCGAGGAGGTCGCACTGGTCAATATCGATCCCTCCGGAGAGCGCGACGGCATTTGGTATCTGACAGACCGCGAATCGGAACTAAAAAACGGCACAGCCTCGTCCGGCGAAGAACAAGGCGTGGCCGCGCCGGAGCATTACGAGATCGAAACCAAAATCGACAACTCCGCTTCGCTCGCATCCATCGCTTCGGTCCGGTTTAGAGCCAAAGTTGATGGCGCGCGCGTTGTTCCGTTCGATCTGGTCACGTCCTTGCGCGTCGCGCGCGTCACGGGCGAGGGAGGTCGTCCCCTCGCTTTCATTCAAGAGCCCTGGAAGGAAGACGCCGCTTTCAATGTGATCCTGCCGAGCCCGCCGTTCGCGGCCGCTCCTATGAAATCAAGATCGAGTACGCCGGCGGCAAGGTGATTCACAAGGAAGGCCAAGGCAATTTTTCCGTGGGAGGCCGCGAAAGCTGGTATCCCAGTCTGAATTCGTTCCTCGATCAGGCCACTTATGATCTGACCTTCAAAGTCCCCAAGCAATACACATTGGTGAGTGTAGGCAAGCTGATGAAGCAGTGGAACGAGGAAAATCTCGCCTGCACGCAATGGAAATCCGATATCCCGCTTGCCGTCGCCGGCTTCAATTACGGCGCATTCAAGAAGAAACAAATCACGGATGCGGATACAAAATACGAAGTCGAGGCATATTACACCCCGGACGTTCCCGATTACCTGCACGAGTTGCCCGGCTTTAACCTCACTCCTGGAACGATGGCGGATCAGGTTCTGAACGAGGCCCAAAACTCCATTCGCCTTTTCACGCACTGGTTCGGTCCGGCCCGCTATGGACGCATCGCCATCACGCAGCAGCCGGAGTTTGACTTTGGTCAGTCTTGGCCCGGGCTGGTCTATCTACCCATAAGCGCCTTCCTCGATTCCACCCACCGCTGGCGCCTGCTGGATCAAGCCGCCTTTCGCTTCGGGGACTTCATTCAGGAGGTCACGCCCCACGAAGTCTCACATCAGTGGTGGGGCCATATGACCGCCTGGTCCACCTATCACGATCAATGGCTTTCGGAAGGCTTCGCCGATTTTTCCGCTGGCCTTTTCATGGAAGCGGCGCAAAAGCCTGAGGAAGCCGGCAAATTCTGGGACCGCCTGCGCGACGCCATCGTGCAGAAAAACAATTTCGGCAACGCCGCCAATGACGCCGGTCCGCTGTGGCTCGGCATCCGCCTGAACGCATCTAAGAACGTAGGCGCTTACAATCGCCTCGTTTATTCCAAAGGCGCCTGGTTCCTCCAAATGCTCCGCATGATGATGCGCGACGAAAAAACCGGCGACCAGGACTTTATGGCGCTCATGCGCGGCTACGTCCAGACGTATCTACACAAGAGCGCCTCCACCGAAGACTTTATGCAGATCGTGAACAAGCACATGAAATCGACCATGGACGCCGAAGGAAACCATCGCATGGATTGGCTTTTTCGCGACTGGATCTTCGGAAGCGATCTCCCCAAGTATCGTTTCGAATATACGCTCACGCCCGCGGACGGCGGCAAAGTCACATTGGAAGGCAAACTCACCCAGAGCGACGTCTCGCCCGATTTCCAGATGATGGTTCCGCTCTACCTGGATTTCGACGGGCATTGGATTCGCGGCGGAATGATCCGCATCCGTGGAAACACGGCTACCATGAAGGCGACGCTTCCGAAGATGCCGAAGAGGATCTCCCTCAACGTCAATCACGACGTCCTCGCCGCCGAAATCACCGTAAAGAAGCTATAGCTTATGGCATCGTAGCCGTGAGCGCAGGACCTGTACCCTGTAGCTTAGATCTGTCTGACAACTGACGACTAACGACTGACGACTCCCATGCGCATCCTCATCTCCGCAGGCGAAGCCTCCGGCGACCTCTACGCCTCGCGGCTGGTCGAAGCCATTCGGACGCGCCATCCTGACGCCGAGTTCTTCGGCTGCGCCGGCCCGCGCATGCAAGCCGCGGGGGTTCGCGCCATCGTGGATGCCGACTCGCTCAACGTCGTCGGCATCGTCGAAGTTGTTTTGCATCTGCCCCGAATCTGGCGCGAGTTTCGCAAACTCATCGCCTCAGCTCGCTCCGAGCGGCCCGATCTGGCGGTCCTCACGGATTCGCCCGATTTTCACCTGCCTCTCGCCAGGCGTCTTCACCACCTCTGCGTCCCCGTGGCTTACCTCGTCGCGCCCCAGGTGTGGGCGTGGAGATCAAATCGTATCAGGGAGATGCGCTGGAATATAGACCGTCTTCTCTGTATCTTCCCCTTCGAGGAAGAATTCTTCTTAAAGAACAGAATCAAAACGACTTACATCGGTCATCCGCTCACTGCTCTGCTTTGCCGGGGCCAGTCTGGCTTTGTTTTTTCGAGGCCCCGACAGCCACTCGCAGAGCCGCGACCGGAGGGATTGGTCCACGAGGAGTCTGGGTTCGTTTTTTCGCGCGGCCCCATCGTCGCCCTCCTCCCCGGCAGCCGCCCCGGCGAGGTCGCCCGGCATCTTCCCATCCTGATCCGGGCAATCGCGGCAATTCGCCGGAAACATTCCATTACTCCCGTCCTGGCGCTGCCCCCCGGCTTCGTTCTTTCGCCAACTTTGAGGGAACGGATTGACGCCGCATCCATCCAACTCAGCATAGGGCACACTTGGGATGTGCTCGCCCAGTCCGAGTTGGCCCTGGCCGCCAGCGGAACCGTGACGATTGAGGCGGCCCTGCTGGGCATTCCCATGGTGACCTTCTACCGTGTAAACGCGCTAAGTTGGATAGTGGGGCGGCGACTGGTTCGGGCGCCGTTTCTGACCATGGTAAATCTGGTGGCAGGGCGGCAAATCGTGCCCGAATTGATCCAGCGGGAAATGACCCCGGGGCGAATCGCCGCGGAAGCCTGCCAATTGCTGGAAGACTCGAGTCGCCGGGCGGCGATGCGCGCCGGTTTGGCCGAGGTTTCCGAACATCTGAAAACCGGACGGGACCCAATGGAGGTCGCGGCCGATGATATCGAGAGGTTGTGGAGTGAAACACATCGGACTTAAGACCGCGCTAGCGCTTACGGGCGTGCTTCTGTCGCCCGCCTTCGCGCAAACTCGCGTAGCGCAGCAGCGCATCGACGTTCAGGATTACGCGATCGACTTGACCGTCGACCCGCAAGCGCAAACCTTGAAAGCCGTCGCCAAGGTGAACTTCACGGCGGTGGACAGCGTTTCGGAGGTCTCCTTCGAGCTCAATAACGCCCTGAACCTCGATAAAGTAACCGGTGACGACGGCCGCCAGATTTCCGCTTCTCGCCTCCAGCAGGACATGAGCGTGCGCGTGAGTCTTCCGCAGCCCGTTGCGCGCGGCAAATCGGGCTCGCTTACCTTTTACTACGACGGCAAGCTCACCGGAGAGGAAGAATCTCCCGTATTTGGCATTCGCTTCGCGGCCATCCACCCCGATGTCGCCTATCTGATGTATCCAGCGCGCTGGTTCCCGGTGAACGACTACACCGTCGACCGCTTCGCCATGAATTTGAAGGTCACCGTCCCGGACGGCTACAAAGTTATCGGCAGCGGCATCGATTCCACCGAGCCTTCTCAGGGCGGCGGCGCGGCCTACCGCTGGAAATTCAACGAAGCTTCCTTCCCCGGTAGCGTGGCCATCGTTCGCGGCGATCCCAAGACCATTTCTTCCGGCGGCGTCAACACCGCTCTGTACTTCCGTAAAGCCTCCGGCATGGAGCAAGCGTGGGGCGATGAATTCTCGAAGGCGATGATCTATCTGACTAGCGTTTTCGGTTCGCCGCTCAAGAAGAACCTTACCGTGGTGGAGACCGAAGCCGGAACGCCCAACGGCTACTCTGCCCCAGGTCTGATTTTCTTATCGCCTCAAGCCATCGGGAAGGAAGTGAACATCCGGCTCGTGGCGAATGAGGTTTCCCGGCAGTGGTGGGGCGCTCTGGTTTCGGCCTCCGGCCGCAATCATCTCTGGATCGAAAACGGCATGGCCCGCTACTCCGAGCTGCTTTACGTCGATCACGCCAACGGCTCCGGCGCGATGCAGCAGCAAGTTCACGACACTTACGTAGAAGCGCTGACGGTGGATCAGCCTCCGCTCATCCAAGCCGCGCGCCTGGAGGATTATTCGCCCGAATTTTGGGCCGCCACGGCCGGAAAAGGCGCCGCCGTGCTCAATATGCTGCGCGGCGTCGTCGGCGACGACAACTTCTTCAAGCTGCTGAAAGCCCTCCCAGACAAGTACGCCTACAAATCCATCGCCACCGACGATTTCCGCAAAACCGCGGAAGAGGTTTCCACCCAGAATCTGAACTTCTTCTTCGTGAACTGGATTGAGTCCACCGGAGCGCCTGAATTCAAGCTTGAATACACCGTATTCCGCACCCAAAAGGGCTTCCGCGTGGTCGGCAAAATCACCCAGGATCTGGACACCTTCAGCATGCCGGTGCTAGTGCACGTCGATACGGAAGGAAACCCCGAGGAGAAAGAAGTGCAAGTGGTGGGCACGTCTTCGGAGTTTTCTCTCGACACTTTTGGCAAACCGCGCCCGAACGGCGTCTCGCTCGACCCGAAAGGGCATGTGCTGCGGTTCGACAATCCCACGCGCGTGGCCGTGGCTATCCGCCGCGGCGAGCAGTTCGTCGAGATCGGCGAATTCGGCGAAGCCCTGAAGGAATATCAAAAGGCGCTGGATGTCCAGCGCAACAGCTCGCTCGCCCACTATCGCATCGGCGAGTTGTACTTCCTCCAAGCCACTTGGCAAAGCGCCGCTAACGAATTTCGCGAGGCGATCAACGGCGACCTGGAGCCCAAATGGACCGAAGTCTGGTCGCACCTCAAACTGGGCTGGGTGTTGGACGTCAGCGGCCAACGTGATCGCGCGGTGAACGAATACAAACAGGCGCTTAGAACCAACGACAACACCAGCAACGCCCAGGAAGAGGCGCAAAAATACGTCAACGCCCCTTACGAGCGCCAGCGCGCCTCCAACTAAACAGCCTTGGAGGGCGAGCTTTAGCCCGCGCGAAGCTTCAGCCTCGCCGGTCCGGCGAACCCTGCAAAGGCCGTAACTTTCGGGAACTCTGCCGGTATTTCATCCGTAAGGACCAGATATATGCGGCTCTCTGCGCTAGCTCTTTGCATAGGTTCGCTATTCCTCGCGGGGTGCGATGAAGTCCTGGACGGAGCCTGGAATCGCGTCCAGGAAGATTTTCATTACAGCTACCCGCTCAAT
>DASQJB010000082.1:0-2974 GCA_035631295.1 Bryobacteraceae bacterium | reverse complement strand
GGGCAATGGCGGAAGTGAGAGAGGCGATTGGTGTGGTTGAATCGGGATCTCAGGCACACCTCGGGTGGGACCGCTTTGCGACGGCGAGCAGTGGAGATGGAAATGGCGAGCGCGCGGCCGGTCATGAGGTGTCCAGTGTCGGAATTCGGTGGCGAGCCAATAGCTGAGGGGCGGTGAGCCGTGCGATGAGCACGAGTGTTCCTGCGCAGTGCGGGCACAGTCGTGCTGGGCGAGGAGGAGAGGAGATCTCGGCGCGTGAGTTTTCGATAGTGGATAGCGTGGAGGGCAGAAGGACGGAACACAAGACAAGCGCGTGCTTTCTTTGCCGATTGGCCAGAAACCCGAAATGGCGAATCTTGACGAAGCCGCGCGGCAGCACATGCAGCAGGAAGCGGCGGATAAACTCCACTGCATCCAGGGTCATGATCTTTTTCTGGTTGCGGTGAGCCGAATCCCGCCAGCGAAAAGTAACCTGACCGTTTTCGAAGCGGAGCAGTCGGCCGTTGGCGATGGCGACGCGGTGCGTGTAATGAGCCAGGTATTGAATGACATGCCGCGGGGCCGCAAAGGGCTTCTTGGCGTAGACGACCCAATCTTTATTTTTGAGCGACCAGGTAAATCGATCGAAAGCTTTCCGCTCCTGAAGCGGCGCCAGCGTTCCGCGGAATTCGAGCTTGCCTCGACGAAACGCGCGGCGGAGAAGAGCGAGGAACTTTCCCCGAAACTTGGCGCCTAACACTTTCACTGGAAGGAAGAACTTGGGATTCCGGCAGCGAATCCAATGCGTCTGATCGAAGGCGATGCCGCCGGCCGGCGCCAGGCAGTGGATGTGCGGATGAGCCAGCAATTTTTGATTCCAGGTGTGCAAGACAGCGAGAAAGCCAAGGCGTGCCCCCAGATGCCGCGGATCTGCGGCAATGGTGAGCAGCGCTTGCGAAACGGCGCGGAAGAAGATGTTGTACACGACGGTCGGGTTCTGCCGCGCCAGCGGAATGAGTTCGTGCGGCAGCGTGAAGACCAGGTGCGAGTAGGCCGCCGGTAGTAATTCTTCCGCGTGTTTTTCCAGCCACTGGTTACGCGCGGCGCTGCCGCACTTTGGGCAGTGGCGGTTCAAACACGAATTGGGAACGATGGTTTCCCGCTGACAACCATCGCACTGGTAAAGATGCGCGCCCAAGGCCGCGGTTCGACACGCGCCGATGTCGCGGAGCGTCTGTAGCTGGCGGTCCGATAAGACAGACCGCCAGCGCTCGAGAAACTCCTGTTCGTGTTGACGAAAGACATCGGCGACTTCAGGCCGATGCTCTTTCACCTCGGTGGGGCGTTGTCCTCGGACCGATCGATCGGCTGGATGGCGAGTGCATCGAAGGGGCTGGCGACCGCCTGAATGCGGCGCGTGGACACGCGCAGATAGCGAGCTGTGGTCCGGATGTCGGCGTGCCCGAGCAGCACTTGTATGGTGCGGAGATCTGCTCCTTGGTCCAGCAAGTGTGTGGCGTAGCAATGACGAAAAACATGCGGATGGAGTCGACGCTGGATCCCGGCGCGGCGTCCCGCGTTCGCACACACTTGCCGGATGCTCTTGCTCTCCATGGGATGGTCCGGGCGTCGCTTAGAGGGAAACAGCCAGCCCTGCGGTTTGCGCCAGCGCCAATAAATACGTAAGCGCTCCAGGAGGACCGGTGAGAGGGTCACGTCGCGGGGCGTCTGCCCCTTGCCGTTCCGGATGTGGATCACTTTGCGCTTGCTGTCGATGTCCTCCGCCTTCATCAGACGGAGTTCATTACAGCGCACGCCGGTGGCATAGAGGGTTGCCAGGATGGTCCAGTGCGTCAGATTCCGGGTCAGATCCAGAATCCGGGTGATCTCTTCAGGGCTGATAACGGTCGGCAACTGCGGGTGCCGCTTGGGCGCTTGAATCTCTTCGTCAAACCAGCGCTGCCGCAGAACTCGCACATACAGGAAGCGAAGCGCGGCGCGGTTTACGTGAATCGCCGGCCAGCTGAGCTTGCGTTCTTCGAGCAGATACAGCAGATAGGAGCGTACCTGTTCCGCATTCATCAGATGCGGGCTCGTATGATAATACCGGGCAAATCGTTCTACCGAGGAGACATAACTTCGAATCGTCTCCTCGGAAGAGTTGCGTAGTCGCAACTCTTCCGTCATTCTCTGGCGTAGTTTTGTCATGCAGCGACCTCCTTGCGGTCGTTCTTGCATGATGCCGAACTACGGATGTTGCCGAACTACGCCACGGCTGTCTCAAGCAACCGATACTGCGCGCAGCGCTTCGTTCAAGTGGCGTTTCATTCCTTTGACGATCATCGAAATACGGAGCGCGTCCTTCGACGCCACGTGGCGACCAATGGAATGAAACGCCGTCTTTCGGCCGGAACCATCGCTTCTTAAGGAAACAGCAACTACGGACAATTACTTTCCCGCCACGATTGGAGTTTCCGGCATTCCGCGGATGGCGGTAATGCGCCAATGACCCTGATCCTTCACGAAGAGGAAGAGTAGGCGGCCTCTTCGCTCGCCCACTTGCTTCCCATCTGTTGCTCGAAGCCCTGTGAGACGAAAGTTCGCGTTTACGATCGCAACGTCGGCTCGGATAAATCGAATGGACTCGATCGGCGTGGTTGTGATCGCCCCCTTGTAAACATCTTGTCGCTGTTTGGTATAGAGCGCGATGACCGCGTCGCGGCCAGTTGCGATTCGGCCTGTGGCGCTCACGTTGTCAACGTCTTCCGTCATTAATTCGCGGTACTGCGTAACGTTGTCGCTGTTCTAGGCTGACTCCCTCGCCCGTACAGCCTCGCGAATAGCGCGTTCGTCTGCGGGGTCTCCCGGGGCGTCTGCCAGAACGGCACCCCCGATGACGGTCAATAGGACGAAAATCCTGATCACATTAGCTCCTTCTCACAATGTTGATCTTGTCCTTCGCTGCGACGGCAATGGACGCGCAATCAGATCATTA
>DASQJB010000081.1:0-4404 GCA_035631295.1 Bryobacteraceae bacterium | reverse complement strand
CTCTTGTTCAAAGTGAGAAGCACGGACGTCTCGGGCGCTTATCACGATTATCAGCAGGCGGTGCGGAACGAGAAGCTTGCCAAGACGCAGCTCGAGCGCCAGCAGACGCTTTATGACGCCGGGGCCGTCGCCAAAAGCGTGCTCGACATTGCGCAGGCTACCGAGGACAACGCCAGAGTGGACGTTGAAAATACGCTGGAGAAGCTGCGCGTGCTGGGCGCGGATCCGGACCACGTGAGCGGAATCGTGGAAGTCCACGCGCCCGTTTCCGGCGTCATCACCGATCAGCAAATTACGGACGCTTCGGGAGTGCAAGCCCTCACCCCCCCAAACCCATTCACCATCTCCGATACGTCGCGCGTCTGGATCGTTTGCGATGTTTACGAAAACAATCTGGCGCAGGTGAAGCCGGGCGAGTACGCCGACATTCGCCTGAACGCATACCCCGATCGGGTATTGAAGGGGCGCGTCAGCAACATCGGCCAGGTGTTGGATCCGAATCTACATACGGCCAAGGTGCGGCTGGAAGTCGAAAATCCCGGCTTCCTGCGCTTCGGCATGTTCGTGACGGCGACGTTCCATGGCGATCAGGCCCAGCGGCGCGCCACCGTGCCGGCCACGGCGATTTTGCATCTGCACGATCGCGACTGGGTCTACATGCCCGTCGATGACGGCCATTTCCGCCGCGCGGAAGTGATTGCCGGAGACGCGCTTCCCGGCGGTCTGCAGGAAATCAAATCCGGCGTCAAGCCCGGAGACAAGGTCGTCTCCAACGCCCTGGTTTTGCAGAGCACGGTAGAGCAGTGACATGCAAAGCAGGAGGGCGGACTTTAGCCCACGCGAGGCTTTAGCCTCGCTCCAGGTCACGTGGAGCAGTAAATGATTCAAGGCCTCGTCAACTTCGCCCTCAACAACCGCATCCTGATTTTGGCGCTGGCCCTGTTGCTGTTCATCTGGGGCGGGATTTCCTTTCACAACCTGCCCGTGGAGGCGTACCCGGACGTGGCCAACAACTACGTCGACATCATCACCCAGTGGCCCGGCATTTCCGCCGAACAGATTGAGCAGCAAGTGACGATTCCTATTGAAAAGGTGATGAACGGAATTCCCGGTCTGAGCGCGTTACGATCCTTTTCGATATTCGGCCTTTCCGATTTGAAGCTTACCTTCGAGGACGGAACGGACAACGACTGGAACCGGGAAAAAGTGCTCGAGCGGCTTTCGCAAGTCACTCTGCCGCCCGGCGTGCAGCCGCAGATGGGCACGGACTGGAGCCCGGTCGGCCAAATCTATTTCTTCACGCTGCGCAGCAGCAATCCCAAATACGACGTGATGGAGCTGAAGACGCTGGAGGATTGGGTAGTGGAGAAGGCGTTCAAGTCCGTGCCGAATGTGGTCGACGTCGCCAGCTTCGGCGGGCCGACGCGGGAATATCAAGTCCAGCTCGATCCGGACAAGCTGATCGCGTACGGCCTGACGATCGCTCAGGTGGAGCAACAGCTCTCCAACAACAACGCCAACGCGGGCGGCAGCTTCATCAACGAGGGGTCGCAACAGGTGAACGTGCGCGAAGTCGGGTTGGTGAATAATGTTCACGATATCGAGAACACGGTGCTGATGACCAAAAGCGGCACGCCGCTCCGGGTCAAAGACATCGCGACGGCGGCGCAAGGCCCGAAGATCCGGCTGGGACAGTTTGCGCGCGCCCGGCATCTCGAGAACGGGAAAATCGTCGATAACAACGACGTCGTGTCGGGAATCGTGCTGTTGCGCAAGGGGGCCGATTCCGACTCCACTCTGGAGGCGATTCACAAGAAAGTGGAGGAACTGAACACGGAGATCCTGCCGACGGGCGTCAAAGTGGTTCCGTTCCTGGATCGAAGCGACCTGGTGCATTACACAACACACACGGTGCTGCACAACCTGAGCGAAGGAATCCTTCTGGTCGTCGTCATTCTGTTTCTCTTTCTGGGAAACGCGCGTGGCGCGCTAATCGTCGCGCTGACGATTCCGTTCTCCTTGCTGTTTGCTGCGACTTGCCTTCAGTTGAAGGGCATACCCGCAAATCTGCTCTCGCTGGGCGCATTGGATTTCGGCATGGTGGTGGACGGAGCGGTGGTAATGGTCGAAAACATCGTCCGCCACCTTGGGCGCCGCGATCCCAACGACACGCGGACGCCGATGGAGAAGATTCGGGCGTCAGCGCATGAAGTGCAGCGGCCGGTGTTTTACGCCATCGCCATCATCATCACAGCCTATCTGCCCATTTTCACGCTACAGCGCGTGGAGGGGCGCTTATTCAAGCCGATGGCGTGGACCGTGGCCTTCGCCCTTTTGGGGGCGCTGATATTCTCCATGTTGCTTGCGCCGGTCTTATCCAGCCTCTTCTTCAGCGAAGGCGCGCGCGAATGGCGCAACCCTCTGATGACCTTCCTAACGAATGGTTACCGCCGGGTGCTGGCGCTGGCGATCCGATGGCGTTGGGTGACGCTGTCGGTAGCCGTGGGAGGGCTGGCTCTGGCGATCGGGCTAGCCGGATGGGTGCTGGGATCGGAGTTTCTTCCGCATTTAGATGAAGGGGCCGTTTGGGTGCGCGGCACGCTGGCTCCGAGCGCCGATCAAGACCTGGGAATCTCGGTGGCCAATCAGGCGCGCATCATCCTGTGCTCGTTTCCGGAAGTGCCGCAATGCACCAGCCAGGTGGGACGGCCGGACGACGGGACCGACGTCACCGGCTTTTTCAATACCGAATTCTTCGTCGATCTGAAGCCGAAGGAACAATGGCGGCCGATCTTTCATCAGAACAAGGAAGAGCTGATCGCCGCGATGAACCGCGAGCTTTCGAAAATCCCGGGCGTCATCTGGAATTTCTCGCAACCCATCGCCGACAACATGGAAGAAGCGGTCAGCGGCGTGAAGGGCGAGCTGGCGATTAAAGTTTTCGGCGACGACCTGAAAACGCTGGAAGAAAAGGGCGACCAGATCGTCAGCATCATGCGGACCGTGCCGGGGATTCAAGACCTTGGGCTCTTTCGCGTCATCGGCCAGCCCAACCTGAACGTCACGCTGAACCGCGACAAGGCGGCGCGCTATCAAATCAACGTGGCGGACGTGCAGGACGCGGTCCAGACGGCGGTGGGCGGGACCGCGCTCACCCAGGTGCTTCAGGGTGAGCAACGCTACGACATGGTGTTGCGCTACCAGTCGCAGTTCCGCGACACTCCGCGCGCGATCGAAAACATCCGTTTGCTTTCGCCCACGGGAGAGCGCGTCTCGCTGGCTCAACTGGCCGATATCAAGACCCTGGACGGCGCATCTGAAATTTATCGCGAAAACAACCAGCGCTACGTCGCCATCAAGTACAGCGTGCGAGGCCGCGACCTGGGCAGCGCGGTAGAGGAGGCGATCCGCAAGGTCAACGAACAGGCAAAGCTTCCGCCTGGATATCACATCGATTGGGCGGGCGAATATGAGTCGCAGCAAAGAGCGCAGCGGCGCCTGGCGATCATCATCCCTCTGACGCTTTTGTTGATCTTCCTGATTCTCTATTCCATGTTCCGCTCATTCAAATGGTCCGGGTTGATTCTCATGAACGTGGCGATGGCGCCGGTGGGCGGACTGATGGCCCTTTATCTGAGTGGAACGAATCTCAGCGTTTCCTCCGGCGTCGGATTTTTGGCTCTGTTCGGCGTATCGGTTCAAGTGGGCGTCATTATGGTGGAATACATCAACCAATTGCGCGTTCGCGGCCGGACGGTGCTGGAAGCTGCGCAGGAAGGAGCGATTTTGAGGCTACGCCCCATCATGATGACAATGCTCGTCGCGATCTTGGGGCTGCTGCCGGCGGCGACCTCGCATGGAATCGGATCGGACTCTCAGCGGCCGTTCGCCATCGTTATTGTCGGCGGACTGATCGCGGCGCTTCTGATGAGCATTTTTCTGCTGCCGACCCTGTACGTTTGGATGGCGGGCGAAAACGACGTGCTGCCGGAGGCGAGCACGTCGGAGGAGGTATGAAATTTCGAATAGCGGCGATTGCCGTTTGGGCTGCGGGCGGCGTTTGGGCCGCTGACACCGTCTCGACACAGACGTTGGATCTTCCCCCGGAAGGAATCCTTCATTTCAAGAAATCCATCGGCGAGTTGAACATCGAGGGGTGGGATCAGCCTCGCGTGGAGATCACTGCAATCAACTCGGTGAAGGCGGGTTACGGCGAAGAGGGCGCATCAAAGTGGCTAGAGCGGGTGCGCGTTCATGCGGAACGGCGTGGCGACGAGATCGCCGTCAATACGGTTTTCCCCAAGCGCTTCCGGCTCGTGCGGCCTTTCCGCGATGGCGGCATGAGTCCTATTGAGCTGGAATACCGCGTCAAGGCTCCGCGCAACGCGCGGATGGAAATCGAGC
>DASQJB010000080.1:0-4786 GCA_035631295.1 Bryobacteraceae bacterium | reverse complement strand
GCCTGTGCCATGAGAGGGATCAGCGACGATGGGAAGGTGTGACAGTTTCTTGATGACCGGAATGGCCGCAATGTCGAGCGTGTTCCGGAGGTAGGTTTCGAAAGTCCGAATTCCCCGCTCGCAGAGAATTACGTTGTAATTCCCGCCTGCAAGGATGTACTCCGCGCTGAGAAGCAGCTCTTCGATAGTGGCGGACATGCCGCGTTTGAGCAGAACGGGCTTTTGCACCTCGCCGAGCGCGCGCAGCAGAAAATAATTCTGCATGTTGCGCGCGCCAACCTGAAAGATATCCACGTAGTCGCTCATCATACGGATCTGCGATGGATCCATCACTTCGCTGACCACGAAGAGTTGATATTTGTCCGCGGCTTGCCGCATCATCTGCAGGCCTTTTTCGCCGAGTCCCTGGAAAGCGTATGGAGAGGTCCGAGGTTTAAACGCACCCGCGCGGAGGATTTTGGCGCCGGCTCTGGAGACGGCTTCGGCGACGGCATTGATCTGTTCGGGAGTTTCCACGGAGCAGGGACCGGCAGCCACGGCTACTTCCTCGCCACCCACCGTGACTCCGCGGCCGAGATCGACGATGGTGCCTTCCGGTTTGAAATGACGGCTCGCGAGTTTGAACGGTTGCGTGATGCGGATGACTTCGCGGACACCCTCGAGCAGCTCAAAATCGCGGTGATCGAAATCGCGGTGCACACCGACTGCGCCCAGCACGGTGTGGGAAGCGCCGGTGGAGCGGTGCACGTCAAAGCCGCCGGCAACGATGCGGTCGATGACGAGCTGAATCTGCTCCTCGGTTGCGTCTTCGTGCATGACTATAACCATTGGTTAGACCTCAACTCCCTGAGATCGCGAGCACCATCGCTACATTGGAAACTCATTTGCGGTCCTCTTCTTCGGCGGCAGGTTCACTGTACATGGCGAGGCGCTCGGCGGAACGGGCTTCGTCGATGATGCGTTCGAACAGCCGCCGAATCGCAGCGTGCGAAAGCGGGCCTTCGTTGTTGTGTTCCGCATTGGCGATGACTTCCTTTTCTCGCGCCGGCTGGTACAGAGGAAGGTTCTGTCGCTGCTTGAGATGGCCGATTTGCAGGGCGCATTTGCAGCGTTCGTTCAAAAGTTCCACCAGCTTCTTGTCGATCTCGTCCATGCGGCGCCGCCAATCCGAGATGTTCATCGCGTGGCCTCCCGGCGAGAGAGGCCCTGACGGCCTGCTGCTTTGAGTTTTGCGACGCGCTCCCGAAGCGCATCCGCGGCGTCCTGGACGGAAGGAGCTTTTTCGATTTCGGCCACCAGGGCAGAACCGACGACAGCAGCGTCCGCAAGTCCGCCGAGCACGCTCACGTGGCCGGGCAACGAAATGCCGAAGCCGACGGCCACGGGAAGATTGGTGAACTGATGCACACGGCGAAGAAGATCGGGCAACTCGTCGGAAAGCGAGTCCTTGGCGCCGGTCACCCCGGTCCGGGAAATGAGATAGAGGAAGCCGGAGGAACATGCGGCGATTTTCCGCAGGCGTTCGTCGTTCGAAGTGGGAGCGGCAAGGAAGATGGTGTCGAGCCCGTGGACGTGCAGGATGCCGCGGTACTCTTCCGACTCCTCGGGGGTGAGATCGGTCGCAAGGACGCCGTCGACACCCGCCTGGGCAGCGGCGGCCGCAAACTTTTCCAAACCCATTTGGAGGATCGGATTGTAGTAGCTGAAGAGAACCAGGGGGACCTGGCTCGACTGGCGAATAAGGCGAACCAGATCGAGCACACCGGCGAGGGTGGTGCCGGATTTCAAGGCGCGTTCGGAAGCACGCTGGATGGTCGGCCCGTCGGCGAGCGGATCGCTGAACGGCACGCCGAGTTCGATCACATCCGCACCCGCTTCAAACAGGGCGAGAACGAATTTATGCGTGGCTTCGAGTGAGGGATCGCCGGCGGTGATGTAGGTGACAAGCCCTAGTTCGCCCGCCGTGCCCAGTTCGGCAAAGCGTTTGGAAATGCGCGTCGAGTTGGAGAGCGAAGGACTCATGCGACTGGGCCAAGATTAAAGCAGGCGCTTATACGTGTCCATGTCCTTATCGCCGCGGCCGGAGAGATTAATGATGACTAGGTCGTTAGGTTTGAGCTGAGGCAGACGCTCGATCAGGCCCGCGATCGCATGCGCGGATTCGAGCGCGGGAATAATGCCCTCCGTTCGCGAAAGCAGCTTCGCCGCCTCGAGGGCGGCGGAATCCGAAACCGCGGCATATTCGGCGCGGTGCTGGTCGGCAAGCCATGCGTGCTCGGGACCGATCGCGGGATAGTCCAATCCGGCGGAAATGGAATGCGTCGCGGCGATCTGGCCGTCCGCGTTTTGCAGAACGTAGGTATAGGTGCCTTGCAGCACGCCAGGGCGCGCGCCAGTGAAGCCCTGATGCGCTGCGAGACGGGCGGCGTGTTCGCCGAGCCCGTTGCCGCGCCCACCCGCTTCGATGCCCACCATTCTCACGTCAGAGTCCTTGAGAAATTCGTGAAAAAGACCGATCGAATTCGACCCGCCACCAACGCACGCGTAAAGGTGATTGGGCAGGCGCCTTTCACCGGCAAGAATTTGTTCGCGAGCCTCGCGACCGATGATGGCCTGAAAGTCACGGACCATCGTAGGGTAGGGATGGGCGCCCAGAACGGAGCCGAGCAGGTAATGTGAATTGCGCACGTTGGTAACCCAGTCGCGCATGGCCTCGTTGATGGCGTCTTTGAGCGTTTTGCTGCCGGATTCGACGCCAACAACTTCGGCGCCCAGCATGCGCATGCGCGCGACGTTGAGTGCCTGGCGCGCCATGTCTTCCGTGCCCATGTAGACGGTGCACCGGAGGCCAAGATGCGCGGCCACCGTCGCGGACGCGACTCCATGTTGGCCCGCGCCCGTTTCCGCGATGACGCGCGGTTTGCCCATCTTGACGGCAAGAAGACCCTGACCGATGGCGTTATTGATTTTGTGCGCGCCGGTGTGGAGGAGGTCTTCGCGCTTAAGGTAGATGCGCGGGCCGCCCAACTGGGCAGTGAGGCGCGATGCGAACTGCAGCGGAGTGGGGCGGCCAGCGAAGTTCGTCAGGAGATTCTGAAACTCCGTCTGAAATGAGGTATCGCTTTTGGCAAGTTCATAGGCGCGTTCTAGTTCGTAGAGCGGCACCATCAGGGTCTCGGGGACATAGCAGCCGCCATAGGGGCCAAAACGCCCGGGAACGGCGGCAGGTATAGTGAGCTGCGTGGTCATGGGTGAAGTCAGTTATTGTACCTCGGCCGGTACAGGTTGTGGCAGGGGCAATTCTGCGCGCAGCGCCATTCTGCGGGCCAATTTTGCGGAAAACATGAATGGCCTAGGCGGTTTCCGCAGCGACCGCGGCAATGCGTTTTTTTGCAGGCGTCGTGGTGATCACGATGACGCTAATCAGAACGCAGAGCGTCCCAAGGATTGTTCGCAGGCCGAGTGCTTCTCCGCCGAAGAAGTATCCGATCAGAACCGCCACGACCGGATTAACGTATGCGTAGGTTCCGACCTTCGTCGGTGATTCATGATGAAGCAACCAGACGTAAGCGGTGAATCCAACAATCGAACCGGCCACAATCAGGTAAAGCAGGGAGAACCAGGCATCGCCAGACACCGCGTACGGCCGAAAGTGGCGAAATTCTCCCAACAGGCCGGCCGCGACCAGCAAGAATACTCCGCCCGCGAGCATCTGGGCACCCGAACTCAGTACCTTGGACGCCGGCAGCGGAAGCTTGCGCGTAAGAGTGGACGACACGGACCAACTGAGCGACGCGACGAGCAGTGCGAGAGCACCACCTTTATCAATCGGAGCCCCACCGAGGCTCATGGAGCGGCTGACGAGCGCCGCTACCCCAGCAAGGCCCACGAGAAACGCCAGCGCCAGGCGCGGGGTAAGTCGCTGGGTTCGCAGCAAGAGAATCTCGGACAGGGCCATGAACACGGGAATCGTGGCCAGCATCACCGCCGCGATTCCGGAAGGAACACGCTGTTCGGCCCAAAACAAAAGTCCATAGTCACACACGAAAATCAGCACGGCGAGGAGTACCACAGAAAGCCATTGCCGGCCGCTCGGAGGACGCTCGCCTGTCAGGAACGTCCAACCATAGAGAACCAGGCCCGCGATCAGGAAGCGCATCCCGGCCAGAAGGAACGGCGGCACCTCGCGAACGCCCACACGGATCGCGAGGAAAGTGGAACCCCACACAAAATAGATGATCGCGAAGGCCAGTAGAGTCTTCCAGGGCGGATGATGGGTTTTTCTTTCCATGCCGGTTCGCAAACCAAAATTCAGGATATTTCGCGGCTGGCGCGCGCCACTTCATCGAAGAAGGCCTGCAGCTTCGCAGGATCCTTTTTTCCGGGCCGGCTTTCCACACCGCTCGCGACATCGACGGCGTAGGGCCGAACGATGCGAATAGCCTCTCCGACGTTTTCGGGCGTCAGTCCGCCCGCCAAGATGACGCGGTGAGACTGCGCGGCGGTGCGCGCCAGGTGCCAGTTGCCGGTCATTCCCGAGCCGCCATATTGGCCGGAGAGCCCGGAATCGAGAAGGAAGGCAGAAACTCCGCGGAACGGAGAGAAGTCGGGCGCGGCGCCGCCCTGCCCGTGACGCAAAGCCTTGATGACCGGAAGGCACGCCGATACGCGCTCCACGACCCGCGGCGACTCGTCACCATGCAGTTGCGCCGCAGAAAGTCGCAGCGCCTTGCAAAGCGCGATGACGGGAGCTTCCGCCCAGTTCACAAACACGCCGATCGCCGCC
>DASQJB010000079.1:0-3574 GCA_035631295.1 Bryobacteraceae bacterium | reverse complement strand
GATCGTCGCCTTGGTGAGCCATTACCCCACCAACTAGCTAATCGGGCGCGGGCCGATCCTCCGGCGATAAATCTTTCTCCTTACGGACGTATCCGGTATTAGCCCAAGTTTCCCTGGGTTATTCCGAACCGAAGGGTACGTTCCCACGTGTTACTCTCCCGTCTGCCGCTCCCGTATTGCTACGAGCGCTCGACTTGCATGTGTTAGGCCTGCCGCCAGCGTTCGCTCTGAGCCAGGATCAAACTCTCAAGTTGGATGAGATTTGTTCCGGCTGATCACAACGTTTGACGAGGTCCCACCTAAACTTTCGCGCGTGCTGCTTCGCCTCGGCGACTTGTGCATCGCCGTAGCGGCGCTGCACCGCGAAATTTATGGTGTTGACCTGAAACGTGTACCGCCGAAGTCTCGTCCAGCCGCACGATATCGAGGGCCAATCTACTCATTGTAGATGGAACCTCTCCATGCACGCGGCTCGCAAGGACCCCGCCGTCCACGTTTCTCTTTCTTCCGATTCACCTATCAAACAGCCCGGGGCTCGCCACCCCCTTCTCCCCGGACGCGCCAGAGAGCCTGCGAAGCAGCTGCCACCCATTCAAATGAGTGGCAAATCACCGAATAAGTGAGGAGCTTCGAAGGCGCGCCAACCCGCCGAGCGGCGGCGCACCGTGTGTTGCTATATAGGCAGCACAGCCGGGTATTGTCAACCATGTATCATAGTTTTTCATGAAAACGTCACCGGCGTCCTGAAGAGGCCCCCTTTCGGGCTGGGCGTGCATTGGAGCGGATCGGATTTAGCTCTCCCCCCACAATCGCCAATCTGAATTGGCGCAGACCCCCGCCGTCGCACTGTAGCCACAATCTTGCGGCGTCCTGCGGCAGGGGAAATGCCGGGCGTGTCGTTTCCGGCTTCGTTTCAAGATCAACGCAAATACGATTGATGCAGATAAATGCCCTCGTGGCAGGGGACGCGGTGAATGTTCCTTTCTGGCGTCAATCGGGACTCTGAGGTTCCGCGGAAACGAGGGTAAATAGGACGGCGGTTCGTGCGCGGACCGCACGGAGGCAGGGGACGGACGAAATTGGACCACGGAAGGGCGCGCGACTGGCATAAAGCGCAATCCGGCGCAATCGATCTCGGAAGCGAACCGCCGCTGTCCCTGGATGGTGGTGTGAGCAATGATTTCGATCGCAGCCGCGTGTCCGTGCGTTGGCTGAGCGGGACGATTTTGACCGGCTTATGCGGCGCGGCCCTCATGGGAGGCGCCGTTTTCGCGGCTCTTGACGGCGAAGCTCACTTTGCAGCGAACCCGGAGCGGGTTGAGTCCATGCTCCGGGTTGGCAGCGGGGGCCGCGCCACTATCCGCAAGAGCGACCGTCTGCCGCCCGTGACGGAAAGCAGCGGCGCGCGCCAAGTCGTTCGTATCACCGCCATGACCAAGGTGGGCGAGCGCGAAGTGCCCCGGGTCAAGCCGTTCACTCGCATTTCAAGCAACCTCGCCCTTTCGACTTCCGAGCTTTCCGCCAATATTCCGCGGTTCAACCCTCAACGGGTGTTGTTCAATGTCGACAACGACACGGTCCTTGCCGCGGAGCGTCCAGACGCCGCACCCGATGCGGAGGTCTCCTTCGTCACGCGGGACCTTGCCGGCTTAATGTCGCGCATGCGCGTCGCCGCTCAGGTCCCGTTGGAGGATGTTATCAGACAGGTACGGGAAGCCGCCAATTGGACTAACTCGACGCCGCCGAAGTTTCTTCTGGCGAGCGCCGCGCCAGGCAGTCTCGCCTATGCGACCCAGGAATTGCCGGTCGACCCCTATGCCCCCTTCGAAGCTCGCATCACCGCGGAAAATATCACCATGCTGCCGAAGACCGCCGCGCAGGCGACCGGGGGCAATCCATGGAACGAGCGCGTTATCGCGCTCAAGAAGGGCGACACGCTGAGCGGGATCCTACGCGATCTCGGGGCGACTCCGCAGGAGATGAAAGCAATCACCGTAGTGTTCGGCACTCGGGCGCGCGACGGCAGCCTCAAAGAGGGCCAAAAGCTGCGAATACTGCTATCGCCGGTACGTGGCACGGAGCGGCTTCAACCCGTGCGGGTCATGCTGGTTGGCGACCAGGGCGTTGAGGCCGTGGTGGCGTTGTCTGATCTGGGCAGATATGTGAACGTCGACGTCCAAAGCGCAGAGACGCGGGCGGCGGAAGCCGAGGATGAGGAAGACGACGACGGCTCCGGCGTGCGGCTCTACCAGAGCATTTACGAGACCGCGCTGCGCAATCGCGTTCCCCGCGCCGCCATCGACGAGCTGATCAGGGTTTATTCTTACGACGTTGATTTCCAGCGCAGGGTACGGCCCGGCGACTCCCTTGAAGTGCTTTACTCCGGCGACGAGGAAAACGGCGACGCCAAGCCCGATGTGCTGTTCGCGTCGCTAACAGTTGGCGGCGAGTTGAAGAAATACTACCGCTATGTTGCGCCGGACGACGGCGTTGTCGATTATTACGATGAGACGGGAATGAGCGCTAAGAAGTTCCTGGTCCGCAAGCCGGTAAATGAGGGAATAATGCGATCCGGCTTCGGTTCGCGCCGCGATCCGATCTTTGGCTACACCAAGATGCATACGGGCCTAGATTGGGCCGCCCCGTTGGGCTCGCCGATCTACGCCGCCGGTAATGGTGCGGTGGAGAAGGCCGGCTGGGAATCCGGCTACGGCAAATACATCCGCCTCAAGCACAATTACGGCTATGAGACCGCCTACGGCCATATGACGGCGTTCGCGCGCGGCATCGAGCCGGGTGTAAAGGTTCGCCAGGGTCAATTGATCGGTTATGTTGGATCGACGGGACACTCGACCGGTCCCCATGTGCACTATGAAATCCTGGTCAACGGGCGCTTCGTGGACCCGATGCGCATTAAGCTCCCGCGCGGGCGTGTCCTCGACGGAGCAGTGCTGGCATCATTCGAGCGTGAACGTGACAAGGTTGACAACATGATGAGCCAGCCAACCCGCGCCGCTCAAGCGGGCATTGCGCAACGGTGACGGGTCAAGCCGGACGGCCATGAGCCAGTCTACAAGCCCAGCGCCGCGACAGAGCGCCAGCGCAGGGGGGACGATCCACATCCGCTCAAGTCGGCTATGGGCCATGTTCAATGGGCGGTTCACGGAGTTCCTTTTTCCCAACCAGCTTTCAGCTGACCCGCTCGGCGTCACTCTTGTGAAGGTTGAGTTCTGGCTGACCCCGTGGACCCGCCAGGATGAGCATCTGCCGATGTCCCACCTCGCCGAGGTGGCCCATGAGCGGGGGCTAATATGGGATTCCCTTTCGATCGAAAGCAGCGGCTGCCTCAATCCTCTTTCGGTCAACGGCCTGCCCAAGAGCGGTGCCAAACGATTTGTGGACGAGGTGCGCGCCTGGATGAACGCGTAGCGCCCTAGGGCCGGTTCATTTTTAAGCGGTGCGTTTCCGATTTAATTCATGCAGCATTCCCCTGGCATCCGCGCCATTGCCGGGCCAAGCGTGGCAATGATGCGGCATGAACCTCGGCGGGATGCTGCTTCAGAGGCCCGATGCA
>DASQJB010000078.1:0-12479 GCA_035631295.1 Bryobacteraceae bacterium | reverse complement strand
CATCGAAGCCTTCACAGTCCGCGCGACCCATCCGCGCTGGACTTCCACGGAAGGCTTGGCGGGCGGAGGCGGCGGGTCGCCCTGGCCGCCACCTCCTCCCCCACCGCCGCTGAAACTCGACTTGTTTTTCGCCTCGGGCGGTTTGGGAGGTTCCCACTCTGGGTCTTTAAGAGACGGCGCTATCATGCCGTAAGGCTGG
Organism: Bryobacteraceae bacterium; assembly: GCA_035631295.1. GTDB lineage: Bacteria > Acidobacteriota > Terriglobia > Bryobacterales > Bryobacteraceae > Palsa-187. The sequence goes on along the minus strand of DASQJB010000078.1, from coordinate 12,280 downwards.
CTGGGCAAAGTATTCTTCTTGCCGTTGATGCGCAGTGAAAAATCATTCACCGACAATCGGATCTTCGCGCCTGGCTCGCCGAAAAAGGCGGCCTCCACAACTACGTAGTCTTCCGTGGTCAGCGTCCCTTGCGGCGTGGGAACAAAATGTCCCTTGAACTCGGCGGCAATCGTGACGGCGCCGGCTTTGGCCTGTGCGGGATAGTCGGAGGGCGCGGATCGAGGTGGCAATTCTCCTGGTTCGTTTGCGCGCGGGGGTGTCGGCGTGTTTTGGGAATACAAGCACAGCGCCGCGGCCGCCACGCCGCAAACCATCGCGCCGGCTCTTGCTGCCGGAAACTGCATAGTAACAATCAGCATAACTCACGCCGCCGGCTGCTATAATTCCGGGAGTTGCGAGGTTAGACGATGCGAAAGATTCAAGTCGCGCCGGTTCCCACCGCTCTCATGCTGTGTTTGACCTGCGCGCCGCTGAGCGCGCAGTGGCTGGATTACCGAACGGCCGGCATTCCCCGGACGCCGGAAGGCAAGGCGGATCTTTCGGCGCCCGCGCCGAAGAAGGCCAACGGCCAGCCCGACCTGTCCGGAATTTGGCTGGTGCCCGGCTTGAAATATCTGATCAACATCGCCGCCGACTTGAACGGCGTTCCCTTCCAGCCCTGGGCCGCGAAGGAATATCAGCAGCGCCGCGACACGCTCGGCAAAGATGACCCGAACAATTTCTGCCTGCCCTCGGGCTTCCCTGAGAAGATTGCAGTCACCTCTCCTTGGAGAATCGTCGAGACTCCCAGCATGACGATTTTCCTGTATGAATCCCGCACCATTTTCCGTCAAGTTCTGACCGACGGCCGCCCGCTGCCCAAAGACCCAAATCCCACCTGGCAGGGTTACTCGATTGGCAACTGGGAGGGCGATACGTTCGTAGTCGAGAGCAACGGCTTCAACGGCAAGGCCTGGATGGACACCAACGGGCACCCTACCACCGACGCGCTGCACTTGGTCGAACGCTATCATCGCAAAGACTTCGGACATCTGGAGATCCAAATCGACATCGACGATCCGAAGGCGTACACCAAGCCGTGGACTGTCCACGAAGTCGCTGTTTATCAGCCTGACACCGAACTGCTTGAATACATCTGTGAAGAGAACAACCGCGATCCCGGGCACTTTGTGGGAAAGTGATTTGGGTCCCCCCCCGGGCAAAAAGCTAAATCGCCCCACCATTCGTAAGAGGCTCTCAGCGTTTCCGCTAGTAGGAGAGCGCCACGGGTTCGGTGCTGCATCTCATGAACTACCAGCCGTGCTGCCGCATCCGATCCATGATGTTCGCACTGAATTGATTCATCCAAGCGGGCTTCCTGCGGCGCGGCGAAGGCACGCATGCAGCGAGCCTCGCTGATTGTTCCCGGTCGAGGTTTGCGGGCGTCGCGTGGTAGTGGTAATTGGCTGCCGCCGCGGCTCCATAGATGCCCGGTCCCCACTCGATCACGTTCAGGTAGAGTTCGAGCACGCGCTGCTTGCCAAGAATCCAGTCGGCAATCGGAGCCAGCGTATACTCAAACGCTTTGCGAACGGGGTCGCGGTAGGTCGTGAAGAACAGATTCTTGACAAGCTGCTGTGTAATCGTGGAGGCGCCCCGGCGAATCTTGCCCGTATCCCGACTTTCTTCCGCGACTTGTTCGACCTGCTCCCAATCGATGCCGTGGTGCTTGTAGAAATGTCCGTCTTCCGCCGCGATCACCGCATGCTGCAGGTTGGGGGAAATCTGTTCAAGCGCCACGAACTTGTAACGCTTCCTGTACGGGCGGCCCGAGACCTTGGCCTCAATGCGCCGCTGAATCTGAACGCCGGTGGTGGGTGGATCAAAGGAGCGGAGAGCGAACAAGCTCGCGATCCAGAACAGGTACAAGCACGCGACCAGGGCAAGCGCCATCTTGAGAAGCCGACCGATCCAGCGTGTCACAGGGGATAGTATGGCGCAGGGCAGGCGCTCAATGCTGCAAGGAGTCACCTTCAGGTTTTTCTAACTACAGGCTGAAACCATGGGCGGGAGCGGCAGTATATCCAAACAAATGCCGCGGCTCTTTTCCGATCTGAAATTCGCCTTCCGCTCGCTTCGTAACAGCCCGATGTTCACGGCCGTAGCGGTGCTCTCACTGGCCCTCGGGATCGGCGCGAACACTGCTATCTTCAGCTTGCTTGACCAGCTTCTGCTGCGGTTGCTTCCCGTCAAAAATCCGCGCGAGCTGGCGCTATTTACCATGCGCGGCCAGCACTACGGCAGCAACTGGGGCTACAACGCGATCTCGTATCCGATGTACCGGGATTTCCAGGACCACAATGAGGTCTTCTCGGCCATGTTCGCGCGATTTCTCTTCTTCCCGAGCATTATCATCGACGGCGCTCCGGACCGGGTGCAGGCCGAGCTTGTATCCGGCACGTACTTCCCGGTGCTCGGCGTTGGGGCGGCCATCGGCCGCACGTTCACGCCCGACGACGACCGCACGCCCAGCGGTCATCCGCTTGCAGTCATCAGTTACAGCTTCTGGGAGACGCATTTCGGCAAACACCCAAACGTGCTCGGAAAGAAAATTCTGATTAACAATGTCCCGCTGACGATCGTCGGCGTCACGCAAGCCGGCTTCAACGGCCTGGATCTGGGCAACGCCGCCCAACTCTTTATCCCCGTCATGATGCAGGCTGATTTGAAGGCGGGGCCTCGGAACGCTCTCAAGGATCGCCGCAGCCGATGGGTCAACGTCTTTGGAAGGCTCAAGCCCGGCGTGTCTCAGGAGCGCGCGAAGGCATCGCTTCAACCGTTCATGCACTCCATGCTCGAAATGGAAGTGCGCGAACCGGCTTTCCGCAACGCCTCGGATATCGTTCGCCAGCAATTTCTACAATGCTATATCGACCTCGTGCCGGGATCGCAGGGGCGCGGATTCTTGCGCGAGCGGCTCCGCGGGCCCCTATGGGTTTTGATGGCCATCACCGGGACCGTACTGCTGATCGCCTGCGCGAACCTCGCCAATCTCCTGCTTGCGCGAGCCGCGGGGCGCGAACGGGAAGTCGCCGTTCGCCTGGCCGTGGGCGCCAGCCGCTGGCGCATTGTCAAGCAGCTTTTGACTGAAAGCCTGCTGCTTGCGTGCCTCGGCGGCGGCCTCGGTACGGGGATCGCTTTCGGCGCAGATAGAATCCTTCTCGCGGCCTTTGTGCCCGCCAATCTGGACGGTTTGAAAATATCCGCGGCTCCCGATATTCCAGTTCTGTTGTTCACCGTCGCGTTGACTGCTGTAACGGCGGTGCTTTTTGGCCTGCTCCCCGCCCTTCGCTCGACCAAGCCGGATCTCGCGCCCGCGCTCAAAGAGAACGCCGGGTCTGTGGTGAGCGGCGGCAGCGTCCTGCTGCGAAAGACGCTGGTGGTTTCGCAGGTGACGCTATCGCTGTTGCTTTTGGTCGGCGCGGGATTGTTCATGAAGAGCCTGATCAATCTGAAGAACCTGGGGCCAGGCTTTCCGGTCGAGCGCCTGATTGCCTTCGATCTCAATCCCCCTAACGCAGGCTATTCCGTCGTTCAGGCCAAGCAGTTTTATCAGCGTCTGGAAGACAATCTGCGGGCGATTCCCGGCGTACGCTCCGCCGGCCTCGCAGCCATGCGCATCCTGCAAAATAACGAATCCGACAATTGGGTCACGATCGAAGACTATACGCCGCGTCCCGGCGACCGCCCTGACGCCTTCATGAATTGGATTGGCCCAGGTTATTTCGCGACGCTCGGCGTGCCGATCGTCGCCGGCCGCGATTTCACGGCCGCCGATACCGAAGAGCTTTTGCACCGCGAGCCGGATAACTGGGTCCCCGCAAAGATCATCGTCAACCAAGCCTTCGTGAAGCGTTACTTCCGGAGCGGCAATGCTATCGGCCGCCATATCGGTTTCGGTATCGATCCAAACACGAAGACGGATATGGAGATTATCGGCGTGATCAAGGACATCAAGTACATGAATCTTCGCTACGATGTCCCCGACCAGGCGTTTGTTCCGTATCGGGCGATTCGCTTCCCCATGGGCATGACCGTATTCGTGCGAACCGCCGCCGATCCCCCGGCGATGTTTCCGCTGCTGCGCGCCAAGGTCCATGAAATGGACGCAAGCCTCCCCGTCAGTGGCATGCACACCATCGAATCCGACATCAACGACACTCTCGTCACCGAGCGCCTCACCGCAAATCTCTCGGTAGTCTTCGGTTCTCTTGCGACTCTTTTGGCCATGATTGGGCTTTATGGCGTGATGGCGTACTCGGTTGCGCGGCGGACGCGGGAAATCGGGATTCGCATGGCGCTGGGCGCCGTACAGGGAAGCGTTATTTGGATGGTGATGAGAGAGGTTCTGCTGCTGGTGGCAGTCGGGGTTGTGGCGGGCCTGCCGGCCGCGTTTGGGCTCACCGGTCTGATTCGCGCTCAGTTATATGGCGTAACTCCCAACGATCCTCTAACGCTGGCGCTGGCGACGGTGGGGCTGGCATTGGTCGCGAGCGCGGCCGGATATCTTCCCGCTCTCCGCGCCAGCCGGGTCGACCCCATCCGAGCGCTCCGCTATGAATGAGCCGGCGATTCAGAGTTTCATGTGGGGTCTGGCTTTCAGCCTGCAGCCGCGCTTCCGCGCGGCTCGGTGCGCTGGCCAACGGCCGGACGCTGGGCAAAAGCCCGGCGGCAGCCTGAAAGGCAGACCCCACGACAATCTACTTCTGGCCGGCCTCAGCGCGGCCGCTCCGGGACTTGGACTCCATCTCCTCGCGCGGCCAAGCCCGGAATCGTAACCGGCAAATGGCCGGTGATTGGGATTTCGCCGAACAGGGCCTTCGCGGCAGAGATTTCCGATGGCACGGTCGGGCTGAAAACGGCGACCGACGCGGCGGCATGGGGAAAAGCTCCAAGCAAATACGGCGTTCCCAGGGACACCAACGCGACCGGCACGGGTCCTTGAGTGAGTTGGGTTGCGAAAGCGCCAAGATCGCCGGCCATGGCCATGTTGGTGCGCGTATCGGACGCCGTGACCGACGTTGCCAAGATAATCGCGGAGCAGGCACCGGTATCGCCCACAGCCGCATTCAACGCCTGCAATGGAAGGGACGAATCCACAACCACGACTCGCGACCCGCGAGCGCGCGCCTGAACTTCCTGCGCCATCCGCAGCCCGGCCGTCGAAGCCCGCGCTTCCCTCATCACCACCACGCACGGATGGGCGTCCCGAGCCAGAGGAAGCAGTCCATTCTCATTCTTAACGAGGGTGACAGCGCGGTCCGAAGTCTCCTGTGCGCTAGCTTCCGCTTCTTGCGAATCGAGCGAGTCCGCAATTCCGTCCAGGTCCACCAGCTTCTTCTTCATCAAGCCGACCCGGATTTTCGCCGCGACAATCCGTTCCGCGCTCTGTTCGATGCGCGATTTCGGAATACGCCCGCTTGTCACGGCGGAGACAATGGCGTGAATGGCGCGCTCGGGATCCGGCGGCATCAGCAATACGTCCGCGCCTGCTTCCACGGCCCGCACCGCTGCCTCGCCCGCAGGGAACTGCGCCGCGAGCCCCTTCATGTCCATGGCGTCCGTCACGATGAGGTCGGAAAAATGCAACTCGTCGCGCAGCGCACGAGTCACATTGGCCGAGACGGTGGCCGGAATCGGTTCCGGCTCCAGGGCGGGCGCGGTCAGGTGCGCGGTCATGATGGAATCGATTCCGTGCGCGATGGCGGCGCGGAAGGGAACGAACTCGACGCTCTCCAGGCGCTCGCGGCTCGCGGTCAGTTGGGGCAAATCCACATGGCTGTTGGAGGAGACATCCCCATGTCCCGGAAAATGCTTGGCCGTGACAAGCACGCGATTATTGGGATCGGCATGCGCGCCATCGATGAACGCCGCCACCAACTTCGCCACTTGCTCGGGATCTTCGCCGTAAGAGCGGAGATTGATGACGGGATTCTCCGGATTGACGTTGACGTCGGAGACAGGCGCGAAGATCCACTGGACGCCGAGCGCCCGCGCTTCACGAGCCGCCGTTAGTCCCTCAAAGCGCGCGCCTTCGATATCGTTCGCCGCGCCGTAAGCCATGCTGAAGGGAAATAGCGCCGTGCCGCTGACGCGCATGGAGGCGCCGCGCTCGAAATCCGAGCTCACCAGAAGCGGAGTCTTCGCCAGCTTCTGCATTTGATTCAAAAACACCGCCAGCGCGTGAGGGTCGGCATGGCGGACCAAGCCGTATTCCGAAGTGTTGTTAATAGTGAGCCCGCCGACATGTACATCGCGCACCAGATGCCGGTATTTCCGGTATTCAGAAGACTTCGCGCTATAAACCTGGCCGTGAGCGGAAATCACCACGAGTTGCGCCACTTGATCGCGCAGCGTCATGCGCTTGACCAGCGATAAAGCCGTGCGCTGTTCGGGAGCGAGAGGCGGGCTTTTTGGCTTAGGCGGTTTCGGCGGAGACTTGGCCCCGATCGCCATGAAGGCCAAGACCAGCGCCAGGAAAACTCGAATTCGGACCACTACTAATTATTGTGCCCGACGGCGTTTTTCAGCGGTTTGCTCAACGCGAGAATCGCCAGCCCCGCGCCGACCGCCAGGGCGCCCAGAATCGCAAAGAACGATTCCCGCGACATCTTTTCATAGAACGTGCCCAAATAGCCCGTCAGGTAATTCCCGAAGAAATTGGCCATGAACCACATCCCCATCATCATGCTCACTACGCGAGCCGGGGCTACCTTCGTCACCAGCGAAAGGCCGATGGGGGAAAGATACAACTCCCCGATGGTGTAAATCAAAGTCGCGCCCGCCAGCCAGAGAAAACTGATCTTCTGATCCGCGCCTAATCCGGAGGAAACATACATCAGCGGCAGGAAACCCAGGCCTAGCAGAACGCAGCCGATGCCCATTTTGACCACGCTTCCCGGCTCCCGGTTGCGGCTGGACTGCCAGCTCCAAAACACGTTGAGCAGCGGCGCGAACAGGAAAATAAACATGGGATTGAACGCCTGGAACCAGGTGGAGGGCATTTGGAAACCGAAGACATGCCAGTCGGCATTGCGGTCGGCGAACAATTGAATGGTGTTGCCCTGCTGTTCGTAGACGCCCCAAAAGACGATATTCAGGAGGCAGAGGATCACCAATCCCGCGATGCCCTTCCACTCTTGGGAGGTGAAGGGGACTTTCTCGCGATTCGTTTCTTTCGCGCGGCTCAGCTGATCCTTCGCGAGATAAGGCTGTCCCCATAGGTACAGAAGCAACCCGGCCACCATGCCCACGCCCGCGGCTCCGAATCCGTATTGCCAACCCCATACCTGACCGAGCGTGCCGCAGATCAGCGGAGAAAAGAACGCGCCCAGATTGACGCCCATGTAGAAGATGGTGAAGGCGCGATCGCGGCGTGGATCGCCGGGCGGGTAAAGGCTTCCAACCTGAGTGGAGATATTGGGCTTGAAGCATCCATTGCCCAAGATCAAGCAGAGTAGGCCGGGCAGAAACAAAGCCGGGCTCATGAGCAGGAACTGCCCGATCGCCATCACCACTCCGCCTATCACCACGGTTTTTCGCTGTCCCAATACCCGGTCTGCCAGCATGCCCCCGAAAAACGGAGTGAAGTAGACGAATGCGGTGTACAGGCCGTAGATCTGCGAAGAAAGGGGCTGAATTCCCATGGGACCGAACATCGCCTCGATGCCGGTGCGAAGAGCGCCAAAGCCGGCCACGTGAATCGTGCCGTTTATCGCGCCCGGGAGCAGGAAATTCACCATGTACAGCACCAACAGCGCACGCATGCCGTAATAGGAGAAACGCTCCCACATCTCCGTGAAAAATAAGAGGAACAGGCCGGCGGGGTGGCCAAGAATGGTTTTTTGCTTCCGGACTGTATCTACCGGCCGAATCCCGACCGCCCCGATACTGATATCGCTCACGGAGTTCTCCTTGAAGTAAGTTAGACGTCCACGGGGACTTTCCGGCTTCGTTTGCACGCACGGCAAGACGTTCCGTTGCGCGCGTTTACGGGGGAAGTATACCAAACGCAACGCTGAAGCGGCCTTCTGCGTCTGATAGATGCGCAGGAGGCGCCGGCGTGCTCAATAAGTTAAGCGGAATCCCCCTGTCCAGGCGCGGAATGCTCGGCCTTGTCGCTGGCGCGGCTGCCGTGGGAAACGCCTCGCGGCTGTTCGCCGCCTCCGACTTCTGGAACAAGAAAGACCCCAAGGATTGGACCAAGGACGAGATCGACCGCCTTACCAACAACTCGCCCTGGGCGAAGCCTGTGAGCGCGCAAATGCCGTCGAATGACGGCTCGGTTAACGGTCCGGGCTCGACTCAGGGGGGCTCGCCAGGCAGCGGCCGGCGCATCGGGCTGGGTGTTCCGGGACTTGGAATTCCCGGAATCGGCGGCGGCTATCCAGGTGGGGGAGGCGGCTATCCGGGAGGCGGCCGGGGCACGGGCGCGTATCAGGTTAGGGGCTCGGTGCTCTGGGAAAGCGCCCAACCGGTGATGGATGCGATCAAGCCACAATTTCCCGAGGAATTCGCGGACCATCACGTCATCGCCCTGGTCGGATTTCCGTTCCCGCCCGGCAATGACGATCGCGACGAGGATGAGGCGCTCGACGCTCTGAAATCGGACACTTACTTGCGGCCGGACCGCGGAAACTCCGTGCAACCGGGCGTGGTGAAGCGGCCTGTCAGTTCTTCTATCAACGGCAGCATCCTCTTCGGATTTTCGAAAGATTTAGTCAAGATCGGCGCGGAGGACAAAGAAATTCAATTCACGACGCGCCTGGGCCGTTCTCAGATTCAGGCGCGGTTTGCGCCGAAAGAGATGCTGTATCGCGGCAAGCTAGCGGTGTAGAAAGCTATCAGCTTTCAGCCGTCAGAGCCAGCCGTCGCCGCGCCTCCGTTATCGGCAGGTCTTTCCAATAGCGATTCAAATTCTCGACGTTCATGAACGAGCGCGGCTCCATCCGGTCGATATACATCGCGCCGTTCAGGTGATCGATTTCGTGCTGCAAAATGCGCGCGAACCAGCCCTGTGCCTCGATGCGCCGTGGCTGGGCCTCGCCATCCAGGCATTCTACGGTGACCGCTCGCGACCGCTTCACGAGCGCGCTAAAGCCTGCAAGACTGAGGCATCCCTCGAAAAACTCGACCTGCTCCTCGGAGCGCCACACAATGGTTGGATTGATCAGAACTAGAAACGGGACGGGCCGCCGCTCGCGGGAGTGCAGAAGCTCAGCCGGGACGTCCTTGAGAAACTCAGCGCGGTCCTCGATGACGGCAAGCTGGAGCGGCAAGCCGATCTGCGGAGCCGCTAAGCCAACGCCCGGCGCGTCGTACATGGTCTCCTTCATCCACTCGATCAATTGCCGAGTCTCGGGCCCGAGAATTTCTTCCGTCATCAACGCCCGCGCCTGCCGGCGCAACACCGGCTCTCCCGCCTGAACGATTTTCAATCGCATGCTCTATGCTACGCTGAATACGCAGCAGTTCCATGCGCCTCCCCACTGCGGCCGCCATTGCCTCCCTCGGAGTATTGAGCATTTGGGGCGTGCTGCAGGCGCAGAAGCCTTTTCGCGAATATCCTGGCATCGAGTACGAGAATTTTGCCCTGCCGCCCGATTACAACGAGCGCACCGAATGGACCCGCGCCCGTCTGAAATATCCCGACATTTTTCGCTTCCGCTATGGCCGGGATCTCTATTGGACCATGGATTATCCCCGATCGGACCGGCATCTCTTGCAGGGCGTGCGCCGGCTCACGCGCATCAACACGCGCTCGGTGGAGCAGGTGGTGGAGCTTGACGGGAGCGACGATATCTACAACTGGCCCATGCTTTACGGCGTCGAAGTGGGGCATTGGAATCTACCCGACGATCAGGCCGCGCAGCTCCGCGATTTTCTTTTGCGCGGAGGCTTCCTGATGGTGGACGATTTCCACGGCTCCGACGCGCGCGACCACGACCAGGGCATCAACGAGTGGGAAGTCTTCACCGCCAGCTTGGCGAGAGTTTTTCCCGATCGGCGCATCGAAGACCTTCCGGACGCCGATCAGATCTTCCACACCGTCTACGATCTGGATGACCGCTTCCAGGTGCCAGGTGAGCAGTTCCTCGAGACTGGGCTGATGTACGAAAAAGGTCCGACGGGCAAGCCGCCGCATTGGCGCGGCATCCGCGACGACAAAGGCCGCGTCATGGTCGCCATCTGCCACAACATGGATCTTGGCGACGCTTGGGAATGGTCGGACGATCCTAGGTATCCGGAGAAATGGGCGTCGCTCGCGTACCGGATCGCAGTGAACTATTTCACCTACGATCTGACGCATTGAGCTGTTAGCTGTCAGCTATCAGCCGCAGTTAGGCGGCCTTTCGAGTCTCGCATGACGTAGCTAAGGTCCGCAGCAAGTGTTGCTCAAGCCAGCTTACGGCGGGCACGGCGAGGCCATCCCCGAACAGGTGATAGGCCTCGTTATAGCTCTGCGGCAGGGGATAATCTTCGGGGACGCCCATCAACCGCGCCGCCTCTCGAGGCGACAGCAGGCGCGAGCGAATCCGTTTCCCCTCCACCACAAAGATGATCTGCCGGCTCGAACCGCCTGCGGGTGTCCTCAGGCAGCCTGAAATCTGATCGAAGCGGACTTCGGCCCGCTGGACTCTCCGGACGTCCTCACCCGGTCGCATTCGCTTGTAAACGGTTCCGATAATTCGCGTGCCGAGGCGCTTCGCTTTCTCCAGCTTTTGCGCGTGCAGTGGCGACATCAGACCGACGAGCCGCGCCGTATGTTCCGGCGTATGCCACTCGACGCCGGCTGGTTCGTCCTCGATTATTTCACTCAGCGGAGGAACAGGAAAATTGGGCAGTGGGAGCGTCCACCAAAGCCACATCTTTTGGAGTTTGCGCGGAAGTCTTGAATACGCGTTTTGAACAGACGCCGTGTGCCAGGCTTCATCCGGGGTTGCAGAGAGAACACCCGACGGAATGGAAGCATTGGATTGCACTCCAATGATGAACAAACGGGGCCGGGACTGTGGAACAAAACGAATCGCATCCAGCACCAGCGCCCCGGCCCTGTACCCGGCTTGCGCCATGGCATCCATCAGCGCCGTGAAATCGCCTCCTCCGTGCGAGCTCAATGCGCCAACAACGTTTTCAAGAACAACGATCTGCGGGACGCGCCGTTGCCGGATCATTTCGCAAACGAGTTTCCAGAAGGGCGTGAAAGTTCCGCTCCGTTCGCCCTTCAAACCGGCGCCCGATCCGGCGAGCGATAAGTCCTGGCAGGGAAACGAAGCCCAGACGAGTGTCGGGACGCCCGGCAAGTCCTCGGCTCGGAGATTGGCCACGTCATCGACCTTGAGCTCGCTGCCGCCGAGGTAAGCGCAGTACGACGCTGCCTTCTTCTCGCACCATTCGTTGGCGAAGGTGCAACGCCACTCGCAGCCGAGACCAATTCGAGCCATGCCGCCGCCCGCGAAAAACTCGTAGAAGGTAAATGCCATCTCTGCCCTGCCGCATTTTAATCGGATATACTTTTGGAAGTCAAAAATCAGGAGGCCCATGAATCCACGAGTCGCAATCCTGGCCGCGATGGCGGTCTCTTTTGCTTTCGCCCAACCTCCCAACGCAACCGACCACTGGGTCACCACCTGGGGCGCTTCTCCGCAGGCGCGGCTGGCTGCGCCGCCGCGGCCGGCGAACGCCCAGGCTCCCACGGCCCCCGCGGCGCCCGCTCCTCCCGTGCAGGTGACAAGCTTCAACAATCAGACGCTCCGGTTGATTGTTCACACCACCATCGGCGGCCGCCGCCTGCGCGTGCATCTCTCCAACGATTTCGGCTTGGCGCCGCTCAAGATCGGCGCGGCGCACGTCGCCCTGCGGAGCAAAGCATCCGCGGTCCTCGAGGGCTCGGACCGCGCGCTTTCCTTCAACGGCCAACCTTCCTGCACGATTCCCGCGGGCTCTCAAATGATCAGTGATCCGGTGGACTTGGACCTGCCGCCCGCCGCCGACGTGGCCATCAGCATCTATGTGCCTGGCGAAACCGGTCCCGCCACATATCACGGCACTGGCCTGCACACCAGCTATATCTCGAAAGCAGGCGATTTCACGGCCGCGCCGGAAATCGCGGAAGCCACGACCACGCAGTCCTGGTTCCTGCTGAGCGGAATTGACGTGGCCGCGCCTGCCGACGCCGCGGCCATTGTGGCCTTCGGCGATTCCATCACTGACGGCGCCACTTCCACGACCGATGCGGATC
>DASQJB010000077.1:0-3392 GCA_035631295.1 Bryobacteraceae bacterium | reverse complement strand
GACGCCGTTTCTCCACGAGCGCCTGGAGTTTGCGGGTCGCTTCGGTATCCGGCTCCAGGGCCCGCCGCCGGCCGCGATCAAGCGTCAGCAAATCCAGCAGGAGGTCCGCATCGCCAGGATCATCCTTGCGGCCGGACGGATACATGGCCTTGCGGTAATCGGAACTGGTGGAGGGGTGCACGGGGTACAGCACCAAATGCTGGTATTTGCACAAGGCGTACAAAAGCGCGCCACGCGATTGCTCCACCGCGACGCCCGCGCGCGCTCCGGGGAACCGTTCGGCCCATTGCAGGGCCCAGGCCTCAATGGCCTCGGGCGCATGCCTCAGGGTTCCTTGTTGGCGTTGCGGTAGCCAGGTTCTTGGAGAACCCAGGCGTGCTCGCGGTCGGCCCAGTCGATGGCGATCCATGCTGCGAAATCCGGCTCCTGCGCCGGAAGCGGTTTAGACCCTGTTCTTCTCCCATCATTAATTTCGCTGTCACTCAGTGGGAAGCCGCTCGGGCCTTTGCGAAGCGCTTATATGTAGCGTCTGAAGCCAGACACGATCTGAGTATTCGTTAAGGCCGAGCTCCGGGGGTCCGACGCACTAAAAGTAGTCATCGAGTGACTGCCTGCGAAAGTCGTAACCGCGGACGCCCAGATTGAGCGTTTTTCCACAGCCGCCGCGTCCCGACGACTGTGAAAAACCTCAATCCAAACCGAACAACAACAGACTTACTATAAGCCTGCCGCCGGGTTTCGCGCGGCGTTCATAGCCGTACGTTCATAGCCGTACGCGCTACCGCAGCAACCCCAACCGGTCCAGCGGCCAATAGACAAAAACCGCCTTGCCATAGATGAACTCCCGCGGCACCGTCCACCACGTGCGGCTATCGTTAGACGAGCTGCGGTGATCGCCCAAAACGAAATAGTGATTCGGCTCTACGGTGCGCGGCGTCATCGACACGTGGTCGCGGAATTCTTCCGGCACGTAAGGCTCCTCCAGCGCCTTTCCGTTCACATACACCGCCCCGCTACGCACCTCCACTGTGTCTCCCGGGATCCCGATCACGCGCTTGATGTAGGATTTGCTCGTGTCTTGAGGGAACCAGAAAACCACCGTATCGCCCCGCCCGATATCGGCCAGCCCGAAACGGTACACGAATTTGTTGATGAAAATGCGTTCCTGGTCCACCAGCGTCGGCATCATACTGGTCCCTTCCACCTTCACCGGCTGATAGACGAACAGGATCACCAGCACGGCGAGGACGACGCTCAGCGTCAGATCGCGCAACCATGAGATCGCGGCTTTCGCCGCATGAGATTCCTGGGGCGCGGGGACAGCCGCGGCCGCGCCGGACTCGGAGCGTGGAGCAGGCATCTGGTCCATAATCCAATAATATGCCGCACAGAGACGGGCGGCCGCCGGCGCTTGCCCGTTCCGGGTTGCGCGGCCTCATTTACATAGACGCGCGAGGACGCGGCTGCGTTTTCAACTTCCCGCGACCCGCTGAAGCCTCCAACCGCCGAACTTCTTCTCCCCGGCCTTCTCCAGAAACTCGAAATACATCTTCATATGCGCCTCGCGGCTCCATAAATGCACAAAAGCACGGTAGCCCTTTTCGCCAAGCTCGGCCCGGAGCCCGGGCGAATTCGCAATCTGTCCCAGCGCGGCCGGCAGCTCTTCGTCCGTCCGATAAACGAATCCGCCGCCGCTGTCTTCCACGATTTCCGGCAGCGCCCCCAAATCCCGCACCACCACCGGCGTCTTCCTCGCGAACGCCTCCACTCTGGTCAGCCCGAACGTCTCGAACGTCACCGATGGCACGATGCACGCCAGCGCGTGATAATATAACGCCCCCAGCTTCTCCTGCGGCAGAGGCCCAAGGAATTTGATCCGAGGATTGCCGGCCGCCATGGCGCGCAGTTGCGGCTCATAACCCCCCGTGCCGGCCACGAGCAAATCGTAAGGCCCGACGCGGTCCCAGATGCCGATCAGCGTTTGCAACCCCTTGATCAGCTCCAGCCGTCCCACGAACAGAAAGTAAGGCTCCGCTTGCGGACGCGGCCCCGGATTCCGCCAATCCTGGTCCACCAGGTCGATAAAGTTCGGGAGATGCGCCACCGGCCTGGGAAAACCCCTCTCCGTTTGCATCCGAGCCATGAACCGGCTCGGCGCCACAAATTGATCCACATGCGCCGACATGCGCTTCAACCATCCGGTGTAGCGCCACACCTGCGGCGGGCGCTTGTGAATCAGCGTGCAGCGCAGGCATTCCGGCTCTCGGCAAGGCTCCCGGTTGAACTTCCACAGTACATGCGTCGGACAGTTCAGCCAATGCTCGTGCGTGGTGTAAATTTTCACGGCCTTGTGGCCCGGGGACTCGACCGGCAAAATACCCGGCCCCAGCAGCGACGTGTTGTGAAAATGAATCACGTCGTAGGGCCGCGAGCGCAAAACCTCCGCGATGCTCCTGCTTTTCAGCGTGGGCCGCCCGGTCTGCTGCGTAAGAAAGGGAGAAAGCGATCCGAAGCGGCTGCGAAGCTCGTGCCGCGTTACATTTGGGTATTCGGCGAATTGCACGGGTGGCGCCCCGGGATGCAGCAAATGGTACGAGTCCACGCAATGGACAACGTCGACGTGATGCCCTGCGTCGCCCATCGCGTGCGCCAGCCGGTACAACTGCATCGCGTCCCCTCCGAATCCATACGGCGGATAGAACGTGGTCAGGTGGAGAAAATTCAGAGGTCTTTCATGCATGAATCACCTCCATCAACTGCCGCGCGGCATGGTCCCACGTGAGCCGCTGCGCCGCCCTCAGAGCCTCCTCGCCCATCCTCAGCCGCGTTTCCTCCGACGACAGCACGAACTCCAGCGCGCGCGCAATCTCCCCTTCCGTCGGCTCGATGTAAATTCCCCCGCCTTCAAGCAATCCTTCCAACGGACTCGCTTTGGTCGCGATCACCGGGCATCCACAAGCCGCCGCCTCCACAGCCGGCAGTCCGAATTCCTCCATCAGCGAGGGAAGCAACAGCACTTTGGCCAGATTCAACAGCGCGGCCACGTCTTCATCCTTCAGAAAACCGGTGAAGACCACGCGATCCCGCAATCCCAGCGTCCCCACGTGCGCGGCGATTTCGCCGAAATACGTGTGAAAGGCATCGCCCGAATTATCGCCCACCATCGCGAAAATCAAGTCCGAAAACTCGGGTTGCCCCGCCACTTCCCGGAAAGCATTCACCAGCGCGATCAGATTCTTATGCGGACTGAACCCGCCCAGATACACGGCCAGCCGCCGCGTTCCATCCAGCCCCAGTTCCTTCAACCGCGCCGTCGGGGCAGGGAATTCGAGCTTGCGAAAAATCGGATCGGCTGCCTCGCCCACCACATGAATGCGGCTCCGATCGCCCCC
>DASQJB010000076.1:0-24755 GCA_035631295.1 Bryobacteraceae bacterium | reverse complement strand
TCTCGGAGGTCACCGTGATAAAAGCGTTCAGACGCGGCTGAAGTTCGGCAATTCGTTGAAAACACCGTGTGAGCAGATCGACGGGAGAAAGCTTACGCAGTCGCATCAACTCACTGGCTTGGGAAATACTGTCGAGGGGATAGTTTTCCGAGGCTGTTTGCGTTCCCATAAGGGTGCTCCTGAAATCGGAGTTTACCGTTTCGGGCTGACGCGGAAGAACCGAGAGGCGAAGAGAAAGAAAAGATGGTCGAGCCTACTCCCTCGCTAGCCTCGGACTCGTTGTATACTGGGCAGACAATCGAGGATAGCTGCTCGGATGGCCGGCTCTCCGATCGCACACGCTCTGGAGACTAACGGCGTAATCCGCCAGCTCATGGATGCCGTCCGGGACGCAATGGTGTTAGTGGATCAGGCAGGCGACATCGTCATGATAAACGCTCAGGCCGAGCGGATGTTCGGCTACCAGCGCCAGGAATTGCTGGGCCGGCCTGTGAAAGTCCTGATCCCGGCGCCGCCTCACGCCAAGGGCGAACATCTGAAATTCTTCGGGTTGCGGAAGGACGGCGGCCAATTTCCCGCCGAAATCGACTCCCGTCCGTTGGAAATTGAAGGCGTAAAACTCACCTCCAGCGTGATCCGGGACCTCAGCGAGCAAAAGCCGGCCGAAGACCTTCGCCGCCGGCTTCAAGAAAAAGACGCTCTTTTGGGTGAAATTCATCATCGCGTCAAGAATAATCTCCAGGTGGTTTCCAGTCTGCTGAATCTGCAGGCGAATCAACTTCAAGACCCGGCGGCCCGCGGAATGTTCGAAGCCACGCAAAGCCGCATCCGTTCCATGGCTTTGGTGCACGAGCAGCTCTACAAATCGGGTAACTTCGCGGGAATCGATTTCGCCACGTATCTCCGGGTTCTGGCTGCGGACCTGCTGAACTCCTATCGCTCGAACGCCGACTGGGTGCATGTGCGCGTCACTGCAGACCCCACTCGGCTGGATCTGGAGATCGCGATTCCTTGCGGGATGATCGTCAATGAATTGGTTACGAATTCTTTGAAACACGCCTTCCCAGATCGCGCCGAGGGAGAGATCCGGATCGGCTTCCGGGTCGGGGAAGACCAATACTCGTTGAGCGTGGACGATGATGGGGTGGCCCTGCCGCCGGGCCTCCTGGCGCGTGGATCGGACTCGATGGGCTTGCGCCTGGTGAAACTGCTCGCGGGGCAGTTAGGGGGCGAGTTGCATGCCGGCGCCGAAGGGCAGCCGAAATTCACTCTAACTTTTCCTAGAGAGCCCGCACCGAAATGAGCAATAGCTCGAAAATCCTGATCGTCGAGGACGATGGAATCATTGCCGAAGACATCAGTGAGAGCTTGCGCCGGCTAGGCTACGAACGGACAGCAGTCGCGCACGCCGCGGATTCGGCGATTCGCGTCGCGCTCGAGATGAAGCCCGACATCGTTCTCATGGATATCAAGCTGAAGGGCGGCCTCGACGGAATCCAGGCAGCCGAGCAGATCCGGAAGCGGATTCGCGTGCCCATCGTGTACCTCACGGCCAATGCCGATCCGGAAACGCTGCAACGCGCCAAGCTGACGGAGCCTTTCGGTTATCTTTTGAAGCCGTATAAGGCGCAGGAGCTTCAGAGCACCATCGAAATGGCGCTTTTCAAAAGCCAGATGGAAGAGCGCCTGCGCGAAAGCGAGTGCTGGCTGGCGTCTACATTGCGCGATATTGGCGACGCAGTCATCGCCACGGATGCTACGGAAGCCATTACTTTCATGAATCCCGCGGCCGAAAAACTCACCGGTTACCTCTCGAGCGAAGTTCTGGGGAGACCGTTGGGCGAGGTTGTGAATCTTTGCGACTCGGAAAGCGGCGACCAGTTCACGTGTCCCGTCGGCGAAGCGCTGCGCGGAGGCCGCCGCGTGGACATCGCCCGCGACGTCCTGCTGAGGACTCCGCGCCGCGGCGTGATTGCCGTCGGCGATAGCGCCTCGCCGATTCGTGGCGAAACAGGCGGCGTCATTGGAGCCGTCCTGGTCCTGCGCGATATGACCGGTCGGAAACAAATGGAGGAAAAGCTGCAGCACGCGCAGAAGATGGAAGCCTTGGGAAGGCTCGCGGGCGGCGTTGCGCACGATTTCAGCAATCTGTTGAACGTGATCCTTGGCTACTCGGCGCGGATTCTCGCCGATACGGGAGACAAAGTGCTGCGCAAGCGGGTGAACGAAATTCGCAGAGCCGGGGAAAGGGCCATGACGCTCACCCGCCAACTGCTCACGGTCAGCCGCAAACCAGCATTTCAGCCGAAGGTGTTCGACCTCCGCCAGTTGACTTCCGAATTACACGACCTGCTGGCCAGCATGATGAGCTCGCGAATCGAGATCAAATTGAGCCTGGGGAACGAACCTGCGCTCATCCGCGCCGACCCCGGCCAGATTGAACAGGTGTTGATGAACCTGGTTCTGAATGGGCGCGACGCCATCTCCCAGGCGGGCGTGCTGACGGTGGAGGTCCGCAATGTCGCGCTCCGGGAGCCGCTGATTTCCCGCTCCATGACGGTGCTGCCGGGAGATTACGTATTGCTGGCGGTCAGCGACACCGGCTGCGGGATGGATGCCGACGTCGTAGAGCGCCTCTTCGAGCCGTTCTTCACCACCAAGGAGAAGGGCAAAGGCACCGGGCTCGGCCTGACCGCGGTCTACGCGATCGTGAGCGAGTGCGACGCGGGCATTATGGTGGAGAGCGATCCCGGCGTCGGGTCGCGTTTCACCATCTATTTTCAGCGCCAGACGCACGCGGAGAGCGCAGACGGCGCGAGCGCCTGAGTCTGAATTCTGGGCGGCTGCACGCGGCCGCCCGTAATTGCTGCAAATTTTCTTGCCTGCGTTCCCAAAATGATTTATTCTCGGAACGCAATCCAAATCATCGGCCCAGGAGAATTATGCCCGTTTTTCACAGACGTGTTTCAAAAACTCCCCCCGCGCCCATCACGCAGCAAATGTACCCCGTACCGGAGCCGCTGCGCGATCCCCACTTAGGATTGGATGAATTACTGGGCGCCGCGGAAGTCGCCGCGATCACGAATGCGGGTTTGATGCAGTTTCAGGCGACGGGCGACGCAGGCGTAGGACTGAACTCCTCCCAACCAGTGGTGGCCCTAGCCATGGCCAAGGAGATTAACACCACGAAGCCCGCGACCGGTCCGAGCTTCTTTTTGGACCTGGGGGACGTGATTTACGGCAATGGAAAGCAGGCGCTTTACGCCAATAATTTCTATCGTCCCAATACCCCGTATTTGAACCCGGCGCCAGGATTTGACGGCGTCATCGTCGCCATTCCCGGCAACCACGACTGCGAAGTCCGCGACCCCATCGACGCTCCCAGCCTCAGCGCCTTCCAAACGAATTTCGTTGCGCCATTGGGCCAGCAGCCACCCATGGCGACCAGCTTTGGCGTGAAGATGCCCAACCAGCCGGGCGTCTATTTTCACTTGGACGCGCCCTTTGTGGATATCATCGGCCTGGATTCCAACGCCGGCGAGAATTTTGGACTT
Source organism: Bryobacteraceae bacterium (assembly GCA_035631295.1). Lineage (GTDB taxonomy): Bacteria > Acidobacteriota > Terriglobia > Bryobacterales > Bryobacteraceae > Palsa-187. Next base: position 21,201 of record DASQJB010000076.1, on the reverse strand, counting down.
CTGGGAGCCAACGCCAGCGATACGCATCAACTCACGTGGCTGCAGACAGCGCTGGCGGCGATCAAAGCCTCGCGGAGCGGAAAAAGCGCAACCCGCAAGGCGCTGATTTTCGCTATGCATCATCCGCCTTACGCGTCGGCTCTTCAGGTGATCCCTCAATTTGGCCATCCGGGCAGCCCGCAAATGCAGGCCCAGCTCGATACGTCTTGTGCTTCGGCGGGCATCTGGCCCGACGCAGTGCTCTCCGGCCACTCCCACAACTACCAACGCTACAAGCGCACCTGTCAGCCCAAGAAAGGCCAGCCATTTGACACGCCGTATTTCGTGGTAGGGACGGGAGGCATCAGCTTGCAGCCGCACCCTACCCCGATTGGCGCCCATGTGAATGAGACGCCCGTGCCGCCCGGCCTAGCGCATAGCACCGTGAAATATCAAAACGGAGATACAAATTTTGGATTTGTCCGCGTGGCCGCCGGCGCTAGCCAGCTTCAAGTCTCTTTTGTTCGCGTTCAGGGCGCCAATACCCAGGTCTTCGAGACCGTCACCATGGACTTAGCTACACAAAGGCAGGTGGCCCCCTAATTGTGGGGCTCATGGTTGAAACGTGCCGGAGAGATTTTGAAATCTCTGGCGGCGGCAGCTTGACAGATTACCACCGCAGACCGACGCGGGGCGCGAAGATTTTCAAGTCTAGCCTCGGTCTGGATTTCTCACCGCCAAGAGGCGCCGCGATGGGCTTGGATCAAGGCATGGCTTCAGCCATGCCGCAAAGCGCCTGAAGCAAGAGGGCTTTAGCCTCTGCGCCGGCCGCGCGATCAGAGCGGTTACCCAGGGCTAAAGTCCACAAAGCTGTTGCGCCTTGCGGCACGACTGAAGTCGTGCCCTGATACAAGAGAATGCTGGGCTTCAGTGCGATCCAGCGGCGTTCCTCGTGGTAGGGCAATGAGAAATGCAGGCTAGTAGTACAACGCAAACAACCTTTCCTCCAGGTCACGAGGTACCACCATGCGCCCGCCCTCAAAAATCAATCGTCGTGAGGAGCGATCAGGCCGTCCGGGTACTCGGAATGCTGGCGCGGAGCGGGCTTGTGCTTGCCCGCTACAGGCGAAAGGAACGCCGAAACCTGTTGCGTCACCTGCGCGCCGCCGCACGCCGGGCAGGCCAAGGTTTCCATGCCTGGACGCAGCACCAACCTTTCGAACCTGTTACCGCACTCCTCGCACAGATATTCGAAGATCGGCATGAATTCATTATCGTGCCCGGATTGGCGCTCATGCGGTCCGCGCCATCACCGGCAGGTAGGCGCGACCGTTTAGCGCGGCGTGAACAGCGGGAATCAGGTCTTGCGCCGCGTTGGACTTTAATACAAATCCGAGGATACCGGCTTTTCGCGCCGCGTCGATTAGATGCTGCTCTTCATACATGGTCAGCAGCACAACCGCCCTGCACATCTGTCTACGGAGCAACTCGCGGCCCGCATGAATTCCATTCACGTAAGGCATCTGGAAATCCGTAACGACCAAGTCGGGCTTCAAGCACTCGGCCATGCGTAAAAGTTCCATCCCGTGGCCGGCTAGGCCCACGACATCGAAATCTGGCGCGAGCAGGTCGGCGACCTGCTGTAAAATTCCTGGATGATCGTCAGCTACTAGAATGCGAGACTTATTGCGCTTCATGGCCTCCTCCACGGGCGCTTGACTGTTTCTAGTATACATCCCCGTTCACCGATTTGAAATCCGTAATTCCACGAGACCGGCATCAAAATTTACGGAGAAAGCCCCGCTTTGGATCGATCTTGTGGAAAACCCAACCCATCTTTTCGATTAGACTATCGCGCCCCCGGCGAGGGAAACTTTTTGCCTGACTGTTAAATTAGGTGGGTGGATGGAATCATCGTAGTCGATAAGCCACGCGGCTGGACCTCCCACGACGTCGTAAACAGGGTGCGGCGGCTGGCGGGCACGCGCCGTGTGGGGCATTTGGGCACGCTGGACCCGTCCGCAACAGGGGTCCTCCCGGTCGTAGTCGGCCGGGCGACCCGCCTCGCGCAGTTTTACGCCCGCAACGACAAGATCTACGAAAGCGTGATCCATTTCGGGTACTCCACCGATACATATGATGCGGATGGTGAACGTACTTCCGACGAGCGCGCGGTGGTCTTGGATGCAGGGGCGTTAGAAATGGCGCTGACCCGTTTCCGGGGAAGGTTCGACCAAGCTCCTCCTCCCGTCTCGGCCAAAAAAGTGGGCGGCCGGCCCGCCTATGAGCTGGCGCGCAAGCAACAGACTGTGGAGCTTAGTCCCGTACCGGTGGAGGTTTATTCCCTGGATCTACTGCGCGTGGAGGGCTGCGAAGCCGAAGTGCGCGTGCATTGTTCAGCCGGCACTTATCTGCGCAGCATCGCTCACGAGCTTGGGCAGATTCTCGGCTCCGGCGCTTTTCTCAAAAATCTTCGGCGAACGGCTTCCGGAGATTTCCGCATCGAGTCCGCGCGCACCCTCGACGATCTCGGCGCCCTCGCCGACGAAGACCGGTTGGGGGAGGCGCTGATCCCGGCATCTCAGCTTCTGCCCGAGTTCCCTTCCGAGATCGTCGATTCCATCACGGCGGGCCAGATCCGCAATGGAAGAGACTTCCGCATATCGCCATTCCAGGCGCGCCGGGGAGCGCGCTTCGTCAAGGCGGTTACCGCGCAGGGCGATCTGGTGGCGATCGGCGAAGCACGCCTGCCGCACCTGTATCACCCGGTACTGGTACTTTGAGCCGCTTTCCACGCATCGAATCCGCCTGTCAGATTCGCGATGTCGCGGAACCCGGCCCGACGCAGGAGACTTGTGGCGATGGAGCTGCGGTAGCCGCCCTTACAATGCGCCACCACGAGCTTGTGGCGGTCTAGCTCCCCGATTCGCTCCTGCAACTGACCTAAGGGAATTCGAATCGAGCCTTCGATGGCGCCCATCTCCACTTCCCCCGGCTCGCGGACGTCCAGCACAGCGATATGACCGTTTTCTTGCTCCAGCAGCTCCGCGAACTCCTGGACCGAGATCTGCGGAATGTAATCCAGCTCATAGCCGCCCCTGAGCCAACCCGCAATTCCGTCTTTCAGATATGCCTGCACGTTCTCGATGCCGACGCGCGCCAGCCGCATCTGCGATTCCCGAAGATGGTCCGCATCTTCGCCGACCAGAATAATGCGTTTATCCAACCCGAGAATTCGCGCGGCCCAGGAGGCGTATTGACCCGAAAGCGCGATGTGCACCGAACCCGGAACATGCGCTACCGCGAACTGCATGGTGGGGCGCGTATCGAGGACGATGGCGCCTTCCGATTGCAGACGGAAAACTTCCGGCGCCCGCACGGGCAAAGGATGGGGAAGTTCGTCTAACGACGCAGCGCCCTGGCGGTTCAGCTCCACGTCCTTTCCGAAGTATTCGGGCCGCGGAGGGAGGCTATCGGTGAGAAGATGGATGAACTCCTCCTGGTTGCGCGCCAAAAGAGCATAATTCGTGCGGCGCTCCTTTCCGATGGTCGATGAGCGTTCGGAGCTCATCTGCCGCCCGCATAAAGAACCGGCTCCGTGCGCGGGGAAAATCTCCGTTCCGTCGGGAAGCGTCAGCAGTTTCTTGTGCAGGCTCGAATACAGCATCGCAGCGAGCTCCTGCGGCGTATGGCCGGCGGAAAGATCTGGGCGGCCGACGTCGCCGACAAACAAAGTGTCGCCGGTGAATACGGCTCTTGGTTTTGCCGGCGGAGGTTCGCCCAGGTCCGTCAGCGCGATGCAAACGCTCTCTAACGTATGTCCGGGCGTCTGCATGAAATCCAAACGGCAGTTCCCAAACTGAATGGAGTCGCCGTCCTTCATCTCCACATGGGGAAAAGCCGCGCCGGAGCCTTCTCCCAAATAAATGCGCGCGCCCGTGCGCTCCGCCAGCTCATGGTGGCCGGAGACGAAGTCGGCGTGCAGATGCGTTTCGATGATGTGCTCGATTTTCAAGCCCTTCTCTTTAGCCGCATCAATGTAGATATCAACGTCGCGCTGCGGATCGATCACGGCGGCGACGCCCTCCGATCCAACCAGGTATGAGGCGTGCGCCAGGCATCCCAGAAAGAACTGTTCCACCAGAACGGGTTCCATGTCCCCAGCCTAGCGTTGTTCGCCGCTCCGCGCCCGTTGCTCGCCGGTTTCTCCTTTGGCGCGCGGCGATGCAGGGCTAGGATCGGGACTGAGGAGGACTCATATGAATCACGCAGTCTCAGAAAAACCGTACAAAGGAATGGGAATGGAGGGCGTCACCGCGCGCTGGTACGCTTCCCTGACTCACAAGTCGCTGGACGACTTCAAGGCTCTCGCCCGACGCGTCGCGACGGAGATTCCGCCGCAAGCTCGCGTTCTGGAAGTAGCGCCGGGGCCGGGCTATTTCGCGGTCGAGTTGGCAAAGCTTGGGCGTAACCAAGTTACCGGCCTCGATATCAGCCGCACGTTCGTCGAAATCGCGCGCCGCCATGCGTTCGAAGCCGGCGTGAAGGTCGACTTCCGGCAAGGTGACGCAGCGAACATGCCCTTTGAAGACGAGTCCTTCGACTTTCTGCTATGCCGCGCCGCCTTCAAGAATTTCACCCAGCCGCTGCGCGCGCTCCAGGAGATGTATCGAGCGTTGAAGCCGGGAGGCCGGGCGCTCGTCATCGATTTACGAAAGGACGCATCCAAAGAGTCCATCTATGAAGCCGTCGAACGCATGCACGTGGGCGCAGTAAACGCGTTCATCACCAAGCTGACCTTCCGTTTCATGCTGCTCAAACGAGCATATACAAAAGCCGAGTTCGAGCAGCTTCTAGAGCAAACGAAATTTGAGCGCGTCAGCATCGCGGAGGATCTCATCGGGCTGGAGTTGTCGCTGGATCGAGCCGGTCAGTTGACCGCTCCCTAACGGTCGCGGCTCTGCAACTGGCTGTAAACGCAAACGCCCAGGCTGAGCCGCGACCGTTAGGGAGCGGTTGGTGCTGACACGCTACTTCTTATGAATCACAATTCGTCCGTTGAAGGTGGTGAACTGCATCTCCGGGCCGCCGCCATTGATGCTGCCCGTCTGCGTCCCATCCGTTCGAACGCGGCGTCTGGTGTTGCCTTTCCTGTCCTTTTCTTCCACCACCTGCGGAGCGCTTTGCGCCTCCAGCTTTACGTCGAAGTCGCTGAAGATATCGCCGTTATCGGCGCGCATTTTAAACGTCGCCTTGGCGTCGGCGGGAAGCGTCACGTCTACGGTTCCGTTCATGGTGGAAAAGCTCATCATCTTGTCGGGCGGAACGCGATTGAGCGAAGCTACTACACGGCCATTCATCGAATGCGCCACCACGGCTCCGGAAGCGTTGGTGATGTTCACGGCTCCATTCGTGTTGTTGGCTTCAATCTCGCCTGAAATATTGTCGATGCTAATCTGCCTACCGTTGAGGGTGGTTACCGTCACCGACGTATCCACGGGCGTCTGAATGGTCACATCGCTGCCCCACGGGCCTCCTGCCTTTACGGTCACCGTATTACTGCTTTCGGAAACGTCAAAGGCGCGGTTTCCGCCGATTCGGTGCATTCCTGTCGGAGCAGGCTCCTGCGCACGCCTCCTGGGGCCTGGAAATCCGCCGCCCGAATACTCGACAAGGACATCCTTGCCCTCGTAACCCTTCACCGTCACGCTGCCTGAGAACACATCCACATTCACCTTGTGCGGCGCCGCCGGATTGCTGAACGGCATGGTAATCTTCTCCGGCTCCTGCGCCCATGCCAGCGCCGACAGACCCGTTGCAATTAAGATCGTTTTTCTCACTCTAATCTCTCCAATGCCCATTGGGCTCTTTGCCGGACTCCCGCGTCCGCGGAGACATTCCCCGCGAGCCTCCGTAACTCCGGCTGTGCGTCTCTTTCCTTCAAATCCACAAGCAAATCGATAATCGCCACTTGCACCAGGGGTGCGTCCTGCATTTCGAGCGAACTCAGCACTTTGCTGCGCGCGGCGGTGCTGGATCCAAACGCATGCAGAGCGTCCACGGCCGCCAGCCTCACGTTCACGTTCGGATCGCCGTTAACTGCCTCCAGCAGTTTCCCCAACACCTCGGAATCCGTCGGCTCGGCGCGATAGGCCCAGCTCACGCCGCGCAGGCGTTCGCTCGCCGATTGCTGCTGCAATAAGGAAAGCGCCACAAGCTGCCGCATGCTGGAAACCTCCTTTCTAAGCTGCCCGAGTTCCGGATCCTGGGGCCGCAGGCTGTACCCGGCCAGGCCGCCGCCGATCAAAAGCGCAACCCCCGCGGCGATTCGCCAAATCATCTGCGGCTTCCTCGCCGGCGCTGGATGAGAACCCGCGCCCCGGAGCAAGTCATAAAAGCGCGTCCGGAGGCTGGGGCCCGGCTCCTCCACCGGCAGACGCGTGAGATCGTTCCACAGCGCTCCCAGCCGGTCCGACTCCGTGCGGCAGGCATCGCAGCCGCCCAAGTGCTCCTCCAGCGCGATCTCGTCCTCCGCGGAAAGCGACTGGCTCCAATAATCCGCGAATAACCGCTTGGTTTCCTCGCATGTCATGACGCTTTTTCCTTCTCCAGCGCAAAATAGATCTGTTCCAGCGCTCGCATGGCACGATACACTCGCACTTTCACGGTCGCCGTCTCGCAGCCGAGCACGTCCGCGATGTCTTCATACTTCATCCCCTGAAACCGCGCCAGCACCAGAATTTCGCGCTTCTCTTCCGGCAGGCGGTCAAGGGCCCGCCGCAGCAGGGCCAAACTCTGGCCGCGCGAAGCGCGCTCTTCGGGTCCCGGCGCGGGCGAAACAGGCTCGGCCCGCCGGTCGAGGAATTCTTCGATGCCCACGACTTCGGCCCCCCGCTTCTGCGCCTGATCCAGACTCGCGTTGCGCGCGATCTGGTACATCCACGCCGTAAACGGCCGCTCGGGATCGTAGCTGGTCCGGTAGCGAAGCATGCGAAAGAAGACATCCTGCACCAAGTCCTCCGCCAGTTCCCGGCTCCGGGTCATCGACACGAAATACCGGAAGAGCGCGCGGTGATGACGCTCGAAGAGCACGGCCAGCTTGGAGAGCTCGCCTGCGCCCACTCGCGCCATCAAAACGTTGTCCGTCGCAGTCACGTCTCAGTGAACAATACCCGAGGCCGAACAAAAGGTTACAACGCTTCTGACCCGCCTGGGCATGCCTATGCTAACTAACCTGAGTTGACGGAAAACGAGGACCTATGTTCCGCTTTCTCTTGTGCTTTCTTTGGATCGGGGGCGCCTGCGTTGGAATAGCTTTGGCCCAAGCCCCGGCTCCTGTCCCAACCACGGTCCAGAACTTTGACAGCCTACCGCGACCTATTCGCCGGCTCCCGGCATCTACATCGGCTAGGACTACTCTTCGGCCAAGCAGTTTCACGGAAAGACGATTCCGGGCGGCCTCACGATTAGCGAGGGCGGCCGCGAGATCGTCCAGGCTCGCACCGAGGGCGTGACGGATCCACCAAGCGCGCAAAGCCCCTTGTTCTTCACAACTGGGCTGACGGCGGTGGGAACCGGACTAGTGATGAATCCGGCGAGCCGCATGCGTGGGATGCCTTTCGTCGAAGTGTCCGACTTCCAGAAATCCGGTGGTCCAGGTCGTTGTGCTTCACGGCAATGTCTCGCCGGACAACCGCTTGAGCGAAACGGAAATTCTGCCAGCAGCGACAGCACTCTGAATCAGGATGCTCTGGACCGCGCGGCTCAATGGAAGTTGGGACCGGGGCGAACGCAGCCGGGCGCCACGGCACAGTCGGAGGAGATGCTGTTCACATTTGAGTTTCTGGCGTACCCGCGCTAGCAAACTCCGTGCTGCTGCCTCGGCGGCGCCCGTTAAGGGCCAGGTTCGAAGCGGTAACCGATATCGCGGATGGTTTGGATGAAGACGGGACGGTGGGGGTCGGCTTCGATCTTGGCGCGGAGCGTGGCGACGCATCGGTCGATGCTGCGCGGCGTGACGATGACCGAATAGCCCCAAACTGCGTCCAGAATGCCGTCGCGCGACAGGGCTCGGCCGGGCCGCGAGGCGAAGTGGGCGAGCAGCTTGAACTCCTTCGCGGTCAGCTCGACTTCGTGGCCATCGCGATACAGCCGGCGTCCCGTTAAGTCCAGTTCGAATTCGCCGAAGCGACATGGCGCGTCTTGTTTCGGCTTGCTTCTGCGCAAGAGCGCATTGACCCGCGCATGCAACTCGCCGAGCCGGAAAGGCTTGACGATGTAATCGTCCGCGCCAAGGTTCAAGCCGAGGATCACGTCTTCCTCTTGGCCTTTCGCCGTCACGATCAGGATGGGCATCTCCGAGTTGCGCTCGCGAATCGCCCGGCAGATTTCGAATCCGTTCATACGCGGCAGCATGATGTCGAGCAGAATCAGATCCGGGAAAGCGGATAGCGCGAGTTCCATTCCCTTTGCTCCATCTGTGGCCGCGAGCACCTCGTAGCCTTTGGCCGAGAACGAATCTTTCAGGCCGCGCATCAGCGCTGGCTCGTCTTCGACGATCAGAATCCGCGGCACGGCAAAGAAACCAGGAAAGTGCTGCCGGCTCCCGCACGGCTCTGAACGCGCACCGAGCCTCCGTGCGCGCGCACGATGTAGTCGACGATGCTCAGCCCCAGGCCGACTCCTCCGGTTTCGCGCGCCAGCGTTCGATCGATCTGGTAGAACTTGCGAAAGATTCGCTTCTGCTCGCGCGGCGGGATGCCGATGCCGTTGTCTTCCACTGAGAAGACCATGCTGGCGCCGTCGCGATAGGCGCGGAGCTCGATGCGTTTCTCGGTTGGAGTGTACTTGTAGGCGTTGTCCAGAAGATTCAGGAGAACGGTCACCAGCGCGTCTTCGTCGGCGTACAGGGACGGTAAATCGGGATCGCTCTCGACGGCGACGGGAACGCGCTCCCGCATGGCGACGGCCGCGGATTGAATCACCCGATGCGGATCGGTCGGCGCAAATGCGAAACGCTGGCGGCGGCGCTCGATGCGCGCGAACGCCAGGAAATTCTCGATCAAGCGCGTGAGGCGCAGATTCTCGCCGGAGATCAATTGAAGATACTCGCGGGTCTTGGACGGATCTAGTGACTCCTCTTCAAGGAGCGCGTCCACCAAGACGCGCATCGATGCAAGTGGAGTCTTCAGCTCATGCGAAACAGCGGCTACCAGGTCGGTCTTCAGGCGCGCCAGCCGAAGCTGGCGGCGAAAATATTGGCCGGCGGCAAGACCGGTCAGGACGATGGCAACAATGGCGAAGTAGCCGATCCAAAGATAAGTGGCCATGCGCTGGCGGCCCAATGCCTCGAGCGCGCCGGCGTCGAGCGAGGAGAATCCAATCTGCCAGCCGGGCAGCCGGGCGCCTGCGGCAATCGCCTCTCCGTCGATCGCGACGCCGGGCGGCGCGACTGCAAAGTTCACTCTCGCCGGTGAGCTCGACGGTTCCAGCAAGCTCCGCATGGCGGCGAGCACCGTGTCGGTGCGGAACAGAGCGATTACTCGGCGGTCGGGGCTTGCGAGCTGCCATATGTCCGGCAGGCGGGTCCGCTGCAATGCTGGGTCGAACGAATAGGCGCCGCCCGCTTCCACGAATTGCGCCGCGAGCCGCTCGGCGGCGTGGGTGGGAAAGGCCCTGCCCACTTCATCCATCAGGAACAGGCGATGGGCCGAGGGCATCGGCTGCGAATAGTCGCTGATCTGCGCCGTAAGCCGCCGCAGAGCGCGCTGATAACGCGGGTCGCGAGGCTTGGCCAGATGCAGCAGGAGTAGTTGCTCGTCGGCGGCGATTTGCCCCGCGCCCATGTCCCCAAAGCTCTTCTCAATAGCGGCGATGGCAGCTTCCTTGTTCCCGCTCTGCACAAGCGAACGAATTTGCTCCTGCGCCTTCTGCGCCGGCGTAACGGGCGCATTCGGCACAAAGGGCGGCGCGGGAATTGGGTACGAGATGGACCCATCCGCGTTGAGGAAGATCACCGAGTCGATCCGCCCTTGCACGACGATGCGGCGAAAGTCGGCGGGGGTTCTTGCGCCGGAGCTTTGTCGCAGAGCCGCGGCTCGCGCGTCCCAATAGGAATCGATGCGCTCGCGGAGCAGACGAAGTTGTCCCCGATAGGCTTCCGTCACGCTGCGCTTGGCGGACTCTGCCTGGCTCCGCGCCGCCTCGTTCATGAACCAGAAGACACAAGCCGTAGGCGCGGCAACCCCCGCCAGCAAGAACAACATCGCCAGCCATGCCCCGCGATCGCCTATCCGCATTGCCCTTGGGTCCTATTGAGCTGGCGCGAGCACCACGGGCGAATTCAGCCACGCGTGGTCAAAGATCAAATTGCCCTGGGAAGTAATCGTGTTAGCGAGCGCCGTTTGAGAACCATCCTTCGCCAGTATCCCGGTGATGGTCACCTCCGCCTCGAGTTGGAAGGTGTTCCGCGTCATTTTTCCGGTTCGCACCATCGTATTGGGCGCGCCCAGGCGAACCTTGTACGATCCGTTAGTGGTTTCCACCTGTAGCCACGCTTGCGGATTCATCCACTGGATCTGCGATAGCTTCCCCGTGAGCGTGATTGGTTTCGACGGGTCGAATTCAGACGCCAGCGGAATCACCATTGCCCCGCCGGCCGCGGCCAACTTGCGCGCCTTCTCAAGATCCGCTTCTGCGGGGTTCGTACGCAGGTAGAACGGCCCCCGCATCTGTCCAGCGACCGAGCTCACGAGGCTGCTGTAGTCCGCGTAGTCGCGCGCCAGGCGCTCGAATTCCCGCGAAGCTTCTGTCAAATTCCCCTTCTGAAGCAGCGTCTGTGCCAACCTGTATTGCGCCTGTGCCGCGAGATCGCGTTGGAAGGGGGCCGAATTGACGATCTGGCGGTAGATCAGAATGGCATTGTCGAGATTGCCTTCGGTCTCTTGAGCATAGATGCCCTTTTGCAGAAGCTCGGCGGTGGTCTGGCCGACGCACTGAATCGCCGCGACCAGCGCGGCCAAAGCCAACATAGCTTTCATACGTTTTCTCCTTCGCCGGAATGCCGGCTAAGAAGAGGCTACAGGCAAGATATTACCGGATTGTTACCATGCGAAGCGATGCTCATGCGGAGGACACATAGTAACGGCATCCCGGCCCTGCCTCTCTCGTAGTCCGGGGGGCATGACCGTCAGTTTTCCGACGGCCGCGATGCACTGTCAACAGCGATGATCGGAACCGGACCTCTTCCAGACTTCAGCTTCAGCCCCAATTGCTCTTGCAGCGCTGTTGAAAGGGAGGGGCCATTTGCCGGCGGCCGATTCGGCGCGTTCGCTAGAGCCTCTGGTGGCACGCCCGGTGGCAAAAGCCGTTCCGCCGTCCACACCAGAGTGAAATCATAGGTTCCTGTCAGGCATGGGGGCGATGGAGGATATTGAGACGCTGGAGCTTTAAGCTGTCAGTTTTCAGTTTTCAGTTATCAGTTTTAGGGGCGGCTGTGGCGGTGGTGGAGCGGGCCGGAGGGAGCCCACAAAAAATGCGATGGGCTGCCCCACGTTGTTGCTGAGGCATTTGAAGCGGATGGCGCTCGGGACGGCGTATAGAGAGTTGTGGAGCGCGCCGGCTGGTGGTGGATGCGACGGGGGGTGGGCGCACCGGTGGTGGAACGGGCGCGTGGCTCGGGAGAGCGCTGGCAGGTTCCGAGGAAGGATCTGCTTGCGGGATTAGAAGTGCTGCTTGAGACAGGAGAGCTGAGGATCTCGAAGAGGCTGGCGGAGGCGGGACGGCTGGTGAAGGAACTTACGAGCATCCGATTTGGCCGCGGCGAAAGCGGGGAGCACGACGATTTGACGATGGCGGTGGGGCTGGCGTGCTGGAGAGCGAGGAGGTCGGCGAGCGGATTCGGGACGCGGAGGCTGCCGGGGATTTAGGAATCGTCAGAGAATCGCTATGCCGGTTGGGGCCGCGAAAGCGGCTAAAGCCGGAGTCTTGAGTGCGGCTTTTCGCCACGACTGAAGTCGTGCCCTGATACGAACGCCTGAAGTCGTACCCTGATACGGAGACTGAAGCGGTGCCCTGATACGGAATGTGCCAAGATTGGGGTGGTTGTTTCCTGACGGCGTGCCTGCGTTTCTGCATGAACTGGATCCCGGATCTCGTTGTCCCGAGATCGTGAATATGATTGTGGAGATTCCGAAGAACTCCAGCCACAAATTCGAATACGACCGGAAATTGGGCGTATTCCGGCTGGACCGGACGCTTTATTCGCCCATGCACTATCCCGGCGACTACGGTTTCATTCCAAGCACGCTCGCGGAGGACGGCGATCCGATAGACATCCTCGCTTTCATCGATGAGCCCAGCTATCCGGGAATCATGATCGCGGTGCGGCCCGTGGGTGTGCTGGCGATGATCGATCAAGGCAAGGTCGATGAGAAGATCCTGGCGGCACCGGAGGGCAATCCGAGGTTCGATCAGATCCGCGACGTGGAAGACGTTCCGGCGCACAGCCGTCGCGAAATCGAACATTTCTTTAACATCTATAAGGAACTGGAGGGAAAGCATACGGAGGTGCGGGGATGGTCGGGCGCGGAGAGGGCCCGGGAGATGATCCAGCAAGCGCGTGAGCGGTACGAGGATATTATGGGGACGGGACTTCAGGAATGACGTTCGACCGCGGATGGGTTCTGGCGATCGCGTGGCTGCCGCTCGCATGGGCGGCGTGGGAGTGGACGCGCACGCGCCGCCGCTTGGCGCTGACGTTGAAGTGCCTGGCTCTGGTGGCGATTCTTCTCGCATTGGCGGAGCCGAAGCTTCGCATTCAGGAAACCAAGGTCGCGCTGGCAGTGCTGGTCGACACCTCGGCCAGCGTCTCGCAAACGGATTTGGAAAAAGCGTCGCAGCTTACGCGGGCGATGCGCGGCGCTCAGGGCCGGCACTGGATGCGGGTATCGCCGTTTGCGCGCTCGACTCGCGAGCTTGATCGCGGGGAGGCTCAGCAAGGGAGCCTGCGGCCAACGCCCGGCGAAGCCGGCCGCGCTACGGATCTCGAGGGCGCCGTCCGCGACGCGATCGCTGTGCTTCCCGGCGGTCTTGTTCCGAGGCTCGCTCTGATTTCCGATGGGAAGGAAAACAGGGGCAGCATTGCGCGCGCGGCTTGGCAGGCTCAGCAACTCGGAATCCCCATTGATACGTTCCCGGTGCCGGGCCGGTCGCGTCCCGCGCTGCGGCTGGAATCGGCAAGCTTTCCGTCCCTGGCTTTCACCGGCGAGCAGTTCCCCATCGATTTGGCCGTATCGGCGCCGCGGGCGGCGTCGGCGCAGATCGAGCTCTCGGCGGAAGGAAAGCCGCTGGCGAAGATGCCGGCGCAGCTTCAACCAGGAGAGAACCTGGTGCGCCTGCACACCAGTCTCAACACTCCCGGCGCGCTGGATCTATCGATTTCGATTCACTCTGAAGACGGTGGCGACGCGCACTTCGAGCAGGCTGTGATGCTGCGCCGACCCAAGGCGCTGTATATCTCCGACGATCCTACGAATCTCGACTCGCACTTGCCCCAAACGCTCGGGGCGGCGCAGTTTGAAGTGGAAAGGGCGCGCGGCATTTCGCAGCTCCGCTTAAAAGACTATCAATTGGTGATTCTCAACAACTGGGACCTGGAAGGAACGCCTACCGCCTTCAAGGAGAGCATGGAGAAGTACGAAAAAGAGGGCGGCGGCGTTTTGGTGATCGCGGGCGAACACAGCGTTTATGTAGAGAAGGACAAGAACCAGGAGGACGCGCTGAACCGAGCGCTTCCGGCAACGCTGGCGCCGCCGCGCTCGCCCGAAGGCACGGCTGTAGTGTTGATCATCGATAAATCGTCATCGATGGAAGGGCGCAAAATCGAGCTGGCTCGCGCCGCGGCTTCCGGAGTGGTGGAGAATCTGCGGCCCATCGACACCGTGGGCGTTCTCATTTTCGACAACAGCTTCGAATGGGCGGTGACGATTCGGAAGGCAGCGGACCGCGCGGCCATCAAGCGGATGATCGCCGGAATCCGGCCCGACGGCGGAACGCAAATCGCGCCGGCGCTGGCAGAGGCGTTTCAGCGTATTATGCCCGTTTTCGCCACCTACAAGCACATCGTGCTGCTGACAGACGGAATTTCCGAAGAGGGCGATAGTTTCGATACCGCGCGCGCGGCCAGTAATCGCAAAGTGACGATCTCCACGGTGGGGCTGGGGCAGGACGTCAATCGCGCATATTTGGAGAAGATCGCACAGTTTGCGGGCGGGAAGTCGTATTTCCTCAACGAGCCGCAGGGCCTGGAGCAGATTCTGCTGCGCGACGTGCTGGAGCACACCGGATCCACCGCCGTGGAAAAGCAGATGGCTCCCGAAGTTATCAAGCGCGCGGAGATTTTGGACGGCGTCGCGATGGAGACGGCACCTGCGCTGAAGGGCTACGTGCGATTTATCGCCAAGCCTACGGCGGAGACTATTCTGCAAATCGACCGCAAAGAACCGCTCCTGGCGCGTTGGCAGTACGGGTTGGGGCGCTCGGCGGTGTTCACTTCCGATGCGAAAACACGCTGGGCTTCGGACTGGGTGGCGTGGAAAGGCTACGACAAATTCTGGACCAACGTCGCGCGCGATCTTTTGCCGCATTCGTCGGTGGGCGAAGCCGTGGTGCAGTTCGATAGCGCCGACAGCGAACTGGTAGTGGATTACCGGCTGGGACCCGACGTGGAGGAGCCGGCGAAAATCCCGGAGATTTTCGTGTTTGGCCCGGACGGTTTCCAGAAGCCTATTCCAGTGAAGAAAGTCGCAGCGGGAACTTTCCGCGGCCGCTTGCCGATCGGATCGAGGCAAGGTTTGTTCCGCGTGCGGCCGCTCGAAGAGTCGCGCGCGTTTCCGGAGGCCGGGTTGTATCGCCCCGAGGCGGAGATGGAGAGCTACGGCTCCAACAACGCGCTCTTGAAGCAAGTGGCCGAATTCACCGGCGGCCGTTACGAACCCGACCCTCGGGCGGTCTTCGATCCGGGCCTGCGCTCGCTCGCGACCAATCTGCAATTGTGGCCGGGACTGCTGGGGCTGGCTGTGGCGTTGAGCCTGGCGGAGCTGGTGATGCGCAAGTGGAAGGGCGTATTTGGAGCGGCTTGAGCGAGGCTGAAGCCTCGCGCCGGGCTCAAGCCCGCCCTCCCTCGGGGCACCGGAGTGTACAATCGGTAGTTCACCCATGAAAGTCTCCGTCATACTTCCCGCTGCTGGTTTGGGAACGCGGATGGGACGGGAGAAGTCCGGCGTGAGCCGCAAGCAGTTCATGCTGTTGGAGGGCGCGCCGATTCTGATCCACACCATCCGCAAGTTTTTTTTAAGCGCGGCTGTGTCGGAGATCGTGGTGGCGTTGCGGGCGGAAGACATGGATTGGGCGCGCGGACTGATTCACCAGGAGCATCCGCCTAAACCCGTGCGCGTGGTGGAAGGCGGCGAAACGCGCCAGCAATCGGTGGAAAATGCGCTGGCGACGCTCAGTCCCGACACGGCCTTGGTGGCGGTGCACGACGCGGTGCGGCCGTTCATCGATTCCGAACTGGTAGATAGAGTGATCGCGGAGGCGGCGGCGACAGGCGCGGCGATCGTGGGCATCGTTCCGGTGGATACGGTGAAAAAGGTCCACAAGAACAAGATCCGCTCCACGCTGCCGCGGGAGCATCTGGTGCTGGCGCAAACTCCGCAGGTGTTCCAGTTCGATTTGCTGAAGCGCGCCTTCGAAGCCGCGCGCAGCGACGCGTTCACCGCGACCGATGAATCCAGCCTGGTGGAGCGGCTGGAGCAAGTGGAAGTGAGCGTGGTGCAGGGCAGCGACCGGAACATCAAAATCACCAAGCCTTCCGACATGGATTTGGCGCGGCTGCTCCTTTCCGAAGAGCTGGCGCGCCGGACGGCCTCGTGAGGGAGGTCCGCACCGGGCTCGGCTGGGATGTTCATCGCCTCGCGCCCAATCGTCCTCTGATTTTGGGCGGCGTAAAAATTCCGAGCGGCGTGGGGCTCGAAGGCCACTCCGATGCCGATATTCTTTCCCACGCGATTACCGACGCTTTACTGGGAGCCGCCGCGCTGGGCGATATCGGCATGCATTTTCCGGACTCCGATCCCCAATGGAAGGGCGCGAATAGCGCGCAATTTCTGGCGCACGCCGCGCGGCTGGCGCGTGAGCGAGGATTTACTATCGTAAACGTCGATTCGACGGTGATTCTGGAAACGCCGAAGCTCAAAGACCACCGTTTGCCCATTCGCGAGGCGCTGGCCCGCACTCTGGAGATCGAATTGGATCGCGTTTCCGTGAAGTTCAAGACCGCCGAGCGCGTGGGTCCCGTGGGAGAGGGTAAATCGGCCGAAGCTCAAGCTATCGTTACCTTGCGCCGCGAGTGAATTTAATCGATCTGCGCTTTCCGCGCTGCATCTATCAGACGGTTATCATTACCGCTCCGGAAGCGAGGCTAAGGCCTCGCATGGGCTGAAGCCCACTCTCCATGGGCGGTGGTCGAGTGGAGGTCCTTATGATGCCTTTGGGCAGGAGAATGGGCGCAGAATTCATAGGAACGTTCTGGCTGGTTTTTGGCGGTTGCGGCGCCGCGGTTCTGGCCGCCGCATTCCCCAATCTCGGAATCGGCTTCCTGGGCGTGGCTCTGGCTTTCGGACTGACCGTGCTCACGATGGTTTACGCAATCGGCCACATTTCGGGAGGCCACGTGAACCCGGCCGTCACAGTGGGATTGGTTGTGGGAAAGCGATTTCCGGCATCCGAGATGCTGCAATACGTGATCGCGCAGGTATTGGGCGCGATCGCAGGCGCGGCTGTGCTCTACGTGATCGCCAGCGGCAAGCCTGGGTTCGAAGCGGGCGGTTTCGCGACGAATGGCTTTAGCGAGCACTCCCCGGGCGGATATTCGCTGGGGGCGTCCCTGTTGGTCGAAATCGTGGTGACGTTTATGTTCCTCATGATCATTCTGGGCGCGACAGACCGGCGCGCGCCGCAGGGCTTCGCGGCCATCGCCATCGGCCTGGGACTGACTCTGGCCAACTTGGTCGCGATTCCGGTGACGAATGCTTCGGTGAATCCGGCGCGTAGCACAGGTCCGGCATTCTTCGCGGGCGGCTGGGCGTTGCAGCAACTTTGGCTATTCTGGCTGGCCCCGATCGTGGGAGCCGTACTAGCGGGGCTGATTTACCCATTGGTCGCCGCGGAACGGCGGCACGTTGCCCCAGTAGAGCGCCCGGCGTGGCCCGAGAGTGACATCCGCACCCCCGTGTAGTAATATGCCTCCGACCAGGAGGTGCTCATATGAAACGCGCGCATTGCGCTGCCGCCGGCGTTGTGGGTGTGATGGTTGTGCTGGGCGGGGCGTCCGCTTTTCTGGAAAAGAGGAGCGTGGCGCACGCCGCGACGGTTTCGGCTCCAAGATTCGAAGTGGACCCGCTGTGGCCCAAACCGCTGCCTAACCACTGGATCTTGGGTCAGACCATCGGGGTTTCTGTCGACGCGCAGGACCACGTTTGGATCATTCATCGCGCCGGCTCGCTTGAGGCGGGCGAAGTGCACGCCACCACCAATCCTAAGACGGCGCAATGCTGCGCGCCCGCGCCGCCCGTGCTCGAGTTCGACCAACAGGGCAATTTACTGCGGAGCTGGGGCGGTCCCGGCAACGGCTATGACTGGCCGGAATCGAACCACGGAATCACGGTCGACTACAAAGGCAACGTGTGGATCGGCGGCAACAGCGGCGTGCCGGCCGGAGGTGCAGGCGGCCGCGGCAAACAAGCGGGGAAAGCAAAAGGCGGCGACGACGAGGGCCAAGTGGGAGGGCTGGAGCCCTACAACGACAACATGGTGCTGAAATTCACGCAGGATGGAAAATTCCTGATGCAGATCGGCAAGCCGGGACGCAGCAAGGGCAGCAACGACGCCGAGAATCTGCGACGGCCCGCCAAAATTTTCGTAGATGCGCAAACCAACGAAGCCTATATCGCCGATGGCTACGGAAATCATCGTGTGATTGTGTTCGACGCAGAAACCGGAAAATACAAGCGTCATTGGGGCGCGTACGGGCACAAGCCCGACGACGTCGATCAGGGCCGCTACGACCCCAGCGCTCCGCCCGCGCAGCAGTTTCGCAATCCGGTCCATTGCGCGGACCTTTCGGTGGATCGCTTGCTCTACGTTTGCGACCGGGTGAACGACCGCATCCAGGTGTTCAAACCCGATGGAACCTTCGTCAAAGAGGCTTTTTATGAAAAGCAGACGCTAGGGTCGGGTTCCGCTTGGGACATCGCTTTTTCGAAAGACCCGCAACAGAAATACATTTATCTTGCGGACGGCGAAAACGACCGCGTTCACATCGTCGATCGCAACTCGCTGGAAGTGTTGACGACGTTCGGCGAAGGCGGGCGGCAACCGGGCGAATTCTATGGCGTCCACAGCATCGCCACCGATTCCAAAGGCAACATCTACACTACCGAAACTTACCGCGGCCAGCGGGTCCAGAAGTTCATTTACAAAGGACTTGCTTCCGTAACGAAAGCGGATCAGGGAGTGTTGTGGCCGAAGTCTAGTGGGAAGTAGAGAGGTGGGGCGATGCGGAAGATCATTCGGAACACAAGGGCGGCAAGAACCGAACGCCTGCCCCGGTCCAGCGAGGATTCGGATACAATTGCTCATGGGCCGCCTGTATCCGCTCGCTGTTGTCCTAGTCTTCTCCGCGCTGGTTAACGCCGAGGACTTCCCATACCGTCAACCGCCGAAGGCCGTAGTAGAAGCGCTGAATGCGCTGCCCACGCCGGCCGTGTCGGTAAGCCCGCAGCATGCCTACGCCATCTTCATGCAGGCGGTGCGCTATCCTCCGGTGGCCGAAGTGGCGCAGCCGATGCTGCGGCTGGCCGGCATTCGCATCGACGCGAATACAAATGCGTTGCATCTCGCGCCGTACTATGTCTCCTACACGCTGAAGCGGCTGCCGGGCGGAGAGGATATCCACATCGCATTGCCGGCGGGGGCGAAAGCGAGCGCGCCGGTGTGGAGCCACGATGGCAAGCAGTTCGCCTTCACCAACGTCACGGCGCACGAGGTTGAGTTGTGGGTCGCGGGCTCGGTGACGGGAGCTGCGCGCCGGCTCACTGGGCACGTCAACGCTGCACGCGTTGGCGTCGGCGCCCCAACGGTTCAGTGGCTGGGCGACAACCGCACTCTGATCGTGAGCCTTGTGCCTTCCGATCGTGGCGCGCCCCCGACCGAGCCGGCCCTTCCCAAAGGCCCGCACGTGCAGGAAAGCCTGGGCAACGCCGGGCCGTCCCCAACCTATGAAGACCTTCTGAGCGCGCCTCACGACGAGGATCTGTTCGATTACTATGCGACCGCGCAATTGGCGTATGTCGACGCGGCGAGCGGAAAAATCGCGCCCTTCGGCAAGCCTGGAATCTTTACGACGCTTCAGTCGTCGCCCGATGGCCAGCATTTTTTGACCGCGCGTCTGCACAAGCCGTATTCGTATCAGCTTCCGGCGAATTTGTTCCCCCAAGAGATTGAGGTGTGGGACCGCAACGCGAAAGCGGAATTCAAGGTCGCGAGCCTGCCGATGGCCGAGCACATTCCCTTGGCCGGCGTGCGCACCGGCCCGCGCTCCTATCAGTGGCTTCCGGATAAACCTGCGACTCTGGTTTGGGTAGAGGCGCTGGATGGCGGCAATCCGAAAGAGAAGGTTCCGCATCGCGACAAGATCGTGTCGCTGGCAGCTCCTTTCAGCGGGCAGCCTCATGAGGTTTTCGAAACGGAGGAGCGGTTCCGCGGACTTACGGCGCTGGCCGGAGGAAAAGCGCTGGTTCAGGATTATGAACGCGTGCGGCGCATCGAGCGAATGCTGGAAATCGATCTGGAAAATTCAGGCTCAGCGGCGAAGGTGATTGTCCGCCGCAACGAGCGCGACGCCTATCACGACCCCGGAGCGCCGGTGATGAAGGTATCGCCGGATGGCCGCCGCCAGCCTCTGCAACAGGGTGACGATATCTATCTCTTCGGGCAAGGTGCTTCGCCTTCCGGAGACCAGCCCTTTTTGGACCGCTTTAATCTGGCCACGGGAAAGGCGGAGCGGCTGTTTCACTCCTCCTCAGGCTTCGAGGAGGTCGTGGACGTGCTCGACGATACCGGCTCGCGGCTGCTCACGCGGCGGGAGAGCCCTACAGATCCGCCCAACTATTTCATTCGCGCCGGTTCCACGCTTACGCCGCTCACGCGTTTTGCGAATCCGGCTCCACAAGCCGCGGGCGTGAAGAAGCAACTGGTCACCTATAAGCGCGCCGATGGCGTTCCGCTTTCTTTCACTCTATATCTTCCGCCCGATTACCAGCCCGGCAAGCGGCTTCCTGCTATCGTGTGGGCCTATCCGTACGAATTCAGCGACGCGGACACAGCAGGCCAAGTCACGGGTCATGCCGCGCAGGCTTTTCCGGAGCTCAATTATCACCAGCTTGTCGTGTTGCATGGATACGCGCTGATCGACAACACAGCCATGCCCATCGTGGGCGATGCCGATACCGTGAATAACAGTTACGTCGATCAACTCCTGATGGACGCCCAGGCGGCCGTCAACAAAGCCGTGGAGATGGGCGTCGTGGATCGCGACCGAATCGGCGTGTTCGGTCACAGCTATGGGGCGTTTATGACGGCTAATCTCCTGGCGCATTCCAAGCTGTTCCGCGCGGGCGTGGCGGAGAGCGGCGCTTACAACCGGACGCTCACTCCCTTCGGGTTCCAAAGCGAGCGGCGAACGTTTTGGGAAGCGCCGGAAGTTTACACCACCATGTCGCCGTTTTGGTTCGCCGACAAAATCAAGACGCCGATTCTTCTGATTCACGGAGAGGCCGACGACAACACGGGCACTTTTCCAATTCAATCCGAGCGCCTGTACTCCGCCATTCGCGGCAACGGAGGAACGGTGCGGCTGGTGATGCTTCCCTCCGAAGCCCATGGCTATCGGGGGAAGGAGTCGATGGAGCACGTGCTGTACGAAGAGCTCGCGTGGTTTGACAAGTATCTGAAATAGCCAAACCGATGCGCGCATCTACAGAACAGCGCGCTAGGCGCGGTGTCTTCATGAGAATTTGTGGATCAAGGCGGGCGGTTTGGTCCCTCCGGATTTCGGAGGCCGCATTCGCAGCTTTCAAATAGTGAAAGAGCTCGCGCGCCGGC
>DASQJB010000075.1:0-3887 GCA_035631295.1 Bryobacteraceae bacterium | reverse complement strand
GCCGAGCGGCGTAAACTAGAGAGTCAGCTTATGGCAGCCGCAGACACCTCCACCGGTATCCGAACTGTTAGGCACTGGATCGACGGCAAACCGTCCGCATCCGAATCCAGCCGGTCCGGCATTATCTGGAACCCCGCCACGGGCGAAGAGCAAGCCCACGTCGATTTCGCCTCCGTCGAAGACGTGGATCGGGCCGTCGCGTCCGCCGCGAGGGCATTCCCCGAGTGGCGCGCCACGCCGCTTTCGCGCCGCGCGGAGATCTTGTTCAAGCTGCGCGAACTGGTGGACGCCCACCGCCGCGACATCGCCGCCCTCATCACCACCGAGCACGGCAAAACCCTCCCTGACGCCATGGGTGAAGTCGCCCGCGGCCTCGAAAACATCGAATTCGCCTGCGGCATTCCGAATCTTTTAAAGGGAGGCTTTTCCGAACAGGCCAGCCGCGGCGTGGATGTCTACCAGATCCGCCAGCCGCTGGGCGTTGTCGCGGGCATAACGCCCTTCAATTTTCCGGCGATGGTTCCGATGTGGATGTTCGCCACCGCCATCGCCTGCGGAAATGCGTTCATCCTGAAGCCTTCCGAAAAAGATCCTTCCGCAAGCCTGTTCCTCGCGGAGCTGCTAAAGCGCGCCGGCGTGCCGGATGGCGTCTTCAACGTCATTCAGGGCGACCGCGTTGCTGTGAACCGCTTGCTGGAGCACCCGGAAGTGAAAGCGGTGAGCTTCGTCGGCTCGACCGGCGTCGCCAGGCACATTTACGAAAACGCAACGCGCCATGGCAAACGCGTGCAGGCCCTGGGCGGCGCCAAGAATCACATGCTGGTGCTCCCCGACGCCGATATCGCCACGGCCGGCGACGCCGCCGTTTCCGCAGCCTGCGGATCGGCGGGCGAGCGCTGCATGGCGATCTCCGCTCTCATAGCCGTCGGAAACATCGGCGATCCCTTGGTGGACGCCATCGCTCAAAGAATGGCGCGCCTCAAGATCGGCCCGGGAATGGAAGAAAGCGCCGAAATGGGTCCGCTGATCACGCGCGAGCACCGCGATCGTGTTGCCTCCTACGTGGAGAACGCCGCGGCCGAAGGCGCCACGGTGATCTTGGACGGCCGCCAAGATCCCATCTCCCGCGGGAACGGATTTTTCCTCGGCCCCTCGCTCCTCGATCACGTGAAGCCGGGCATGCGCTGCTACGACGACGAAATCTTCGGCCCCATTCTGTCTGTAATCCGCGCAGATACGTATGCCGAAGCGCTGCGCATCATCAACGAAAACCCCTACGGCAACGGCGTCGCCATTTTCACTCGCGACGGTGGGGCGGCGCGTCAATTCCAATTCGACGCCGAAGTCGGCATGATCGGCATCAATGTTCCCATTCCCGTTCCCGTCTCCTATTACAGCTTCGGCGGATGGAAGGCGTCGTTGTTCGGAGACCTTCATATCTACGGGCCCGAGGGCGTACAGTTTTACACGCGCGCCAAAGTCGTCACCAGCCGTTGGCCTGATCCGGGAACAAGTAAAGTAGATCTTGGATTTCCTCAATCCCGCTAAGGAGCTCTTGTGCCGATTGCTCTGATCACCGGATGCAGCACGGGAATCGGATTCGCCACAGCTGTGGCCATGGCGCGAGCGGGCCATGAAGTCTTCGCGGGAATGCGCAATCCGACTGCCGCGCCGGAACTGGCCGACCTCGCCGCGTCCGAAAAGCTCCCCATAAACGTCGTGCAAGTCGACGTGGATTCAGACGACTCTGTGCGGAGCGCGGTGGAAAGCGTTGTCGCCGCGCGCGGCAGAATCGACGTGCTCGTCAACAACGCAGGGATTCCAGGCGGCGGGCCGGTTGAAGAAGTGGGGTTAGAAGTCTTCCGCCGGGTGATGGAAACCAACTTCTTCGGCGTGATCCGGTGCACGCAGGCAGTTCTTCCGGGGATGCTCACGCAAAAGTTCGGCCATATCGTGAACGTCAGCTCCGTCGCGGGACGTTTTTCGATGTCCCCGCAGGCTGCGTACTCGGCATCGAAGTGGGCGCTCGAAGCGATGAGCGAAGCGCTGGCGCAGGAGGTTTTGCGATTCGGAATCCGAGTGGCACTGGTGGAGCCGGGCGTGGTCGCCACTCCCATCTTCGGCAAGGTCAAGCCGCGCGAATGGAGCGGTTATTATCCCCAGACCCGGCGCATGCTGGCGTTGTTTCGCAGTTCGCTTCAGACGCCTACGCCGCCTTCTTTAGTGGCGGACAAGATCGTCGCAGTCGTGAATAACCGGGATGCCACGTTGCGCCATCCAGTTGGTCCGGACGCGAAGGGCTTCCTCGATGGGCGCGCCTCCATGACCGACGAGCAGTGGATCGCCTGGGGCGGAGTGGAAAGCGACGAGGAGTGGGCCGCCAATGTGAAGCGCGCTTTCGGAATGGACATCCAATTCACATGAGCGCTCCCGCGGCCCGCGGCGCTTCGGACCGTGAAGCCGCCTACAACAAGACGCGCCTGTTCCTGGTCGCAAGCCTCGGTCTCGCCACCGCGGGGATGGCCAACGCGCTCCGCGCCAATGCGGCGGCTGATCTTCAGCGCGTCTTCTTCGATCCGCTCGACAAGGTTCATTCCGCGGAGAGGATCGCGGGCGTTTTGGGCGCCCCGTTCCTGGGAATGGCCATCACCATCGCGATTGGCAGTCCTCTGCTGGACGTTGTCGGGATGTCGTTGCTGCTTCCGATCGCTGGAATCCTGATGCCGGCGGGGATGCTGATCATGGCCTTCGCGGGCAACCTGGCGGCGGGCGATGCAGCCGCCAACGTCCTTCTCGCGGGAGCAGTAATCGCGGGCGTCGGTTGGGGGTTGGCGGAAGGGGTCATGAATCCGCTGATCGCGGCGCTCTATCCGGATCGCAAAACCGCAAAACTCAACGCGGCGCATGCCTGGTGGCCGGGCGGCCTGGTGATAGGCGGTCTTCTCGGCGTGGCTATGTCGAAACTGGGCCTGGGCTGGCAGGCGAAGCTAAGCTTAGTAGCATTGCCGGGAGTGGCGCTTGTCCTCCTATGCCTAGGCGTGAAGTTTCCCCCCACCGAGCGCAAGGCGGCCGGAGTCTCCGCCGGCGGAATGTTCAAGGAACTCGGCAACCCGCTGTTCCTCGTGCTCTTCTGTTCGATGTTCCTGACCGCCGCCTCCGAGCTCGCGCCCGGCCAATGGGTAGATCTGGCCCTGAGCCGCGTGGTTCACATGCCCGGCATTTTATTGCTCGTTTATGTCAGCGGCCTGATGTTTCTGATGCGGCACTTCGCCGGTCCCCTGGTTCACAAATTGTCACCCATCGGCGTGCTTTGGTGTTCGTGCTTGACCGCGGCGCTGGGATTGTTCGCGCTGAGCCTCGCAGAATCGCCCGCCGCGGCCGTGCTCGCCGCCACGGTTTGGGGAACGGGCGTCTGCTACATGTGGCCGACAATGCTCGCCACGGCCTCCGAGCGCTTTCCGCGCGGCGGCGCGTTGCTGATGGGCCTGATGGGCACCGCCGGAACACTATCGATCCAATTTGTCTTGCCGCTCATGGGCGCGATCTTCGACCGTAAGAAAGTCGAGCTTGCCGGCGGCGATGGCGCCTTCAAAGCTCTTCCCGCCGGACCGGAGCTCGATCGAGTGCTGGGCGGCGCCGCCCAGACCTCATTCCGCGCCGTTGCGATCCTGCCTGCGATCCTATTGATGGTATTTGGAGCCATCTGGGTCTACGACCGCCGCCGCGGCGGCTATCGCGCGCGCATATACTGAAGTCTGCTGCTCGCGTGCATGCGCTCGGACAGTTCCCGAGATGCTGTTGCCGGCGATCCCTCCGATCTCACGTTGAACTCTCCGCAAGGCCCAATCCGGGCCGGCAGCTTGATGCCGGCCTGTTGGTGGTTAGCG
>DASQJB010000074.1:0-13815 GCA_035631295.1 Bryobacteraceae bacterium | reverse complement strand
TGGTGCTTTACTGGCGTCCCTAATCCTTCGATCCTCGGGTTTGCACGTTTTCCGTAAGGTGTTTCACCTCCGATCAGCGAGGGCTCCGAGCTCACTTCAGATATTTTGTATAGGGATGGCACGCTGAAGTTATTGGAAGCATGAAGATGAGCAAAGTTTCCCGACCCTGTGCTAACGAAGCTCGCCAGCGGATTCACGGTTCGCGATTACAGTACCGGCCAAAGACGCAATGCGGCGCGACAGGATAGCCGAGGCATCCGTCAGTGATCGGTTTGCTCATACGGCCAGGGGAGGTGCATACGGGAATTCGTCCCGTTATCCCCTCCTGCACACACATTGTTTTGGGAAGCATGAACATCCGGTGCGCTGCATAGATCCCTAACATCGGGTTGGTGAACTTGAACTGGAGCATCTCTCGCAGCTCCGCGGGTGGAAGACCGTCGGGTACCGATTTCGCATCGTTAACGGCTTGGCGGACACGCTCCTCCGGCACCACCGGACGCCCTAACGCCAATTCCTGGCGGGCGGACTCCCTCCAGCCGAATTGGCAGCTGAATCACAAACCGCAGACCTGGTTGTTCCCCAGCGGACAACGCCATGACCGCACCGAAATACCCATGACTGAGCAGGTCGTCTGGTATGCCTGCCAGCAGGCTACCAAACGAGCAGGCATCGACAAACCCGTCCCCCCCGCACACGCTTCGCCATTCGGCGCCCTGCGACTACACTACCGATCGATCGCCGCAGCTGTGCTCACGCACTCGACGTACAATTTCGCTCTGTGCCTGAGTTCGTGGCTAGGGACCTGACTAGGGACGTAGCCTAGGGTTGCACCGGTGTCAGACGAGTGATAGCAAAAGAGCCTGAAGCGTTTGGCTGCTGCAAAGTACACGCCATTCCGTTGATCGGCGCCGGGTTCGCGTCATTCGGCATTCGGAACGAAAGTTGGTAGATTCCGATCATCCCCGGAGCCAGACCGGCGAACAACGTTTCGGCATTCATCGTTTCCGGCGGGAATCGGCAACTCAGAGTGCCCAAAATAGGGAAGAGCCGGTCCAGCGGCGTCGGCTGGCCGCTCACCGGAGAGCCCTGTACAGAGCCCAGCCCTGTCATGTACACGTGAACGATGTCGCCAGGCTGTGGCTGTTCGGTAAGCAGGCCGCTAAAATCACCGCGAACAATAGCAACACCAAGAATGCTGGATTGACCAGGCGCAAGCGGCAGAAAGCTTGGGCTGATGGGGCTGACGAGAACCGTCTGGTTCTGTTGGAAGGGAGAACCGGCGGGCACATTCAAACGGAACTGAGCCTGCCCAGTGGGCTGTTCCCATGGAACTTGGATGTCTATTTCGCCCGGTTTCGCTGCTAGTACAGCCACGGGCCGGTCTCCCAGAAGAATGCGGCCTTGCCAGTCATCTACGGAGCCAGTCAATGAACCTGTGAGTCGCACATAGGCGCCGGGCGAAAGTTGCTGCTGAAGATTGGCATAGGCTGTGGCGGGAAATAGCGGATCGATGAGGCCGGGCGCTCCAGCCACAAGTGACACACGAACGATTCGCCCGGTTGAGGTCGCGAGAAATGCAGCATCGCCCAACCCGCTCAATGTCCCATCCGTGACCAGTTCACCATCCGGCAAAGAAATGGCTTCGGCTTTGCCGGTTGAGATATCCGCCACGTATGCAATGCCGGCCGGCTGTCCCACAGTGGCACGAAACAATACGTACCGGCCATCCCGGCTGACAGACATAAATTGAGGAAAGGTGTTTGCATCCGGCGCAACATAAAAGGGGATGTCTGTCCCTGTGGAGAGATTCCGCGCCACCAGACGGATCGGGTTCTGCTGGCCCGCCGGATTGATATCGAATCCGCTGTAAATGAGAGTTCTAGCGTCATCACTAAGGGCTAATACGCGGAAAGCTGTTCCTATGGGCAGGGACAAGACTAGCGGTGTGAACTGGCCTTGTTTCCATAGCCCGATTTGAGTCTGTTGCACCAATACCGTGCCATCCGAAGCGACTGAAAAATTAACGCCCAACGCCAGTGGAGGAATCTGTATTGTTTGACCTGTGCTGAGGTCGATAAGCGTCGCGCTCGAAGATTGATTGGGTATTAGCGGTGGATAGAGCACGGCCCAGCGGCCGTTCCGGCTGAGTTGAAGCGAGCCTCCACCGAGCTCAGTTGGCGGCGTTCCCCATAATTCACCTTCCGGTCCGCATGAGGTCCCCGGAGGCGTCGTCGAAGTTGTGGTACAAAAATTGGGATTGGTGAAGCCCACAATACTGCCATCGCCGGAGACTTGCGGCATAGAAGCGCTTGACGTGAGCAGGTAAACACCATCCGGTCCGACCCGGTAGAGATTGGGCAGGGCCTGTGGCATCGGGGAGGGCGATGGAACGGAGCTGGCCAGAATGAGCGGAGAAGCAAAATAAAGTTCCTGCCCGTCATCGGTCGAGACCAGTTGCGAAAATTGCGCAAAAACGGGTGCCGCCATCGCGAGCCCAACAAGCATTGCGCGAGACATAAATCCTCATTCTATCCTCGCCTAGTCTACGGCCTCGGCCCGCAGAGTGAGGTTCCCGAGATTATGGCCGTTTTCTCTTAGCTCATGTCTCTCTCCGGAGTCTGCCCGGAAAACCACGGGAATCGTGTAGTTTTAATCCGCCTATCGCGAGAGAGCGAGCCACGCGTATAATAGGGGGTCCGAGCTGCAGGATTTCGTATGGATGCCGCTCTTCTGGTCCGCAGGCTACCGATTTCGGCGCTTTTCCTGATCTGCTCGGCCAGGTATCTGAGCGCCGCCGGAGATCCGCACGCTTTGTGACTACGTGTTGTCGGGTTGTCTGGAAGGTCGTGGCACCAACTACCGGCTTTCACTGCGTGCGATCCAGACTGTCACTGGCAAAGTCGCTGTCGCCGACGAAACAGCTTCAGGCAAAGAAACGCGGGAATTGGCAATGATTTGTTTGGCGTCCCCAGGGGGATTCGAACCCCCGTTACCGCCGTGAAAGGGCGATGTCCTAGGCCGGGCTAGACGATGGGGACCTTGGAACTACAAAGTCTTCAAATACGCGATCAAGTCGGCTTTCTCGGCGTCGTTCAACAGATCCGCGAAGCCAGGCATGCCTTTTTCAGAGCTGCCCTTGTTGATGAAGTCCAGAACGTTGGCGTCGCTCACTTTCTTCTTGTTCGCCAGCTCAGCCTTTTTGAAGAGACCCTTCAAGCCGGGGCCGACCTTCGCATCCGTGCTGTCGGAGTTGTGGCACACCGAGCAGTTCTGATCGAACACGTCTTTTCCTTTGCCGGCATCGCCGGCGCCGAAGGCAGCCGCGCCCGCGAAAATAACACCCGCCGCTATCGACAATGCGCTCTTCTTCATCTGGACTCCCGCGGAAGCCGCTTAAAGGCCTCTCCAACTAGTCTACAATCACCGGATATGAGTCTCCAAACCGGCAGCCGGGCGCCCGAGATCCATTCCGGCGATTTTCAACTCTCCAAGCTTCACGGCAAGACCGTGGTGATCTACTTTTTTCCCAAGGCGGACACGCCGGGATGCACCAAGGAGTCCTGCGAATTCCGGGACGCTTCGAAGAAGTTCGCGAAGCTCAACGCCGAGATCGTGGGCGTGTCGCCTGACAAGGAGGCGGCGCAGCAGCGCTTCGCCGCGAAATACGGGCTGCCGTTCACTCTGGTTCCCGATCCGGATCACTCCATCGCCGAAGCCTACGGCGTCTGGAAGCAGAAAAGCTTCCTGGGGCGCAAATACATGGGAGTGGAGCGCAGCACCTTTGTCGTAGACCCGGAGGGGAAGCTTGCGAAGATCTTCGAGAAGGTGAAGGTGACCGACCACGTCGAGAAGGTGCTGGAATCGCTGGCGGAATAGCGCTAGCCAACGATCATGAGCGACACATCGCGACAGCGCGCGGCGGCGTTGCTTGAGGTGCTGGGAGTTTTCCTCACCGGCCAGTTTCTAGCGAACCTCCTGGCCATCCCGCTGGTCCAGCTCGGTATATCGACCGCAGATCCGTTCGCTACTTTGAACGCCCACTCAACCGGCCCCGAGTTGATTACGGGCGCGTGGCTGATGTTCCTGCGTCTGATGCTTATCAATAGCGGATATTTCCTGCTGATCATCCCTATCAACTGGTGGCGCCGGCGGCAAGGCCCGGTGGCCTATGGCCTGACCAAAGCAGGTCATTCCTGGACCACGCTGCTTCTGGCCGGACTCGGAACCGCCGCCTTATCGACATGGCCAGTGATGAGCGTCAGTCTGGCGAACCTCATCCATCCGAGCCAAACCACACCGTGGCGACAGGCATTTTTCGATATGTCGTGGCGCCGGTGGGAGTTCTGGCTTTTTTCGGCGGTCATGAGTTGGGCGCTTGTTCCCGTAGTCGAGGAACTCTTCTTTCGCGGATACTGCCAGCGCCGGCTCGCCGAGCATTGGGGAGATGGCCCGGCGATCGTTGGAACGGCGTGTTTCTTCACCTTTGCACATTCGCAATATCAGATTCCGAACCTCTACAACGCCGGCATGATCGTGGGACTTCTTATCTCCGCGCTGGGATTTGGAGTCGTGTTCGCCTGGACCCGCTCGCTGATTCCGGGAATCATCGCCCACGCGCTCATCGATATCCCGATGACAGTTCCCTGGGAGGCAGCGCGCGTGGCGGTGTTGATGATCGGCGCGGCTTTCCTCTGGCGGCGAGGGCTGGCCATAATCAAGCAGGTCTTCCCAAATACGAAACTGGGCGCGACCGTAGCGCTCGCTCTCGTCCAGACGGTTTACATGATCGCGGTGTCTCGCGTGGACAAATTCGTGTATGTGGCCATCGCAATGCTGGTTGCAGCGGTGATGCTTGAGGCGATAAGCCGGCGGCGCAGCCGAGTCGCCCAGGCGGAGTCCGCATCCGCCTGACTTACCACACGCCGATCAGTTTCCACCACGAAAATCCCACCATGGACCAAATCGCGAGATTAATCAAGCTCACGAGAAATCCGATTTGCCACCACTTGCCCCGGGAAACGTATCCGTGGGCGAAGATGATGGGTCCGGGAGTGGTGCCGTAGTGCGTCAGCGACGCAGCCAGGTTCGCAAAGATGGCGAACGCGAACACCGCGAGCCCCAGAGGCGCGCCCTTTGCCGCCAATACCGCCAGAAATGCCGGGAACATCGCGAGGATATGCGTGGTGATGCTGGCAAAGGCGTAATGCGCGTAAAAGTAGACCACCAGTGCGAGGGCCAGCAAACCCACCCAGCCCAAGCCGGGAAACATGCGCGCGACCCCTTCGGCGAAGGCTTTCGGAACTCCTGTATCGTTCAGCGCGGTCCCCAGCCGGATCAATCCGCCATACCAAATGAAGACCGACCACCCCGCATGCTCCTGCGTGATGTCGCGCCAGCTCAGCACGTCCGTCAGCAACAGCACCATGATGCCCAACAGCGCAATCATCGTGACGTCCAGACTTGTCCATGACGAACTCATCCAAAAGCCACACACGGCGGCGAAGACGACGGCGACGATGCCCTCGGCGCGGGTAGGGGGTCCCATGGCGGCAAGCTCCCGGGCGGCGAATGCGGAGGCCTCGGGAGTACGCCGCACCTTGGGCTTCAGCACTCGAATGGCGAGCCAGGGTACAACCAACAGGGAAATCGCACCCGGCACGATGGCGGCCTTAAACCAGCTCGCCCAGGTAACGGAATAGCCGAATGTGGCGCCGGCCATGCGCGCCGCCAGAGCGTTGCTGGCTTGCCCGGTGTAGAACATCGCGGAAGTGACGCACGCGCTCTGGTAAATTGCCGCCATGATGAACATTCCGAACACTCCGGCGGTCGGCCCCGGTTCAGAGCCGTAAATCTCGGAGAGCGAGCGTGCAATGGGAAGAATCACCCCGCCTGTGCGGGCGCCGTTCGAGGGTATTGCGCCCGCAAGCACACAATCGGACACAGCCAGCGCATAGGAGACGCCCAGAGAGCTTTTGCCGAATAGACGCACGAAAAACAGCGCGATGCGGCGCGCAAGCCCGGTCTTAAGCAAAGCGCGCGAGATGAAGAACGCGCACAACACCAGCCAGGCCGTTTTGTCGCCGTAGCCTGCCAAAGCCTGATCCATGGTCAAGCCGCCGATCAGAGACGACAGAGCCACCGCGAGAAGGACGATCGCGCCTCCGGGAATTGGTTCGATCATCTGGCCCACAATCGTGGCGACGAACAGGCCGGTGAGCCGCCAGCCTTCGGGCTTTACTGCCGCGGGTTTGGGTATGAGGTAGACGACTGCCGCGTACACCAGCGCAAGCATTGCGAAGCCTCGAACGACATGCTTCCAGTCGTGCTGGATTCGCTCAACTATTTTCGCGGGCGGGGCCTGGACGCTAGTCGACATGGACTCCCCGTACAGCATATCTCAACCTCCCCACGGGCCGAGCTTACGCGGCCGCGGGAGGGCGGGCGAGCGTCTAGCCGTGATTCGAGCCGAGCTCCTTCACAATGCTAGTAACGAATCCCTTGGCGTCGCCGAACAGCATCAGAGTCTTGTCCATGTAGTACAGCTCGTTATCGATGCCAGCGAAGCCAGGGCTCATACCGCGCTTAATCACCATGACGGTGTGAGCTTTATCGGCGTCGAGGATGGGCATGCCGGCGATGGGGCTATCCTTTTCGCTCCGGGCCAGGGGATTGACGACGTCGTTGGCGCCGACTACCAGCGCGACGTCGGTCATTGGAAATTCGCCGTTGATTTCGTCCATCTCGAGCAGCCTGTCGTAGGGAATGTCGGCTTCGGCCAGCAGGACGTTCATATGGCCGGGCATGCGGCCAGCCACGGGATGAATCGCGAACCGCACGTTCACGCCGCGGCGAGTGAGCATGTCGTACATCTCGCGGATCTTGTGCTGCGCCTGCGCCACGGCCATTCCATAGCCAGGAATGATGATGACGCTGGAGGAGGCCTCCAGAATCGCCGCCGCTTCTTCCGCAGTCGCCGAGCGTACTGGCCTTTGCGCTACTTGCTGGGCCGCGTCTGCCTGTACCTGCCCGAACGCGCCGAACAGCACGTTCGCGAAAGACCGGTTCATGGCCTTGCACATGATGATGGAAAGCAACAGGCCCGCGGTTCCGTTGAGCGCGCCGGCGATGATCAGCAAGCGGTTGTCGAGAACGAATCCCATGGCTGCCGCCGCCACTCCGGCGGACGAATTGAGCAGAGCGATAACGGTGGGCATGTCCGCGCCGCCGATGGGGGTCACCAGCATGATGCCGAACAGCAGCGAGAAGACGATCAACATCGGAAACATCCACGGCGCGCTTACGCCAGCGGTCAGGCTCACGCCCAGGGCTACCGCGCCTCCGAGTACGATGAAGCTGACGATGTTCTGGCCCGTATAAGTGATGGGGCGCGTGGGAAGGATCTCTTGCAGTTTGCCGAACGCAATGACGCTGGCGGTGGCCGTCAAGTAGCCCAACAGCGTTTCGGCCGAAAGCGCGCCCATGGTGAAGCCATGAGGCGTTTCCCTGTAATACTCGGCCGTGCCGATCAGCGCCGAAGCCAACGCGCCGAAGGCGTGCGAGAGCGCTGTGAGCTGGGGCACGGCAGTCATGGGCATGAGGTACGCGAGCGGCGCGCCGATGGCCGAGCCGATAGCCAGGCCGAGCAGAATCCACGTATAGTTGTGAATGTCGCTCCGCAGCAGCGTGCCAATCACCGCCAGCAGCATTCCCAGCTCGCCGATGATCACTCCACGCCGCGCCGTGGAGGGATGATTCATCCATTTGATGGCGAGTATGAATCCAGCGGACGCCAGGAGATAAATGAACGGGAGAACGCTTTCCATTTACTTCTGTTCTCCGCCCGCTCCGGGTTCTCGCTTACGGAACATCTTCAGCATGCGGTCGGTAATCAGATAGCCGCTCACGACGTTGATGGTCGCCGTGACGAGCGCGACGAAGCCCAAAATGCGGACGAACGGCTGCGCGGCCTGATCGCCCGTCAGCACGATCGCCCCCACCACGGCAATGGCGGAGATGGCGTTGGACAGAGACATGAGGGGAGTGTGCAGCAGCGGCGACACGCGCTTGACCAGCTCCCATCCCAAAAACGCGGCCAGCATGAATACGAACAGTGCGAACTCGTAGGGAGAATGACTCATTTCACGTTTCCGTTATTGACGGCTTTGACAGCGCCGGGTAGGCCAAAGGTTTCGCACACGCGCTGGTGTACGATGGCGCCGCCGAAGGTGACCATCGTATCGCGCACGATCTCATCCGGCGGATTCGCCGTCAATGGCAGAAATCCGGCAAGGTGCTTGAGAAACGCGGTTACATTGGCTGAAAACATCTGGCTGGAGTGATACGGGGCAAGCGCCGGGAAATTCAGCGGTCCCATGATGTGCACGCCGCGATGCAACACGTTTTCTCCAGGCTTGGTCAATTCGCAATTGCCGCCGCGCACAGCCGCCAGGTCGACCACGACGGAACCGGGCGCCATGGCCTCCACCATCGGCTGCGTCACCAGCACGGGCGCGCGCTTGCCTGGCACGGCGGCGGTAGTGATCACCACGTCGTGTTCCCGCACGACCTCGGTCATAAGCTGGCGCTGGCGCTCATAGAACGATTCGTCCATCGCCTTGGCATAGCCGCTCTTGTCCTCGGCAGCGGAAGCCTCCACATCCAGCGAGACGAACTTGGCCCCCACGCTCGCGATTTGATCCCTTACCGCCGAGCGCACGTCGTAGGCGCTGACCACGGCCCCGAGCCGTTTCGCCGTGGCGATCGCCTGCAGGCCGGCGACGCCTGCTCCGAGCACGAAGACTCTGGCGGGCGTGATGGTTCCGGCGGCGGTCATCAGCATGGGGAACAACTTCGGAAGCGCGGCGGCCGCAAGCAGTACGGCTTCGTAACCGGAAATCGTCGCCAGTGACGATAGTACGTCCATGCTTTGGGCCCGCGTGATGCGAGGGATCAACTCGAGAGCGAAGAAGGAAACGCCCGCTGCGGCCAGATCCGAGACTTCGCGTTGGGCCGTCAACGGCTCGCCCAAGCCGATGACGATCTGTCCCGGCCGCAGCCGGCTCAGATCCGCGCGTCCGGCTTCGGGGTTCGCGCCGAGGCTGCGGAACTGGGTGACGATATCGGCTTTTGCAAAGATCTGGTCACGGCTGGCCAGTTTGGCGCCGCGCGTGGCGTACTGGTCGTCCGGGTAGCCCGCATCTTCGCCCGCCGAGGGCTCGACCAGGACTGTCATTCCCGCCTTCTGCAAGGCTTCGCACGAACGAGGCGTGAGGGCCACGCATCGCTCCCCCGGGAAGCTCTCCCGCGGCACTCCTACAATATTGGTCACGTTGGGTAATTAACTTCCTTGGCATAGGCTGGGGCCCGTGTTTGGAAGGAGAACCTCAGCCGGTAAGTCTTATTCTCGCATGACTTTCTCCCGTTTCGCATGAGCGTTTCCGCATAGGCGGGATCGGCGCCGCCCCTGCCGGTGGCTTCGTTTTTTCGTGGAGTAGCGCGGGCGCATGGCGTAGAATGGGACCGACAGGAGAAACTCAATGCAGAATTCGGTTCTCGTGCCCATGGTGGTGGAGCAGACGTCGCGAGGCGAGCGCGCCTTCGACATTTACTCCCGCTTGCTGAAGGAGAACATCATTTTCTTGGGCACCCCCATCGACGACAACGTCGCGAATCTGATCATCGCGCAGATTTTATTTTTGGCCGCCGAGGATCCTGAGAAAGACATTTCGCTGTATATCAACTCGCCGGGGGGATCGATCACGGCGGGTTTGGCCATCCTGGACACGATGCGCCTGGTGGAGCCGGACATGGTCACTTATTGCGTCGGGCAGGCCGCGTCCATGGCCGCCGTCCTGCTGGCTTGCGGAAGTAAGGGCAAGCGCTATAGTCTTCCGCATTCGCGCATCTTGATCCATCAGCCCTCCATGAGCGGGCTGGCGGGGCAGGCCGCGGATATCGACATCTACGCCAAAGAGATTCTGCGCATGCGCGAGACGCTCAATCAGGTGCTTTCCGACGCCACGGGCCAGCCCGTCGACCGCGTGGCCCGCGACGTGGACCGCGATTACATCATGGAGCCCGAGCAAGCGCTTGAATACGGAATGATCGATCGCATCATTTCGAGCCGCGTACTGCAGCCGGTAGCCAAATAGCCATTCCAGCTTTGGCGCGCTTCGTATCAGGGCACGGCTTTAGTCGTGCCGAAAAGTTGCCCTGAAGAATCCGGGCTTTAGCCCCTGTCGCGCCACAACCAGCATGCTTGCTTCCTGACAACTCCTAAAGCAAGCGCCGGCCGCGCCAGGGCATGTACAGCGACTCATTGGCTTTGGCCCGACGTTCCCAAGCCACTTTCAATAATCCTGGAAAGCCCAAATCTACCGGGTCGGCGAGCATTTCCTCGAGTTGTTGCCCGGCGACGTCGAACATCGTCTCTGCGGTGGAGTCGGAGTCGTCGCCCCCCATGGATTCCCGGGCAGTGCGGAGCATCTGGGCGATGGGCAAAGATTCAAACTGCTTGGCGGCTTCGAGCGGTGTCTTCGGCTTGGATGGTGAGGCCGCGGCAACCGAAGCCGCTTCACTTGTCGTTGTCTGAACCGGCTGGCTGTCCATCAGATCACCTCGATTTCCGCGTCGAGCGCGCCCGCCGAGCGCATGTTCTCTAGAATCGCCACGATATTGCGCGGCGTTGCCCCCGACCTCCAACGCCTCGATCCTCTCAAGCGGCTCGCTTCCTTGCCGTCACAGAATGGCTTTCTTCTTGTTCAAGCCGTTTTTCTGCTGCTCCTCGTGGCCGCCGCCGTGTATCGCGAGATCGCGGATAACCTCGATTCTTTCCTCGAGCTGCCCTGGATGGCGACCCGAAGCGCCGCCGCTCGGGTGAGCGGAGCCTTCGCAACCTTGCTCTGGCGCGCATCGGGCGTGTTCCTGGCGATCGGCGCCGTCGATCTGATCTGGAATCGCCGCCGCTACACCCGCCAGCTTCGCAGGAGCAAGCAGGAAGTCCGCGAAGAGGTAAAGGAGCAGGAGAGCAGCCCTCATGTAAAGATGCGTATCCGCAGAATTCAAAGGGATCTCGCGCGCCGCCAAATGATGAAACAGATCCCCTCGGCCACGGGGTTATCGTCAACCCGACGCACTATGCGTCGCGATTCGGTACGCCATGGACGCGCCGGGCGCCCCGCGCGTGGTGGCCAAGGGCAAAAACTACCTCGCCCTGCGCATCCGGCAGCGCGCTTTGGAGCACCAGGCGCCGATCGTCGAGAATCCCCCTCGCTCGCGCCCTGTATGTATCTGTTGAAGTCGGCCAGGAGATTCCCACCCATCTCCGCCGCGCGGTAGCCGAGATCCTGGCTTATATCTATAAACTCATGAACGGACGGCCCCGAACTTGAACCTGCAACCCCGGCGCCGCCCATCTCGTCTAATGGTTGGAGGAAAAAAGAGACGTGGAGGTAAAGAAAAAAAACAAAAAGATTTTTGCTTGCGCGCTCGCCCTGATTCTGGCAGGCGTGGCGCCGGGGGTTTATGCTTCTAGCGGACCGAGCACTCGCAGGACGGTTGAAGAGCGGGTGCGGCACGAGCTAGCGATGCTCCCTTACTACAACGTATTCGATAACCTTTCGTTCCGGGTGGATGACGGTGCGGTCACACTATTTGGAGAAGTGACGCGGCCGGTGGTGAAGGACGATGCCGTGCGCGCCGTCAAACGCGTGGAAGGCGTAACCGCCGTCAACGATCAGATCGAAGTGCTGCCGCTGTCGCCTTTCGATAACCAGATTCGGCGCAGCACCTATCGTGCGATATACGGATTTCCGGCGCTTCAGCGCTACGCCCTGGGTGTGGTTCCATCGATCCACATCATCGTAAAGAACGGGCATGTGACTTTGGAGGGCGTAGTCGCAACCGAACAGGACAAGCAGATGGCGTTCATGCGCGCCAACGGCGTGCCGAACGTTTTCTCCGTCGAGAATCATCTGCGCGTCCAGTCGTGAGGCCCTAGCTCTAGTTTTGGATCGCCTGGACGCAGTCCCCCTTCAGCGCTCGCGGGGGGCCAGGTTGGTCCACGGCGGCCCATCATCTCCTAGTGGGCCGCCGTTTCTATTCTGAAGGGGCCTGCTTCGCCCTAGCTTCTCCTCTGGCCGCCAAAGTGCACCGGGCTTCACCATGGCGGCGCCCTCTCAAGTTGTCCCCACTGCTCCTACCCGAGTAGGCGGCGCATCCGCAGCCGCCGCTTTTATCGCCAACTCCCCGGAAATAAACGCTCGCGGGACCGCCTCCCGGCGCTCCTCAGCCTTCACGAAGCCGCTTGGGCCCGTATCCCGCTTCAGCGGCATTTCCGATTTGGCCGTGCCTCTTGCCGTTTTGGGAATCGTTCTGGGATGATCATGCCCATGCCGAGCTTCCTCCTCGACATCCTGATACAGCGCCAATATCACCCTGTCGGTGATTGTGCTTCTGGTGTCGATGTATATAACACGGCCGGTGGAGTTCAGCGTTTTTCCCACTTCGCTTCTGCTGATGACTTTGTTCCGGCTGGCCCTTAACATTTCCTCTTCGAGCCTCATTTTGATTCACGCAACGCGGGCACTCGCGCGGCGGGACAGGTGATCGAAGCCTTCGGAAATTTTGTGGTGGGAGGCAACTACATCATCGGCGTTGTGATTTTCCTGGTGCTGATCGCGATTCAATACGTCGTCATCAACCAATGGCGCCGTGCGCATATCCGAGGTCACTGCCTGCTTCACTCTGGACGTGCTGCCGGGCAAGCAAATGTCGATCGACTCGGACCTGAACGCCGGGCTGATTGACGAAGGCGAAGCGCGGGAGCGCCGCAAAAAACTCGCGGCTGAAACGGAGTTTTACGGCGCATGGACGGGGCCAGCCGATTCACCCAGCGCGACGCGGTGGCGAGCATCCTAATCACCGCCATAAACATTGTGCCGGATTTCTGATTGGCGTGCTCCAGAACGGCATGGATCTCACTCCCGCGCTCTCCACCTATACCGTGCTGACCATCGGGGACGGCCTGATCACCGTGATTCCGGCTTTGATGGTTTCGGTGTCCGGCGGGATGATCGTTATGCGCGCGAGTTCCGAAGAACGGTTGGAGACGTGCGCCGGCAAGCCTTTAGAATCCTCAGCCGTTGCTGCTGGCGGGTGGAGTGCTGATCGCCATGGCGGCCTTTCCCGGCCTTCCGACTCTCCCTTTTCTAATGCTCGGCTCGGGCGTAGGCTTTGCCGGTTGGAAGCTAAAGCACAAAACTGGCGCACAAAATGCGCAGCCTGCCGTTGCAGACTCCCAGCCGAAGGAAAATCTGGAATCGCTGCTGCGGGTCGAACCGCTTGCCGTCGAAGTGGGCTTGGCGCTTGTGAGGATGGTCGATGGGGGGCAGAATTCGCCCTTGCTCCGCCGCATCGCCGGAATCCGGCGGCAACTAGCCGGCGACCTGGGCTACATGCTGCCGCCGGTGCGCGTCACCGATAATCTGCAACTGAAGGCGTCCGGATACATGATCGCGTTGAAAGGCGCGGAAATCGGCCGTTTCCTTGCGGGCGTGAGCGTGGTCTCGCTGGGTCTGATTCAGTAGGGTCTGGTTCAGTAGCCGTAAAGCTTCGCGCCGGCGGCGCCGATGGAAGAGAGCAAGTTCACGAAATCATGCAGCTCAAAGGTTATTTCTCGGGAACTGTGGAAGCGGCCATGGAACTGGCCCGCAAGGAACTAGGCGAGGATGCTCTCTTAGCGAATGCGCGCCCGGCGGCGGCGGAGACGCGATATTTGGGCTCCTACGAAGTAGTCTTCGGCGTCACAAACGG